>NVVL01000006.1 GCA_002402195.1 Rickettsiales bacterium | reverse complement strand
TATTTATTTCCTTATATATTTATTATATTTAATTATAGCGCCTCGCATACTGCCCGCATTTCCTGGATATCACCGCTGCAATGCAGAATGAGGTCACAACCTGCGCTTAAACTCATTCTAGTCACTTTTGCGAGACTTTCAAGGAATTCTGGATTTATTTCCTCTAATTTTTTATTATAGACCTTAATTTTCTCTAAGTCTTCTATATCTTCTATATTCTTAGTCTCCGCTATATTCTCTAACTCTTTAAGTATTTTCTTTATAGCCGAATGTTTCTGCCCAACCTCCCCGTGCAGAGCATACATACCGATATCATCAGATACGAGCACGCCATTAAAACCAATTTCAGAGCGTATATAGTCAATCATTATCCGGGAGCAAGTAGCGGGCGCGGAATCGTCCAGCGCGGTATATATAATATGCGCCGTCATCCCCCAGACCCCCTCGCCAGAGAGCTCCTTAAACACTTTAAAATCCGTACTCTCAAGCTCTGCAAGAGGGGTTGTTACGACAGGCAAATCATGATGGCTATCCACCGTCGCCCTGCCATGGCCGGGAATATGCTTGATGAAGGGAATTCCGGACGATTTATCAATGCCGCTAATGGCAGATTTACACAAATCCACGACCTTGTCAGCATTCGCACCAAGGCATCGATCACCAATTACATCGCTTGCCCCGGCATATAATATATCACACACAGGCGCGCAAGGGGAGTCTATTCCAAGCTCCTTTAACTCAGACATTATTGCCGCATAATTGGCGCAAATGGCGTCCTTTGCTTGCGATTTATCTACATCATACAGATCTGCAAAATACTTCCCAGTTGGGTATAGCTTACTTGCAATAGGCGGCTTGATCCTAGCCACGCGCCCGCCTTCTTGGTCGATAAAGATGGGGATATCCCTTTCCGTATACAGGTTTTTCAGCGACCGAGTCAAGCTGGTTAGCTGAGCTTTTGACTCAATATTGCGAGAAAATAATATAAAGCCCGCAGGTGGATAGTCCCGAAATAGCTGAGCCTCTTCCGGAAGAAGGGATGTTCCAGCAACGCCGAATATAATGGGTTTGATTGTTATCATACTTAAAAATATTAATGCTTAAAAATTTTGCATGCGTGCCTTGTCCAAATTACCAATGCTTGAGAATTGCTCAAGATAATGAAGACGCACATTCCCAACCGCTCCATTACGGTGCTTTGCTATTAATATCTCGGCGATATTATGAAATTTATCCAAATTCTCTTGCCACGCGGCATATTTAGGGTCAGATGATGGTGGTTCTGATCTTTTCAGGTAATATTCCTCGCGGTACAAGAACATCACAACATCCGCATCCTGTTCAATAGACCCAGACTCACGCAAATCAGAAAGCATAGGTCGTTTATCCGGGCGTTGCTCCACTGCCCGGGAGAGCTGAGACAAGGCAATAACCGGAATATCCAGCTCCTTGGCAATTGCTTTAAGACCTTGAGTGATCTCCGATATCTCCAAAACCCTATTATCCGACTTCCCTGTTCCTCTCAAAAGCTGCAGGTAATCTATAAAAATGATGCCCAGATTATTCTTACGCTTAAGCTTCCGGGCCTTCGCCCGCACAGACGCAATCGAAAGAGCGGGAGTATCGTCAATAAAAAATGGCATTTCAGATAGTTCAGCCGATGCTTTTCGGAGGTCATTATAATGTTCCTCACTTACCATCCCATTGCGGAGATTAGTCGAATCAACCCGAGCCATCATGGAAAGGAGCCTTGCAGCTAGCTGCTCTGACGACATCTCAAGAGAAAAGAACCCAACAGATGGTGGCTTTTCCCCTTCCTTGGTGCGTCTTCTAAGAGCCTTGCAAGCATTCAGAGCAAAGTTGATCGCAAATGCGGTTTTACCCATAGAAGGGCGACCCGCGATGATCACTAAATCAGACTTATGAAAACCAGAAAGCATCGTATCCAAATCTATAAGCCCTGTTGAAATGCCGGTTATATGCTCACTATTCTTCATTGCTCGGTTGATGCTTGCCATGGAGTCTGCAACAGAATCTTTCAACGGGGCAAAGCCTTTATCGACCATCCCCTCACTTGCAAGCTGATATAGCTTGCCTTCGGCTTGTTCCAGCTGCTCGGAGGCTGTTTGTTCTAATGTTGAATTATATGAGTCATTAACAATATCCTCCCCGATAGCGATCAGATGCCGCTTAATAGCCAGCTCATAAATGATTTTCCCATAATCACGAGGATTAATCACCACCATCGCAATTGTCGTGAGTTTGATTAAATATTCATCACCTTTTGCTTCGATATAAAGAGGGTCATTCCCCAGCATAGATTTAACCGTGATCGGCGTGGCGCTCAGGCCTTTTTCGATCAATGTTTCTATCCCTTTATAGATCTTCTGATGCAAAGGCTCGTGAAAATGCTCAGCCTTTAAAAACTCGTTAACCTGCTCCGTTAAGTCTGAATTAATCAGCACAGCACCCAGCAACATTTGTTCTGCGCGGAAATTGGCAGGTAATGTTCGCGTAAGAGAGTCTTCCGTTATGATTCCTTCTGGTTTTGACATAATTTATTCGCCATCCAGAAATTTAGCCGCATCAAGTGCCGCCATGCAACCAGTTCCGGCCGCTGTGATTGCTTGACGATAGATTTTATCCTGCACATCCCCAGCTGCATACACACCCTGGATGTTTGTTGCCGTGGAGCCTGGCTGCGTTATCAGATACCCTTCCTTATCCATATCCAGCTGATCTTTAAATAAATCTGTGTTAGGTTTGTGCCCAATCGCAATAAACACCCCCTCGCAAGGAAGTTCGGTTACATCGCCGGTCTTAATATTTTTCAAACGAACCCCAGTGACAGATTTCGGATCCTCAGTTCCAACGACTTCTTCCAGAGTACTATCCCAAATCATCGATATTTTCTCATGTTTAAGCAAACGATCTTGCAAAATACGCTCAGCCTTCAATGAGTCTCTGCGATGAACTAGATGCACCTTACTCGCATGATTCGTCAAATATAGAGCCTCCTCCACAGCCGTGTTCCCACCACCGATCACAACGACCTCTTTGCCCTTAAAGAAAAACCCGTCACAAGTGGCGCATCCGGAAACTCCGAACCCTTGGAACTTAGTCTCAGATGGCAGCCCTAACCATTTTGCCTGAGCCCCTGTGGACACAACCATGCTCTCTGCCTCATACACATCACCAGAGGAAGTATAGGCTTTGAACGGACGGCTGGAGAGGTCAACTCTCTCAACGTAATCATGCACTAATTTTGTGCCTACCTTCTCGGCTTGTTTTTCCATCTCTTGCATCAGCCAAGGGCCTTGGATGGTTTCTGCAAAGCCTGGATAATTCTCAACATCTGTGGTGATTGTCATCTGCCCGCCAGGTTGCATTCCGTGAATCAGGGTTGGCTCCATTGCAGCGCGCGCTGCATAAATTGCTGCAGTCAGACCCGCAGGACCTGAGCCTATTACTAAAAATTTAGTCTTAATCGTTGTTGATTTTGTCATATCTTTGTACACTCCATTTTGATTATTTAAACCACAACCCCTTCTATAAAGAGCGTAGCCATAACAGGCATATATAGTAAAACAAATAGCAGAGAAAGCAAGACTGCTGTTGCGACTTTCTCTGGATGTATTTTATAAAGAGACGCTAAAACAATGGTATTCGTTGCCATTGGAGCGATGCATAATAATTGCAGCGCATTATAGTCGTTCACATCATACCATCCTAAAACATATTTATCTAACAATATAAACGCATTAAATAAAATCGGATAGAACAAGAACTTACTAGCAAATGCGGCGGAAGTAAACTTCATATCGAATTTAAATTTTTCTATATTCGAAAGCGCCAGCCCAATCACCACCATTCCAAGTATGGAAAATGCTCCTTTCATATTATTCACAAACTCATCAAAGAAATCTGGAAGATGAAACCCCGAAAGACTCATCAAACATCCAAGGAAGAACGCATTAAGAAGCGGCAGGCGAGCAACGCGAAGAACGCTCTGACGGAAAGTTCCCATGCTCCTTGCGCAAAAATAACAACCGATCGAGGCCTCATATATTGAAATCCCAATCAAGCCAAGCGCGAATATACTTAATGTATGGTCATCAAACAAAGCAGTCGCAATTGGTAGCACAACATAACCACCATTACCAGTCCCGGCTGAGAGCGCTAGGATATTTCTGTGTGAATCTTGCCATACTTTGCCATAAAGCCAATAGCTAAAAAAACCAAGCATAGTGCAAAGAGAAAATGTAAGCAGTGTGATTCCGAGCGATTCTATTGTCAAATTTGCACTTGTTGGGATTGCGAAGAAGACTATTGGAGCTACGAAAAAGAAGAGTAGGGAGGCTATGCTTTCCTTCTGAACATCAGAATATTTCCCAGACAAAAACCCCATCAGCACGCTGAGTAGGGAGGATAATACCTTAAAAAAAACTAAGCTAAATATTGCCATGAATAAATGTTATTTGTTATAATAGGCGCATAAATTTCCGCCCCTCTTTTTGGAAATAGACTATAGCAATATTCGCTTTATCAATCCACATAAAGTTTTGGTTTTTCTACTAATTAGCTCCATATTAATACAAGATTAAGGCAAGTTTAATACAAGTTTTGCAAAAATCTCTAAAAACTTCTTGAATTATCAGTGATATAACTATATATTACGGCCATTGAATAAGGTCGCTCATGTAATGTCGGCCAGAAATTAAGACCTATAAATTTGGAGATAAAAAATGAGTGAAATACTAGCACTTACTGCAGAAGCACGCAAAGAACTTGGAAAAGGAGCATCAAGAGCTCTAAGAAAAAGAGGAATGGTACCAATTACGATCTATGGCGCTGGTAAAAAGCCTGTTTCACTATCTGTGCAAGAGAAGGAGCTTACTAAATATTACAGAAAGCCTCAATATATCTCACAGCTTATTGAGTTCAGGATTGGAAAAGAAAAATACACAGTTCTTCCAAAAGCAATAGAATTGCACCCAACTACAGAAATGGTGCGTCATGCGGATTTCGTATTCTTGGAAAAAGAAATGCAAAAAATGCAGGTTCCTGTTGTTTATACTAACAAAGATGTTTGTGTAGGAATCAAGAGAGGTGGATATTTTAATACTGCAAGAAGATTAATAACTATCCTCTGCCCTATTGCGAACCTTCCTAGAAGCATTGAAATTGACACAAGCGAACTGGAAATCAGTGCCTCAATTCAAGCAAAAGATGCACCACTTCCAAAGGGCGCTAAATTGCTTGGGGATCCAAATTTTGTGATCGCATCTATCATTGGTAAGAGGGGCAAGTCTGACGATCTTGGCGATGATGACGGCGCACCTGCAGAAGGTGGCGGCGATGCTGCAAAGGCTGAAGATTCCAAAGAAGCTAAGTAATATGTTATTGATAGTAGGGCTTGGGAATCTGGGCACTAAATATCAAAACACGCGACATAATGTAGGATTTATGGCGGTCGATTTAATATCTGACCGCTATAATCTTGACTGGAGCACTAAATCTAAATTCGACGCAGACATCGCCTCAGGGGAATGCGAGCTCGGTAAGATTATATTATGCAAGCCAAATACTTACATGAATCTTTCTGGCATTTCTGTTCAAAAGATCAAATCCTTTTACAATATCCCAATAAGTGACATCATAGTCATACATGACGATATCGATGTTTTATTAGAGAAAACAAAATACAAACTAGGCGGCGGCGCGGGCGGTCACAACGGTTTAAAGTCAATCGACAGCGCAATCGGCAAAGATTATCACCGCATAAGAGTTGGCATAGGACGCCCCGAAAACCCAAACCACGATGTTTCTGATTATGTTCTCGGCAAATTTGGCGCCCGCGAAGAAATCTCCATAATGCAGCAACTAACCAAGCTCGAAGAAAGCATCAAGCTCCTAGCAGATAAAGATACCGACAAATTCAAAGCAGCCATCAGCAAGTGACCAGTTTTAGCTATGGATGGTTCACCACAAGTGGCTTACCACGAGTAGCTTACCACAAGTGGCTTACCACAAGTGGCTTACCGCAAGTGGTTTGCCACTCGTGGATTTAATGGTTTTTAAGAAAAGCTATAAGCGGGCCCAGAATATGGGTAACATTCTAGATTAATAACATTAAGAAGCTACGTCCGCAGGCATAAAATACCCTTAGGGTACGCACGTAGCTTTTAAAGCCTGCGGACGTAATTTATTAGCAACTGCTTTCTTTCCAAGTTGGGTGTTTTGCCATTATGACCGATTTAAAATTCTCGTTGCAGATGAAGCTATTTAGCCAACGAATAAGGTTTTTATACCTACTCTCAAAGAACCAATCCTCGTCAACCAAAGCAAATTGGCGGATGAAGGGGAGGGTTGCGATATCTGCAAGAGATTTTTTGCCAAACAGAAAGTCGTTCCCTTCCAGCATGTTTTCATATTTTATTAAAAATAAATCTTCGATTTGCTTGCGATAGGATTCTTGCGTCTCTTCTTTATGCTTTTCGAAATATTTATATTTGCGAAGAAGCTTTGCAAATTCTATGTCGTTTTTTTGGATGAGGACTTGGATCTCTAAATCCGTTTCTTTTGAAACTGCGCAGATAGATTCCGGGTCGTTTTGAGCAATGGCATAATGCATAATTTCCAAGCTTTCCTCTATGATTTCACCGGAGGTAAGTTGCAATACGGGAACTGTGCCTTTTGGAGAAATATCAAGCATCGCCTGGGGCTTGTTCTTTAAATCAACTTCCCGCAAATCATATGCAATATCGCTGTAATGCAGAGCCATGCGCGCTCTCATAGCATAAGGGCAACGACGAAAGCTGTATAAAATTGGTAATGAGTTTGTCATATGAACACCAAAAATCTCTAAAAAATATAAGAAGCTTTAAGAAGCTACGTGCGTTATTCCAAGCTTACGCGGGTAGCTTTTTAATAGCATAAGCTTAAACTTAATAAATCGTTTCGTCACCTTTGTTTTTGCAGGCGATTTTATATTCTTTATTCAGTTCTATAACTGCCCAAATCCACACACCGCAAATCCCTATAAATATCCACATTAAGAACGTAGAAATCGAGGCGTAAGTGGCCGTCGGTATGATCACAAAGATAAGCGATGTGAGCAGGGCACTTGCGGATTTCCCAAGCTTGGTTCCAATCATATCGGCCGCAGCCTTACCCCTGGTTTTAAGCTGGTCGTCAAGCGGAACATAGGACATTTCTTTTGTCGAATCAAACAAAGTATATTTACTCGATTTACTCAGCACATTTTGCATCGCGCCAATTACAATCGCTAACATAACTGGATCCGAGAAGGAGAAATACATTATTATTAATGTCTCGGAAAACTTAAAGTTAGCAATACAGAAGAACGCAAGACCAGTTACAAGCACCATAATAGGCGTGATTATCGCAGCAGAAAACCAGCCTAATCTCCTGACTAAATTCGAACCAATGATTGTGAACAAAACAGTCAATACCCCGGTATATTTTAAATAATTCCCAGTAAACGCCGCCCATTCGGTGGGGGTCGTGTAGACCTTCAAAGCGCCCGCTTTCCAAGGCCCTTCAACCAGGTTAATCGCTATCCCATAGCACACCAGAAGCGTAGCAATTAATCGTATATAACGAGATTGAACAATAATTTTCAGGCTTTCTTTCAGAGTGATTTGATTCTTTTTCACCCTAAATTGCAGATTTTCAGTGGTTGATATGTCTAGAATTTTATGATTCAAAACCCAAAATGTAGCAAGAGCCACTACCCCAAGGATCCCAACTAATATCATTACGATTTTAATAGAGACGACGCTTTGACTCTCTTCCAGAGTGAATAAATCAGTAAAATATGTATTTATCACCAGCAAATTGGCCAAAAACGTACCGCATAAATACAACCCCGTCTGACCAAGAAGACCGAATATGGGGTAGAATCTTTTCGACTCCTCAACCGTGGTGACTTTGTTAACAAACTGCCAAAAAAGCAAAGCAAACACAGCGCTTGGCCATAATTCAGCAATCACATAGAACAAAGAAAAGCTCCAATTTGAAAGCAATAAAATAAACCATTTGAAATTCGGATAGCTAGCAATCAAAGCTTGCGTAGTTTCCGGATTAAGATGAATCATTTCATGGTTAGGGAATAGGTAAAATGCAAATAATAAAAAGAATCCGAGGAAACTAGACATCATTAGGTAAAATATATTCTCCCCGCGCATGACGCTGACGAGCTTCACATATATAATAGTTATCAAAATCGCAGCTGGCATCACTCCCCAAAACTTCAGAAAAGACGATGTTTCCACCCCAATCATAGTATTAATAACACTATCTTTCATTGCGCGAATCAGGTTTTGGATACTGAGAATGCAGAACATCAAAAGAGTAATCGAGAGAAATTTAGGCAATTCAGCACGCTCAATCGGCCAAATATAATCTAAGAATTTTGCATATTTCGAAAGGGGTGATAAGGGTATTTCAGAAGATTTGCTGCTGGTTTGTTTGCTTCCCGAAATATCCGTCATGAGTGTTGGTGTCTAACCTATATAATTGTTTGGCTAGGTACGGAAGATACACAATATTTCCGCCCCCGTCAAGAATTAATTTTTGTAAATAACGCCGAGAAATTCTAGGGCTGCCAGCCTCGCTTCATAGTTTCTAACAAAATAGATAAACGACTTGATTTATCGGCAATTTATCGGCATAATATCGGCATAATAAAATTAGAGGCTCTACTTCTTCTCAGCTAGCTATAATAAATTCGCGGATGAGAGTTAAAAACTTTTCTTCAAAACCCTGCCCGTGGTGATTTTCATCGATTATAAGAATGCGAATCACTGGCTTGTTGTTGCCTGGCAGATGAATGTGCGAATAACCAATAATCTCAGGCCCTTTATAGAGGGCAAGATGCTCATCTTCGTCCATGAAAGCCCTTCTTGCGGCTGGTGCACTTGGAGCGTTTTGGGCGTTTAGGTAGCATGATTCTAGATCGTTTGGGTCGTTTGATTTTATGTTGGTAAAATATTGTTTGCGCAATTTCTTTGCAGCGCTCCATTCAGTTTGATCGCTACATCTGATTATCCGCACGGAGCTAAACCCAGCATCCTTTAATATTTCACGAATAAAATCACCTTTTCTCATAGTATATTCTGTGAATGTGCGGTGATTTTTCTCAAAAGAACTCTTATCTTGCAAAAGTTTCTGTTTCAAAAGCGCGTATTGATCACGAGCAGCGGGGTGTGTGCGTAGATAATCCCGAAACATAAGGTTTAACTCGATTTCCGGATGGTCTTTTTCGTATATGTGAAGATTAACGTCAATATCGCCATGAAGATTAACATCAATACCCCCTCGTTTTCTAAAGAAATAACGCCCAGGAATGTTATATTCCCCTCGATATTCCGCGCCTATTTGCTCTAATGTTTTGATGCTCCTTTGCAGATCTACAACAACAGCGATAATATCTATTTTGGGCTTTGCGATCAGACTTGGAACCGATGTTGAACCCACATGATGAATAGCAATATAGTTATCCCCCAGAGCTTGTTTGATCCTCGCTGCCTCAGATTCATAAAGCTTCGGCCAGTCTGGGTTATATGGTGCAAGCTCGATATGCTTAATATATTTGTGAGTTTGCTTACTGGATTTTTGGGAATTAATCTTCATAGCTTTCTCAATCTTCCACCAGATTCTCTACTCTTTTCGGAAGCGGGGGATTTCCTGGATTTCTGGGGTTTTGTCCGCTTGGTTTTGCATTGCAGCTTGCTCGCTGTTTGGGGTGTGAGCATGAGGCACGGCCTCAGAATCAGCAGCTTTTAGCGAATTCCACATGCGGCGTAGCAGAGAGGGCTTTCTTGGGAGCGGAGCCGGGGAGGGGGCTGAGCTTTGCGGGTTTTCTGAAATTTGCTGATGCTTGTTCCAATCCATTTGCCGGGCGAGCTGCTCTAGTTTTTTTTGCAGTTCCGCCTCGCCTTCAGAGATTTTATCGTCATATTCATTGTAAGAAGGAGGCTGAACGTCTGAAACAGAAACGCTTGCAACACCCCCTGAAGCAAATTCTTCGCTAGCGGGATTTCCTTCGGCTAAATTCCTTCCAGATAGATTGCCTTCAGCTTGATCTTCTTGCGTTTGTCGTGTAACCTGTTGATTTTTAGCTATTTCGAGTGCTTCTTCCTCTTCCCGGTTCTTATGGGTTAATCCTGTACCTTCGATTCCTGTTGCCACTACGGAAACTCGGATGATTCCATCTAATTCTGGGTTAAAGGTTGAGCCGAAGATAATATTTGCATCAATATCGCCGATTTCCTCGCGGATGCGGTTAGCAGCACTATCAACTTCGTAAAGCGTCATATCCTTGCCGCCCGTGATGTTGATCAGCACGCCGGATGCACCGCACATAGAGTTTTGGTCGAGCAATGGGTTGGCAATTGCTTGTTCGGCTGCTTTGATGGCGCGTTCTTCGCCGCTCGCCTCGCCCGTGCCCATCATCGCTTTTCCTTTTTCGCCCATGACAGTTTCGATATCGGCAAAGTCAAGATTCACCAGACCCGGAGAGGTGATCAAGTCCGTCACACCGCGAACGCCAGCATGCAGAACCTCATCGGCCATTTCAAAAGCTTCCTGAAAAGTCGTGTTCTCATTAGCAATGCGGAAGAGGTTTTGATTGGGAATAACGATTAAAGTATCAACCTCCTTTTGCAGATCAGCTAAGCCTTTTTCGGCAACTCTCATCCGCCTGGAACCTTCAAACAAAAAAGGCTTAGTCACCACGCCAACTGTTAGGATTCCAAGCTCCCTGGCGATTTTTGCAATAACAGGTGAGGCGCCTGTCCCCGTTCCTCCGCCCATTCCGGCGGTAATAAATAGCATGTTGCTTCCCTCTAAATATGAGCGAATTTCAGACTCGGACTCAAGGGCGGCCTTCTTCCCAACTTCCGGAGACGCCCCAGCCCCCAGGCCTTTCGTTGAGGTGGCGCCGAGCTGAATTTTGTTTAAAGCCTCGGAATGGGTCAGAGCCTGCGCATCTGTGTTTGCTACGACAAAATTTGCACCTTTAAGACCAGATTTTATCATGTTATTAACAGCGTTCCCGCCGGCACCACCAACGCCAAAAACGGTGATTATCGGTTTTAAAATAACATTCTCTGGAGCCTTGATATCTAATCCCATAGCGACTTTTCCTTGATCTAAATATATTCTAAATAAACTTCAACATGGTTGATAATATACGAAAATTCAGACCTTATCAATGATATTTAATATTATTGTGGGAGCTATGAGAAATAAAAATTATGGGTGTAAAAAACTTCCGAGAGTTCAAATTTAGATTAAAAAAGAAGGACAAAATAAAGGAAACAACGCGAAGTTGTTGAATCAATCGGGAAAGGTAAGTGTACCCGCGCTGTTTCCAATATCCGTCCTTCTCAGACTCTAACTAAAACGCAGAGGTAGGATATGTTTAGAAGGGAAGAACTAAACAAACCAACCCTGAGCTAGGTAGTGCAGATGACCTACATACCTAAGGTTGATCTTAACAGCGAAGAAAAGGATTGTCTAGTAAAAAAACAATTTTTTTTTATATTTTTTTCACGTTTTTTTCAAGTTGAGTAAGCAATCCCTGTATACATGCCCAGTTCAAGGTTCTAAAAAGCTACATCCACAGGCCTAAAATATCCCATATTTTTAATCTTTTTAATCTAGATTTAAATTTTTGAACTAAAATATACCCAATATTCTAATTTAAAAATTTAAATCTAGATTAAAAGATTAAAAAATCTCTAAAAATACGAGATATTCTAGCTTACTTCGTAGCTTCTTAAAAATTTAGATAAATCTTCCATAGAGGCAATATTATGGACAGTAAACTCATGAGGAGATTTTTTAGCAAGCCCCGCAAGAACTCTACCAGAACCAATTTCAACGAGTTCGGATATTCCCATAGCAGCCATTTTATCCATAGTTTCTCTCCAACGAACAGTGCCGCAAATTTGAGTGACAAGATTTTGCTTAATCACATCCGTATCATCCACAAGCTCTGCGGAGACATTAGAAATAATCGGCACTTGCAGAGCGTTGAATGTTGCGTTATCCAAAGCTGCTCTCATCGGCTCTTCAGCGTTTTTAATCAAGCTGCAATGGAAAGGAGCGCTGACATTCAGCTTGATGGCTCTATAACCAGTATCCTTCAAGCAGGCAATCATGTGGTCGATATTCTCCTCATGTCCGCTAATTACGATTTGACCCTCGACATTGTCATTTGCAATCTGGCACACACCCTCGCTGATCAAGCTACCCATCATATCCTGCAGGGCGGCGCGGCCAATGCCAATACATGCAGCCATACCCCCTTCACCCTTCGGGGAGGCTTTTTGCATGGAGGAGGCTCTTATTTGTAGTAATTTAGCCGTATCCTCAAGGCTCAGAGCGCCGCTTGCACATAATGCGCTATATTCACCCAGGGAATGGCCGGCTACTAGCTTGCAGAGCTGATCTATTTTCTTGCCTGATTTTTCTTCCAAAACTCTCAAGATAGCCATCGAAGTTACCATTAAGGCTGGCTGCGTGTTCGTAGTGATAGCAAGTTCTGCGGATGTTCCATTAAAGATGATGTCAGTTAGAGAATATCCAAGCACATCGTCAACAGACTGGAATGCTTGTTTTGCTGATTGCTCGGAGTCATAAAAATCTTTACCCATAGAAATGCTCTGAGACCCTTGACCGGGGAAAATAAATGCTCTATTCATAATATGTGAGGCCTGTGTAAATATTGTTGATGCCCTAGATTATGAGAATTCTTTCGTTATTGTCAATCATTTTGATGATTTGTTTAAATTGCAATTTGTCTTTTGCTAAAGAGAACAGCAAATCCAAGCTATTTAAATTAATGAAGCAACATAAATGGGAGAAATCATATAAACTCGCCAGCAAAATCGGCGATCCGGCATTGGGAAAAATCGTCTTATCTCAGCAATATTTGGATAATAAATATAAAAAAAACAGCTTCGAAGATATCGCAAAATTCTTGCGAGCGAATCCCAGATGGCCGCAAAATTATCTCCTTCGTCTGAGACTGGAGGGACGCATTGAGGAAAATACTGACAAAAAACTTCTTGCCAATTGGTTTAAAAGAAACAGGCCGCTAACTGGAAGAGGGTATAAATATCATGCGCTTACAGCTAGTTTTTATGAAAAAAATCCGGATAAGCTTAGCACTATAATAAAAAATGGATGGCGCTATGGGAGCTTTAAAGCAGAAGGCCAGAGAGAATATTACAAAAAGTTTAAGAAGCATCTAACGGAAAATGATCACGTGCGCAAGATCGATAATGACCTTTGGGAGGGTAACGTATCTGCAGCCAAGAGGAGTTTGCATCTTGTTAGTCCTGGCTATAAAAAATCCTTCAATGCTCAGATTGCTTTTGTGCAAAAAAAGAAAAAAGCAGAGCGTTTTTTCCGCCGAGTTTCTGCGAAATACTACACTCCAGGGCTAGTTTATCGCTATCTTTCTTCGAAAAAAACCAAACCACCATCTGCCTCGAAAATAGACAAGCTGATTAAGATGGTAAAATCAGACAAAAGATATGCAGGTAGATTCTGGGCGTTACAATCTTATTTAGCGCGTGAGTCTCTTGAGAAAAAAAGATATCGCGATGCTTACAAAATTGCCTCTGGTCATTTCACCGTGAATGCAGGCAATAGAAGCGACGCAGAGTTTCTTTCTGGCTGGATCGCCCTTAGTTTCTTGAAGAATTCAAAGCTTGCATTAAAGCATTTTCGCAATTTTAATCGCGTTGTGAAAACCCCAATCAGCAAATCAAGAGGGATATATTGGCTGGGTAGGGCGCATGAAAAAGGGCGAGATATTGAAAAAGCACAAAGATTATATAATCTCGCTGCAGATAAATATCCCTATACTTTCTATGGGCAAATAGCAATGGTCGAGCTCAAAAGAGCAAAAATGCACCTTCCGCCTGCTATTAATCTTGAGAAATATAAAAAATCATCATTAGCCTATTTGAAAAACCATGAAATCGCAAGAGCTACCCAGATTGTAACTATGTATGGTTCTAATAGCTTGTCTGAAAAATATATCGATGCAGCAGTCTCTGGGTGTAAAAATACCGCAGAAGTGATGAATATGGTTACTGCGCTGAAAAAAGCAAAGAACATACATTACATGGTTTGGGCAGCAAAGGCAGCTGTTAGAAAGCACGTATTCATCAAGAATCATGCATATCCGACCCCTTATAAAGTCTCGAAATTTCCTCTTGAGACTCCGTTAATATATAGCATTATCAGGCAAGAATCTGTGTTTGATAAGCGTGCCATCAGCAGCGCAAAAGCCATGGGGTTGATGCAACTTATAGAACCTACCGCATGCATGACTGCGCGAAGCATTAAGATTCGTTGCAGAATCTCTAAACTCACCACGGATATTAACTATAATATGAGGCTTGGAAGCAATTATTTGGGGCAACTGGTCAAACAATATAGCGGTTCTTATGTGCTTGCGATGGCGGCGTATAATGCAGGCCCGCCGAAGCTGAATAAAAGGCTGAAAATCTATGGCGACCCTAGGAAAATGAAAACATTAAGACAGGTGGTTGACTGGCTGGAACTATTTCCTTTTCCAGAAACCAGAAATTATATGCAAAGATCCTTGGAGCATTTGCAAATCTACCGGAATATTATAAATAAAGATAATGATTTCAGGTTAGAGAGGGATTTGTTAGTTAAGTAAGATTTTGAATCAAGGATAAATTTACCGGCTAAAACTCCCTTTCCTGGCTAGGGCTGCTTGTTTTTGCATGGCATTGATTTCTCTATCAGTATATTTTTTCAGGTCTTTTTCTTGGCCTCCGGTATATTTGCCAGCTACATTTTTACCCCGCGCGATTAAATTATTAATATAATTACCTTTCGCAGTCTCACCAGAAATACGCTTGGGATTCAGAACCTTATATAGCAGATAGATGGTAAAATTCTGGATCTCGCGCTGTAGATTTTTTCTAGATTCTATAGTTAAAATGCATCTCTTATCTAAAGAGTCACGGCTAGAATGAGTCTCTCCTTTGCCCAAGTTACAAGTCAGATTGCAGCAAAATTTTGTGATTTCTCTTTGCACTACATCTTGAATTTCATGAGTGGCTTGCATTTCTTTTTGAGAGACAAGATTCTCTGCATATTTTGAAAGAAGAATAGTGAGTTTAGACTCCAGCTCATCTGGCGTATTGCTGCATTGAAAAATTCTCTCCATAGATTTGTCCAGATCTTGATCAGAGGAGAAATCTTCTAGAATAGAAGACATTTCCAATTCAAATCTGCTTCTCAAATGCGGATTGATGTCGTCTTGGGTAGTATCTTTTTTCTCTGGCATAAGCTTCTATATCTTAACTCAAAAAAAACTAGAAATATCAGGCCCGTGCCAATATGGCGCGTAGCTTCAATATATATAGTAGCTTAACAGAAAAAATTACACTAACAAAAGATGAAAATCAAAGCTTAAAATCAACCTAATCAAAAAATAATGTGATATTTTTTATTCTGTCCAAATAAGTAAACAGCTCCTTAATTAGGAGTTAACAAGGGTTATTGCTTAACAAGGAGCTGTCAGAAATTTATATATGCAGTTTTGGAGTGGTGGGCTTGGAAGCTTTGCGGGTAGCCTTGGAATTTTTGCTGCCAGGCCTAGAATACTCACTATTCTTGATCTTTTTTCATCTATTTTTTAATTCAAAAATTTTAATCTAGATTAAAAAATCTCTAAAAGCGCAGAATATTCTCAGCCTTCCGGGTATTGGTTCATAGCTTCTGGGTCAGCAGGCAGAAAATCATCCTGCGCGAGTGATCGCTTCTTCGATAATTTGCAGTGATTTTTCTGCATTTTCCCATCCAACAATCTTGACCCATTTATTCTTCTCAAGCTTTTTATAATGCTCAAAAAAGTGATGGATTCTTTGCTTTAACATATCGGAAACATCACCAATATCCTTCACAGAGTCGAATGTGACATCCAGCTTTGAAATTGGCACTGCAAGGATTTTCTCATCCATCCCGGACTCATCTTCCATCATCAAAACTCCAACAGGACGCACTTTCACTACCGCACCAGCAATGATAGGGTGTTGAGACATTACTAGCACATCAGCAGGGTCACCATCATCAGATAGAGTATGCGGAATAAAGCCATAATTACAAGGATACGACATCGCAACTTGCATGAAACGGTCAACCATTATAGCGCCGGATTCTTTGTCAAACTCATATTTCACAGGATTATCGTTCATTGGAATTTCAATAATGACATTGAAGTCGCCATTTTTTGTTTTTGCTGGAATTTTATCGATAAACATTGGTATTTTTCCTATTAATTAATCTTAGTTATATGTTACATAGTCTAAGCAAGTTCTGCAAGTCATACGATTTACACAAATCATGCAATTAAGCAAAAATTCTGACGTAGAGCCCCTAGCGTATTATTCACCAAATTATCCGCGATTGGTTTTAACCTTGCTTCATCTTCGATTTTTTCGTTATTTTCAGAAGCTACTATCTCGCCTTTTTTGAAGCTTTCTAGCGTTTGCTTTTGCAGCTGCTTAATAGTTTTAGTTCCATCGAGCGATTTAATGAGCTTTATATGCTGAATCTTAAAAGCCACAATGGCATTTAAGGCATTTGTAATCCAGTAAACGCCATCTGTGCTTGGCCGGTCTATTTGAAAACGAGAAAGAGCGCTGATTTTTGGCTTATCAGAGATTTCATATATATTTGCCGGCTTGTTTGAGATAATCTTTATATGCCCGGAGAATATCAAATGCATGAAATTATTCAAAATTTCAGCTTGAATTAACTCTAAAGAAACTTCCGGAACAAGCGCATTCGCTCCGCCCGCAAGCTCATCAAACGAAAGCGCATTTCCTCTGTTTTGAGCAAATGTTGTAAAAACAGCCTTTATCGCAGGAGAAGCGGTGCCAAGAGTGTTTGACTCTACATTGTCTAGATAAAAATTAACATGGCTGTCATCTACTATATTGGGTGCAAGCCCTTCCTCGGTTGGTTTTGACGTTATGGTGCAATAAAAATATAGTTTTTTAAGCAAATCTGCACTGATATCACGCATGATAGAAGCACCTTGATGACATAATATTGTCGACCTAAACTGCGTATTTTGAATGAAATCAATATATTGACCAACCTTAACTACATCACCAGCAGAGTTTAGTTTCTCAGCAACTTCTGGGGGCAAGGTGCCAGTATACATTTTCTGTATGTCCGCATCGCCCAAATATTCAAGACCATGCGCGCGTACCATATCTATAACATCATGGAAGTAAAATGCTTTATTCTCATCACCCAAATATTCATGACGCAGATAATAATCCTTTTGCTCGGACATATGTTTCGCCATTTCGCCCATAAATTTGGCATGCGGAGTATCCTGACCATCCAAGGAGCTTTGCAGGAAGTTAAGCGCCGCTCTTGACTGGAGGATTTTATCCTGAATATTATCAAAACCAGCGGAATGATACAGCATAAGCTCACGAACAGTATTCACCATATTCCAGCCGGGGAGGGTGTTATAGCTGACGAAGGCCAGCCCATTCTCGGTTAATAATTTCTTACTCACTTCTAAAATAGAATCTCTGACAAAGTCCGGAACCCAAGAGAAAACACCATGGCAGATTATATAGTCAAACTTGCCATAAGATTCGTCAAGATCCGTGATGGACATTGCTTTTAGTTCCATATTCTTTAGCTTCAGCTGACTGAGAATATCTTGTCCATTTTTAATTTCCACTTCAGACAAATCTACTCCAAGAGTGTATGAATTCGGATAAATCTCAGCAAAACGGAATGAATTGCCACCATCGGAACACCCAAGCTCAAGAATCCGAGCATTCTCAAGGGCAGGAGGGCTCATGCCAAATAAAGTAGCAATCGTGCAAAGATGCTCTGGTTTGTTATAGTCAAACGGACAGGATGCATAAGGCATCTCGTCATAGAGCTCTTTGATTTTGTCGGATTTTGCTATTTCTTCAAGTGTAGCAGTCATATTATAATTATTTTTAATTAGTACTAGAAACTACGCACGTAGCGCCGCAGCTTCTTAAATGTTTGATCGTAAATGTTTTAGAAGAAAATCCGCTGTAAATCAAGTTATTTTCTATTTTAAAGTTAAGTCAGTATAGTTAATTGCGCTAATTGCAAGGAGTTTTGAGTTTTTTCCCATCTGTTCTTTACAAGATGCAGGCAGTGGCTTATAATCCTGGGCAATTAAATTGTTATTGTTGTTTTATGAAAAAGTTTATATTCTCTGCAATTATATTCCTAGTACTCCTATTACTTACATGGATTGGCGCATTATATTTTGTGCTATTAAAAACTGATATTGCCACAGTTCCCGTTAATAAAACTACCTATGAACTTTCTCAAGGGGAGTATGAATATAAACCACTTACTGCCCTGGTTTCTTATGGCGCTGGCAGGCCTGTATTTTTGTCGAATCAGTTCACCTTGGCAGAAAGCGCTATAAATAAAGGCATCGAGCACATATATCTTTATGGAAGACACAATATCGACGAGGAGTTTTATAATAAACATAAAAAAACATTGGAACAACCAAGGGGAGCGGGTTATTGGCTGTGGAAACCTTACTTCATCTGGAAAACAATGGAACAATTACCAGAAGATTCAGTGATTATTTATGCAGATTCTGGTATTGTTTTTTCGAAACCTCCAGCAGAAACATTGATTCCATTTTTAGACAAAGAGTATGATATTATTTTCTCTAGCCATGGGCATATTCCTTCTTTGGGTATTTTTATGAAAAAAGAGGCTCAGATTATTTTGGGTATTGATAAAAATGAGAAAATACTAAACTCACCAGAGATTTGGGCAGATTTCATGATTATTAAAAATAATGCATCGAGCAAAAAATTTATCAAAAAATGGTTAAAATTATGTGAAAACCCAGATCTTTTAACTGACTCTCCTTTTGATCCTGATTTACAAGATAAAAACTTAAGGCTGCATTTGCATGATCAAGCATTGCTGACATTTTTGGTAGCAACTAATCCGCAAAGAAAGATGGTTATAAAAAATCTTAGAGAGAGAAGTGGATTTGGGATTCATAATTTTCACAGGCATCCGGAAGATAAATATACTTCTCCTAAATTTCATATAGCTGGGATTAAAAAGAAGATTGCAAACCTGCTATATAATAACTCAATTCTCCAGAAAATCAGGGAGATGCAAGATACCATTCAGTAATGTGGTTTTGCGTTATTATCTAATAATATTAGAGCAAATTATGAAAATCAATTTAGGGTAAGTCATGAAAATCAACGTCGAAATTGCCAGAGAATCTCAAGACCGGGAGCAGCGCTCATTTCTGAATGAGGAGTTTATTGCTGAAATCACAGAGCGTGTTTTGTCGAGATATCCTGCTTTTGCGCAATCGGGCGAATTTGAGCTGTCAATTTTATTGACTGATAATTCTAAAATGAAGTCTCTGAATAAAGAGTTTCGGGAAAAGGATAAGGCAACCAATGTTCTCTCTTTTCCAGATGAAGATCTTGATTGGCGAAATATAGACAAAATAAATAAAGCAGATAAAACACATTTAGATTCCAGTGAGGTTTTTCTTGGTGATGTAGCGTTTGGGTATCAGATTATCTCGGAAGAGGCGCAAGAAAAATCTATTTCTTTTCAAGATCATTTCACACATTTGCTAATTCATGCTATACTACATCTGATCGGATATGATCATATAGAAGATGAGGACGCAAAAGCCATGGAAACTCTAGAGACAGAGCTTCTGCAAAGCTTGAATATAGCGTCTCCATATTAATAAAAAGGATATATAAATGCCCAAGCCATCTGAGAAATTTATGCCAAAACCGTCGGACAACGAAGCTCCATCAGGAGAAGAAGACCCCAGCAGGGCAATAGCCAGATCGCTAAAGTCAACTTTCAAAAGCTTTTATGAAAAAGTAAAATCAAAAATAAAGCTAAAATCGCAAGCAACTCATATAGCAAAAAACAGCCTTGCTACCACAACAGGCAAGCATATTGCAACAACTCTGAGCGAGGGGCAAATAGCTGGGAATATCAAGGGGTTCACGGAAAAAGTTGTTGAAGATATCTTAATCCCAAGGTCAGATATAATCTCCGCAAGCACGGATGTTACGCTCCAGGAGCTGAGCAAGATCGTGATTGAGCATACTCACACAAGAACGCTTATCTATGAAAAAGAATTAGACAATATCGTTGGGTTTGTGCATATAAAGGATCTCTTTGAGGTGATTGCTAATTCCAGGGAGTTTAATCTCAAGAGTTTAACCAGAAAACATATTATTGCCCCATGTTCGCTGCAGCTTGCCGATTTGCTGGCTCAGATGCAGAAAAAACGCACTCACATAGCTGTGGTTGTCGATGAATATGGCGGAACGGATGGTATTGTGACCATTGAGGACCTCATAGAAGAGCTGGTTGGTGAAATCGATGATGAGCATGATACTGACCATAACGAAAATAGTTTCGAGCTAATCAAGCCCGGCCTGCTTGTCACAAGCGCGCGGGCTGAGGTTTCTGAGCTTGAGAGATTTCTTGGCGTGAAATTTAAAAAATCAGACGATGAATTCATCACAATAGGTGGGCTTTTAATGGCTAAATCTGGCCATGTTCCGGCAAAGGGGGTGGTCATGAATATCACAGATAATATCATCGCAGAGGTGCTGGAGAGGACTCCTCGCACTATTAAAAAGATAAAAATCACTTATGATAAAGACCAGTAATCTAATAAAGATCAGTAATTAGCGCCAGATATGAAAAAAGTTTATCTTGAGAGTGTGGAGCTTGGCAATTATCGTAATTTTGCCGATTTATCTTTAGATTTTGCGCAAGGAATGAATATCATCAAGGGCCCAAATGGCTGCGGGAAGACTAATATTCTAGAGTCTGTGTCGTTCTTGTCACCAGGGAAGGGGCTGAAATCGGCGAATTTTGATGATATTTGCAAATTTACTCATAATTCTTGGAGCAGTAATTTTCATCTGCAAAGCAAAATGGGGCGAGCGGAGATAAGCACCTCCTTTTCTGAGAATGAGCGGTCCAGGAAAATCAATTATAATGGCTCGAAGCTCTCAGGTAGCGAGCTGACTAATCTGCTGAATGTGATCTGGCTGACCCCTCAAATGGAGGGACTTTTCTTGGGTGGCGCAAGTGCAAGACGTCGCTTTTTAGACCGCATAGTTTATAATTTTGACGCAAAACATGCCAAAAACCTCAAAGCATATGAGCATTTTATGCGCCAAAGGAACCAAGCTTTATTGCAAGGAGATATTTACGAGCAAGCCTCATGGCTTACAAAGTTAGAAGAGCACATGGCAATAGAAGCAAGCGCCATTGATGCATCAAGAAGGGAGGTCGCCTTTCTTATGCAAGAATCGATCGATAAGTTAGAAACTGAGTTCCCAAAAGCGCAGCTTGAAGTCATGAAACTAGTAGAAAATCAACAGGATACAGAGGGTTTTTTAGAATATTATACAGGCGCTCTTGCCGCTAGTCGTAAAAAAGATTCCTATTCCGGCAGGACAAGTTTTGGTGTTCATAAGAGCGATTTATTAGTTTTTCACAAAGCCCATAACGCCCCAGCTGCTCTGTGTTCAACGGGCGAGCAGAAGGCGTTACTTATCTCAATTATGCTAGCATCGATCGCAGCCTTGTTGGAAAATAGCAACACAACTCCCATATTACTCCTGGACGAGCTGTTTATTCATTTGGATGAGGAGAGAAAAAAACACCTCTCAGAATATATAACAAGCAGTAAACTGCAGACATTCATCACAACAACTGATATTGTCGGCATTGAAGATTTAGCTAAAAATGCACATATTATTGATCTATGACTGAAGAAACAACATTAAAAAGACCAGATTGGATAAGGGTAAAAGCGCCAAACTCTAAGGAATATCAGGAAACTAAGAAGCTCATAAAGGATTTGAAGCTAAACACCGTCTGCGAGGAGGCTGCTTGCCCGAATATCGGTGAATGCTGGAGCAAAAAGCACGCAACCGTGATGATTCTTGGCTCTGTATGCACGAGAGCCTGCGCATTTTGCAATGTCAAAACGGGTCGTCCTGACCTTCTGGACCCTCATGAGCCTGAGCGTCTTGCGATTGCTGTGGGTAAGATGGGGCTTGAGCATGTGGTGGTTACTTCTGTTGACCGTGATGATTTGCCAGATGGCGGCGCGGCGCATTTTGCAGAATGTATCAAAGAGATCAGGAAAACTGCGCCAAATACCACAATCGAGATATTAACACCTGATTTTCTAAAGAAAGACGGTGCTTTGGAGGTTGTTGTTGCCGCCAAGCCGGATGTATTTAATCATAATATTGAAACTGTGCCTTCTTTGTATAAAACTATTCGTCCGAGTGCTAGATATTTTCATTCTTTAAAAATACTTAATGATGTAAAAAAACTAGATCCAGAGATCTTTACTAAGTCTGGCATTATGCTAGGCCTTGGCGAAACAACAGAGGAAGTCTTGCAAGTGATAGATGATCTTCGAGCCGCAGATGTTGACTTTATGACCATCGGTCAGTACCTGCAGCCAACAAAAAAACATGCGAAACTTGATAGATATGTCACACCTGAAGAATTTACCTATTTAGGCAGATTAGCCAAAACGAAGGGGTTTTTAATGGTGTCTTCTTCACCGCTGACTCGCTCATCTTACCATGCAGGGGACGATTTTAAAAAGATGAGGCTGGCACGTCAAAAGCAACTAGAGCTGATATAAAATATACTATAGCGAGATCATATGAATTCCTTCCAAGAAACAAGATTAGTGCCCTATAAGGCAGATTTAATACACGAGATAATCATGGGGATAGAACAATATCCTGAATTTTTACCATGGTGTGATAAAGCTAGTATTTTAGAGCGTCATGATGAGTTTATCACCGCTGAGCTGGGCGTTAATTTCAAAGGGTTTTCGGAAGGGTATGTTTCCGAGGTTCGCTCTAGCAAAACGGATGATGGGTATGTGGTGAGCGTACGTGCTATTTCCGGAATTTTTAAACATTTAGAGAATAAATGGAGCATAAAGAATGTTAATAATGGCTCAGAAGTCAGTTTTTCTATTGATTTTGAATTCAAATCGAAGATACTAGATGGAGTTATGGGTATGATTTTTTCTTTAGCTATTGAGAAAATTATTGTTTCATTTGAAAGCAGAGCGGAGGAGTTATCTCGAAAGCTAGTGTGATCTTGTGGACATCTTGCCCATAAAAATATGCTGATGCAGTGTTTTTTGCTATAATTTTGCATAGAAACTGCTAAGATCAGCGATGTTGAATTAATTAACGAATTAATAAATTAAATTTTAAAGGAGAAAGAATTATGAATAAAGGAGAATTTGTATCATTCATGGCCGCAAAACATGGTTGCACAAAAGCAGATGCGGAAAAATCCATCGATATGTTCACCAGCTCAGTTATTGGCGCTCTTGGTGAAGGAGGTGAAGTCTCACTAGTTGGCTTCGGGAATTTCAGCGTGAGCGACGTTGCAGCAAGAGCTGGACGTAACCCTAGAACAGGTGATCCAATCCAAATCTCGGCTTACAAGCAGCCTAAGTTTAAAGTTGGTCAAAAACTAAAAGACGCTTGTAACAACAGATAGTCTCTTAAGACAAATCTCTTAAGACGAGTCTCTTGAGACTTGTCTCTGATAAGGGCTTAGTCTGTGTTTTAAAGCATGAGAAGTGCTTCATATTTTGTGGAGCACTTTTTTAAGAAGCGGGTAGGGCTGGGATGTTTTGTATTTTGGGTCTACCTGCATTGCTTCTTGAATAAGTTGTTAATTTACTTGGAGCGTTTGGGAATTTGAAACCTGGGTTTTGAATTATTTGAACAGCTTTTTAGAAGTTATGAACTATTGCTAAACTGTTATTATCAGAATATTTTATTGCTATAGTAATATTTTGTGTGTGTGTGATTGGGATGTCATTATGCTACATAGGTGGATTCTATGATTACGTATTTAATATCAGCATATTCTTTTACTTTCGCTATTTTAGGATATTGTTTAGCAAAGACTATTCTGGATCATAGGGCTACAAATGCTAATGCAGCTAATGAGGTCACAAGCAAGAGGGTCAGGGGTGAGGACAAGAAAAAGAAATAGATTGATAGGAATTTTATCCATATTATCTTTTTGTCTATTTGGTGTTTACATCATCCTTTCCAATTTGACTGACAATATAGTATTTTTCCATCCTCCATCAGAGATATCCAAGATACAACCAGGAGCCACAAAAGCTCGCGTTGGCGGCATTGTAAGAGCTGGTTCTATTCTCAGGATTTCAGCCAAAAAAATATCATTTATAATCACCGATCACATTGCTGATTTGCGCATAGAGTACGAAGGAGTGCTGCCTGCATTATTCCGCGAAGGGCAGGGCATCGTCGCCGAGGGCATGCTAGCCCCCAAGCCATCCCCTGGATCAGCTCTTGAGTTAGCCCCTGACACAATTTTCATTGCATCAAAATTACTAGCCAAACACGACGAAAACTACACCCCCCCAGAAATCAAGAGGATTAGCCGGCAAGAATAATGAGGGATGAAGTTTGTGCTAAATTTGAAGCTTGAGATATGATAAGCTAAGTGCGTAACCCACATGTTCAACAGGATAAAAAACTCTAAAAATATGGGATATTCCAAGTTGATTTAATCTGCTTTATAGTTTATAATGCCTGGAGTATAAATTTTCAGATAAATATTAATAATGGACATAAAATGAAAAAGTTTTTTTTAACAACTCTCTTGATGGCTGCGCCCATCGCTTATGGTGAGGGGGTTGTGCTATCATATGAGGGGAACAATCAATTTGAGGTCAGTAATCAGAATGGATTGATTACTGGAATTGCTGAAGCAAAGCTTCTTTTTCCTGCTGGTAGTCAGCTAAAATTTACTCATGAAGAAGATTACCTAAGGGATGTGATTGCAGCATCCTCTTATGACTTAAGTAATCCAAACTCTAGCATGCTTGTACAAAAGTTAAATTTAGAGATTCAAAGTATTATAGATAGTTGGAAATCTGCTAAATTCACTGAAGAACAAAGAGAGAAAATCCTTAAAACCTCTTATAATGCAACGCAAAAAAAACTAAAAGAAGATAAAGTTATTAATTTAGCTAATCTAGATCATAAGGTGTATTGGACCTGTTTAATAGAGATTACAAAAGAGCTCTTTAAAAAAGACCCAAAAACTGAGGATGCAAATGCGTTGTTAGCAAAAAATGCAGAAAAATTGCTAGCAAGAGTGCAGATTGATTTATTAAGACTAGAAATAAAAGGTCAAGAAATACAAAATATTATAACAAAAGCAGAAGATGGCTATTTTGATCCAGCAACTTTTCAGCAAGCGCTGGATAATGTGCACGCTGGAAGTGCAGTTATTGAACAAAGAGTCCTTAATTCCTATCGTCAAAAACAAAGCACTCAAGAAACTTTTGTAGAAAAGCTGAAAGACCTAGCAGATGAAAAAGATCCGCATAAAAAGCAAGCTTATCTTGATAATATAAATGCTAATATTGATTTATATGTAAATCCTGACATTAAAGCTGGAGACAATCCAGATGAATTACCGGCAATTCAACAGCCTGAAGAAACTGCTGACGCAATGACAAAAATGATGGCAACCACTTTTGAAACAGTTAACCAAGTTGCGGGTTTAGTTTCTTCAAGAGTGATGAATAAATCAGGTATTGCCTCGGGTAATGCTTTTGAATCTTATGGACTCTGGTTAAAAGGCCTGTATTCTAGAGGGGAGCAGAAAGCTTACAAGGGAAAAAATGGCTATAAATTCAACCAAAAAAGTGTAATAATTGGCGCTGATATTGGCGATGAGTCGTTAGTTGGTTTTGCTTATTCTTTTTCAAAAAGTGATGTAAAAAACCAAGCTAGTAGCAAAAACAAAGATGATATTAGCACCCATATGGGCACTATTTATGGAAAATATGCATTAACTAATCAAGTTTTTATCTCTGGCCAAGTTCAATTAGGTACATCTACTATTAAGATAAAGAGAGATACAGGAATAAATACTATTTCAACTGCTAAACCAAAAGCTAGTATAGTATCTGGAAGAACGGAGTTTGGCTATAGTTTCGCAGCTTCTCAAAACCTATTATTTATCCCCACAATTGGTGTAGCTTATTCCAGTATTAAAGTAGATGGGTATCAAGAAAAAGGTGGGACTAATCGATCTATCAATAAAATGACAACTAAAAGAACATCAGCTCTTGCTGGTGTTACTGCGCAGTATGTTCATGATACAGGTTCTGTAACATTGCTGCCTGAACTTCATTTTAATGTAGAGTATGCATTTAACGCTAAAAATTCAGACACAGTAATTAAGTTTGGTAGTTTAAGCCCAATCACTACTCCATCTGAAAAACCAACAAAGGTACGTTACAATTTTGGTACATCTATAAGAATTATAAACTTAGGTGCATTTGAAGGCTCTGTAGGTTATGATTTAGGTGCTGCTAAAAAGTTTGTTTCGCATACTGGCACTATAAAGCTTAGAGTTAACATGTAGATATCGATATAAATTAATCTCATATTAAAAGTAATAAATAAGAGAAAATAGCTTAGCTTAACGCCCCTCAATTAGAGGTTATTATGGCAGAGTTATTTACCCCACGTTATGTCGGGTGAATATTTGGAGCACGAATTTTTAGAAGCTAGGTCCGCAGGCCTAGAATATCTCGTATTTTTAGAGATTTTTTTATCTAGATTTAAATTTTTGGATTAAACTATTGAATATATTTTAATTCAAAAAATAGATGGAAAAAGATCAAAAATACCGTACTAATTATTACAGGTGACTGCGATCTCGCCATCTTGCATTTTTAGCTTTAAATTATCGCTCTTTTTTACCTCGTTGATGGAGGATATAATTGTTCCATCCTTGTTTTTAATCATAGCATAGCCGCGCTTCAGGACGTTGTTATAGTCCAGGCTCGCAAGCAAGGATAGGCTGATTTTAAGCCTATGTTCTGGCTCGCTGAGTAGTGAGTCTTCTTTGCGCAAGAGATTATCTGCGCAATTTTTATATTGCAGATATTTATATTTCAAAATCTTCAACGGTTTAAGTCTGGATAGCGGAAAATATTGCAAAGCATTTTGCTTTTGCTTCAGCAAATTAGGCAGCGAAGCGATCAGCCGGAAAGATAGATCGTCGATTCTTTGAGTGTGGTTATTTATGTCAGAACTCACTCGCCCGAGCGCTCGCGTGTGGTTGCCCAGCGCCTGCGAGTAATAGCGAACCAACTCCATGAAACGGTTACTAATGCGGCCATAGAGCGACTTTAGAGTATATCTTAAATCCAGCAGCACAGGCACGGCAAATTCAGCGGCAGCTGTCGGGGTTGGGGCGCGCATATCGGCGGCAAGATCAAGCAAAGTATAGTCCGTCTCGTGACCTATGGCGGAGATTATGGGAATCTTTGAAGCATGAGCAGCTCGGATGACAATTTCCTCATTAAATGACCATAAATCCTCTATTGACCCGCCACCCCGGGCGATGATTAACAAATCAGGTTTTTGTGCCATTTTATTGAATCCGTCGATAGCTTTTGTCACCTCTGAGGCGGAAGCGCTACCTTGAACTGCAACTGGCCAAATTATGATGTTAGTGCCGCACCGGTCTGATATGCGATGTATAATGTCTTTAATCACAGCTCCTGAGATCGAGGTAATGACACCGATTTTTTTTGGGAGGAATGGGAGTTTTTGTTTAAGTTCTTTTGCAAACAGCCCTTCTTTTTGCAGTTTTAGCCTGCGTTCTTTCAATATTTTGATAAAAGCGCCAATGCCAGCTGGTTCTATTTTTTCAGCAGATATTTGATATTTCGACTGCCCAGCATAGGCCGTGATCTTGCCAGTAACGATGACTTCCAGCCCTTCTTCTAGCTTAAAATTCATACGCGCAAGGGCGTGTCTCCAGCATATAGCCGCCAGTACGGCGTTTGTATCTTTGAGGGAAAAATAGCCATGACCAGAGGCTGCTATTTTCAGTCCAGAGATCTCTCCTTTGATTCTGACCGTGCCCAGATTGCTCTCTAACAGAGATTTAATTTTGCTAGAAATTTCCGATACGGAAAATTCTGATTGGCTTATGTCGTTTGTTAAGCTATCTTCTAACATTATATCTTTATATTTATAGAACAGAATCAATAAAACTTACAAAACAAAACTAATTCAAATGCGCATCGTTTGCAAACTATTATTAATATTAATCTTAT
This sequence comes from Rickettsiales bacterium, assembly GCA_002402195.1. Classification (GTDB taxonomy): domain Bacteria; phylum Pseudomonadota; class Alphaproteobacteria; order Rickettsiales; family Rickettsiaceae; genus Megaera_A. The sequence goes on along the minus strand of NVVL01000006.1, from coordinate 23,348 downwards.
CTACTAGCACATCATTTGCTAAACATATCATGTTTAGTGGTCTTTCGTTTGATAAGCAGCCAATTTCCAAAAATGTTAGCATGAAAGCAGATAGTGTTTTCTATGATGCAAGTACGGATATTATAACGGCAAAAGGCAATATTTTTGTCTCAATGGGTGGATATAGCCTGTATGCAGATCAAATGAATTATGACTCAAAGCGTGATGTGATCTTCGCAGAAGGCAATGTGCGCGTGGTGGATATTGACGGCAAGGTGATTTATGGCGAGCATGTTGTGCTCAAGGATAAGTTAAAAAGAGGTGTCATTAAGGATTTCATCGCGAAACTTGAGAAAAACTCAGTCATAACGGCAAATTCAGCAATCAGATTGAGTAAGAATAAATATGTTATGAAAGGTTCTGTCTTTACTTCATGCAAAATGACTTGTAACAGAAAGCCGATTTGGCAATTAAATGCTGCGCATGTTGGTGTGGATCTTGATAAGCATGAAATGACTTATAAGCACGTGTTTTTTGAGGTATATGGGATACCAATAATGTATTTCCCCTATTTTCAGCACTCAACGCCAAATGCGCCTGCTAAATCTGGGTTGTTGACTCCCAAGATCAAGCATGGTGATTTTATGTTGCCATTTTATTTTAGGGTAAAGCCTAATTTAGATCTTACCCTATCCCCAAGAACATCTGGGAAATACACTATTTTTGAAACTGAATTACGTCATAAGGTGAAATATGGTGGATATGAGGTGCTTGGAAGTTATGGCAATGTTGAATTTAAAAAAACTACCGCAACAAATATAACCAAAACCACGAAAACCGGCCGTTATCATCTGTTTGCTACTGGGAGCTTTGTGAATAATGATATACATTATGGGTTTGATATAAAAAGAGCATCAGACAAAGCCTATTTGACTAACTATCATAAAATCTATGATTCCTATTTAACATCAAAAATTTATGCGAATAAAGTTAATGAAAGGAATTATTTCTCTCTTGAAGGGGGGTATTTTCAGAGTTTGAAATCAGAGACTTCCAACCTGTCTACGCCTTTGGTTCTGCCAAGTGTGCGCACTCAGAATGTTTATGCTATAGATGAAGAAGAATCCTTACTACTGAATGTACGGAGTGATAATATTGCGCATAGAGGATCAAAAGGGAGCCAACTTGCCAGAAGTTCACTTGATCTTGAATTAATGAAAAATATCATATCTGATGGTGGTCATATGTTTAGTTTTTCTTTGGCGAATCGAGCAGATCTATATTGGGTGAGCTTTGTGGATAATAAGGCTAAAAAAGCCAAAAAAGAAAAGGAAGAAATATTATACCGAACCATCCCTGAATTCAGAACAAAATGGAGATACCCGCTTGCGCGTTCATTTGCTGCTGGGTTTAATGTGAAGATAGAACCAACTGCTATGGTTGTATTTGGTAGGAGGTATAAATCTGAATTTGAAAAATTTGCTCAAATAGATTCTCCGAAGAATGAGCTTTCAGAAAATAACATATTTAATGCAAATAGATATAGCGGCGTGGATTTTCATGATTACGGAACACGCTTTAGCTATGGGGCTAATCTGTCATTAGCATCAGAATCTATATATGTGGATGCATTTTTGGGGCAATTATTACAAAAAAACAACATCAAAAACGAGAATAATTCTGAGTATGTTGGTAGTATTGCTATTGATATTGAAGATGATTTTGAACTCTTTTATCGCTTTAGAAAAGATAAAAAATTATCGCCAATTCTGGACGAGGTAGGGGCATCTATTGCCCTGGAAAGATTTACTTCCAAGGCGGTGTATACGAAGCTCCAAAACATATCGCGTTATTTTGCAAAAGACGGGTTTGAGTTTGAGCGTAATAAAGCATCCCAGGTTAGTTTTGACATGGATTATAACTTGGTTAATAATCTTTGGGTGGGTTTTTCGTCTAAATTAGATGTCTCGTCGAAATCTATAAAAATGCTAACTCGTAGTATCAGGGTGACATACTCGTTTGATTGTGTTAGTATCAACGCCGTTATAACGAATAACTCCTTGCTTGATGCTTCAAGGGGCGTCAAAAAGACCAATGATATATCGTTTCAAGTTGGTTTGCTGGGTATAAATATGTAAGTTTTAGAGTGTGTTAGATTATGAGAAAATTACTAAGTCTTTTTATTGTTTTACTGTCAAGTTCAATTTTTACAAGTTCAGCTTATGCTGGATATCCTGATATCGTTGCGCTGGTCAACGATCAGCCAATTACCAAATATGATTTTCAGTCCAGGCGAAAAATGGCGATTGCTCTTAATAATATTGATGTATCCGACCCAGCTGTTAGCAGAAAGCTGAGCCGTGATATTCTCAATATATTAATAGATGAGGCGTTGCTGGATCAACATATGGAGAAGGTCAGCGGGAAAGTGACTGAGCAAGAAGTAGATGATTCAATTACGGTGATTGAGCAAAGAAATAAAATGCCTAAAAATGGGTTAAAGATGTTTTTGAAGTCCAAAGGCGTTGAAATGTCTAGCTTTAGAAAGCAGGTGAAGGGAGAGCTCATTAAGCGTAATATTGTGCAAGCCCTTTCTGGCGGTGTGTCTGTGTCGCCTATGGAGCTTGATGTGGCGTTAATTCATAGCGGAAACCAAGTGTTCGACGTGGAAGCTTGGGTGTTTACTTCTAAAAATCATGACGAAAAAGCTCAGAAGCAAATGCATGGTCTGCAGAAGCGTTTTAAGGGGTGTGATAAAGTTGAAGATGCTATGTATGCTGAGTTTGCAGATGCTGAGAAGTTCGACAGAAAGCTTCATGATCTTCCAGTTAAAACCCAAGCTGTGGTTTTTGATACTAAGGCTTCTTCTTTCAGTAACTTATATAGCGAAGGTGATAAGTTCAAGACGGTTTTTGTTTGCAGGAAAGAGTCCGCGGTTTCTAGCGCTGATTTGAATAAAATAAAATCATTCTTGTCTAATAAGAAAATGTCACAGAAAGCTGCTAAGTTCTTTAAAGATTTGAGAGCTAAAGCATATATTAAAAATATGATTTCTGGGTAATGGTGCTGCTAAAGACGTGCCTAATATGCACAAAAACTTTCCCCAATATGCTAGTGAGGCTGGTATGTTGTCTATAGCAAAGCTTGCTAGTAAGCATGGGATTATTCCTAAAAAGAAATATGGGCAGAATTTTATTTTCGACGAGACGCTGTGCGACAGGATAGTCCGGGCAGCGGAAATCGGCAATGATTCTGTCGTGCTTGAGGTTGGGCCTGGAACAGGAGGGCTTACTCGTTCTATTTTGAAAACCTCCCCGGCTGCCCTATATGCAATTGAAACAGACTCCAGATGCTTGCCTCTTCTTGAGGAGATCAAGCTTTCATACCCGGCGCTAGAGGTTCTGAATCAGGATGCGTTAAAAGTTAAGCTGGAAGATGTAATAAGCGCGGTGTCTGCTGGCGGTGAGGAGGGTAGTGAAGCTGAGACTAGCTCTAAGTCCAAACCTAGCCTAGAGATAGCGACGGATAAGTTAGATATCGTTGCAAATTTGCCCTATAATGTTGGCAGCCAGCTGCTGGTGGATTGGTTATGTCAGATTGAGCATGTTGCTAGCATGACTTTGATGCTACAAAAGGAGGTAGTAGATCGTATTACCTCAGAAAGCAGCAAACGTTCTTACGGACGGTTATCTATCATCTGTCAGCTTGTGTGTGATGTGCATAAATGTTTCGATGTCAGTCCGAAAGCCTTTGTTCCGCAGCCGAAAATCTGGTCTAGTATAGTGCGTTTAGTTCCCAAAAAGGACAGGCCTACAAAGGAAATTCTGCTTCTGATAGAGACAATTACTCGGCATGCATTTTCGGGGCGAAGAAAGATGATCAAATCCTCATTGAAAAATTTAAGCCCTCAAATTGGCGATATATTAGACGATCTTGGAATAGCTAACACTCTAAGAGCCGAGAATCTATCCCCTGAGGATTATCTGCGGATTGCTTGTCATGAAGGGTGTAGATATTAAAAATCATTAAACAACTTCAAACACAGAATATTTTTGATTTTTTTCCATCTGTTTTTTTAGAAGCTTCGCTTTAGCATTTGCAAAAAAGGCAAGTTTGATATATCATGCGGTGTAATTTAATTATGTCGTATATATGTTTTTACGTTTTAGAGTATTATTTTTTTACTTAGCACTAATCTTCGTATCAGTGTCATTTAATATCGTATTTTGGCTTCCAATGAGGGTGGTCAAGATGCCTTACGCATTTCGCTATAGGGTGGTCGAGGCTTTTGTAGCTTCTTTTCTATATTTGATAGAAACTATTTGTGGTATTAAATATAGGGTAGAAGGGCTTGAGAAGCTCCCGGCGGATGGCAAGCCATATTTATTATTGTCTAATCACCAATCATTCTGGGAAAATTGTATTTTTCTTATGTTATTGCCCAAACATTCATGGGTGATAAAGAGAGAATTATTGAACATGCCTTGCGTTGGAAATGGTATCCGAAGTGTCAACCCAATCGCGATAGACAGAAGCAGCAACAGATCTGTGATGTATATATTAAATGAGGGGGCAAAAAAGTTTAAGCAAGGGATTTCTCTTGTGATTTTCCCGGAATCAACTCGTGTTAGTGTGCATAAAAATGCTCGTTTTAAGGCTAGTGCTGCGAGACTTGCTCTGAATACCAAGGTGCCTGTTGTTCTTGTGGCGCTCAATTCCGGGCTAGTGTGGCCGAAGGGGATTTGGCTCAAAAGACCTGGGACTATAACGATAAAAATAATAGAATCTATGAGCCCGGAACAAGTCGCAAAATACGATACAAGAGAGCTGACAGATTATATACAAAAAAAGATCACTACTGAGAAAAATGCGCTAGTGAAAGCTGGGGTGTAGAGCGGAATTAAATCCTGATTATTCAGTTGCAACCCCTTACTATTAATGGTATCATCACTCAAAAGGAAAGGATTTGTCTTCATGTTCGAAAAACCACTAATTAGTTTTGATTTTGCTATTAAGTTCCTCCTAAAAAGCAAAGAGGATTATGAAATCATTGAGGGGTTTCTTTCTGCCCTTTTTGTGGCAAATAACTATAAACCCGTTAAGATCACTGCCCTTCTTGAGAGCGAGAGCAACAAGGAAGCTGCTCATTTAAAGAAAAGCGTTGCAGATCTAATTGTTGAAGATACTGACGGAAATAAATTTATCGTAGAGATCGAGCGTTCATTTACTCCAAATTTCACTCATAAAGCTTGTTTCAATACTGCAAGATTGATCTCAGATAGCATCTCAACTAGCCAGGATTACAGCAAAATACAGAAAATATTCCACATAAGCCTATTATATTTCGAAACAGCCGGGATGGAGAAACCAATTTATCACGGCAAAACCATCATTCATGAGGTAGATACTGAGCATCCGATTGATATAGATATTATGAATAAAGGAATAGCGACTTTTGAGAATAAAAATATATTTCCCGAGTATTTTTTCATCTCAATACCAAGATTCAACGATCAGATAAGATCCGAGATGGATGAATGGTTATACATGATGAAAAATTCTGAGGTAAAGGCAGATTTTAAATCCCCCTACATGGCAAGAGTAGCTAAGCGTCTCAAGGTTTTGCGCATGACAGACGAGGAGCGCATAGAGTATCACAAATATTTAAAAGAGTCCGCTGTTCAGGAAGATATCCTGAACGCTGCAAATAGTAAAGGCCTTGCTGAAGGACTTCAAAAAGGCATGAGCCAGGGATTAGAGAAAGGCCGGAAAGAAGGCCGGGAAGAAGGCAGGGAAGAGGGGGCAAAACTTACAAAAATAGAAGTGGCGAAAACTATGCTCGTGAAAGGCTTGGATATTAATCTCATATCACAAATTTCTGAACTATCTATTGATGAAATAATGGAGCTTAAAAACTAATCTTTAAAAGCGAAGCGAATACTCTAAAAATACGAAATATTCTAGGTTACTGGCGAAGCTTCTAAGAAGCAAACCGGGCAGGCGCTCCTAGAATTTTTTATTTTAAGCTGCTCTGCTTTTCTTCTTAGAATTTCACTTCAAATACTTTTAATGCTATTACTATGAGTTACTCTTCGATTCTTTTGTCTTTTGTTAAAATATAATGTTACCGTGAATAATTACCAGAGATCCAAATCTATGAAAAATAATACAAATCTACATGCCATTTTATGGCTTAAAACAGGCATTACAGCGCTTGCAATTGCTGGGCTATATTCAATTATACTCGTTCTACTGCGCACTCCTGGTTTGAACCAGCTATTTACTGATAAATCGATTTTCAAATCGGCGTTAGTTATTCACGTTAATTTATCGGTATTAGTTTGGCTATTAGCTATCACCTGCATTATTTGGAGCATATCCAAGGTCAGAAGCGGTTTTGAGTCGCTATTTACATATATTGCGATCGCTGGAATGGCTTTGATGGCGCTGAGCCCTTTATATCCAGAATCCGTGCCAATTATGAATAATTACGTTCCGATGCTTGAGAATATCTTCTTTGCAATAGGGCTTGGATTATTTGGCACAGCGATTTTGTGTTTTGCGATACAGACGATCCTCACCAGCTTTATGGGCGATGCTTTCTCTGACTATGGGGAGCGGATAATTGCGATTACTAAAATCACGTCGGCAATGATGTATGTCGCTGTTTGGATTTGTTTTATTCTCTCATTTATCGGAGTAAGTGCCCTTAGCGAGATAGTTCCGCTTGATATAGAGTTCTTCTACGAAATGCTCTTTTGGAGCGGCGGGCATTTGCTGCAATTTATTTATACTCAGATATTGATGATTGTGCTGCTTATTCTTGCTGAAGGATGGCGCGGCGGTAGGATTGGCTCGCATGCGGAGTATGAACTAATATTAGTGCTGAACTTTGTGCTGAGTCTTGCGGTGTTTTTGGGGCATGCATATTATGATATAGCAGATGGTTTGTTTAAGGAGTTCTTTACGCGTCATATGATCTATAGTGGCGGCGTTGCGCCTGTGATCTTCATAGCTATGCTAATTGCTGAGATTGTTCAGAAAAGAACCCCGAATGTTCCCACCTTTATTCCTGCCGCTTTTGTGAGTTCGGTGCTGTTATTTCTCTCAGGAGGGGCGATCGGGGCGGTGATTTCTGGGGTTAATGTTACGATTCCAGCGCATTATCATGGTTCGATTGTGGGGATTAGTGTCGCATTTATGGGGCTTAGCTATATGCTTTGCTTTCAGAAAAATGTTGCGGGTTCTCTAACGGAAAAAGGCGGGGTAATTAGCTTTATAATACCCAATTCTCGTAGCGATAATACAAAATCTCAGCGCTCAGCATCGTGGCAAATTTACACTGTAACCATAGGGCAGATCCTGCATATAGGCGGGCTTGCGCTTGCCGGGGGGTATGGGGTTATGAGAAAAACACCGGGCGAGGAGATTGCCCTATCTGCTAAAGTTTATATGGGCATGGTTGGCGCGGGAGGTTTGCTTGCGATAATTGGTGGCTTGATGTTTGTGTATATTTGTGCTAGAAAATTATTTTACCGTGAATAATTATTATGGGAATTTTAAGTGACCAAACCAACAAAAGACCAGGCAGAGCAAGCCGTTAAATTATTGCTAGAATATATCGGAGAAGACGTAAATAGGGAAGGGCTCAAGGAGACCCCTGCGCGCGTTGTGCGGAGCTATGCAGAGCTCTTCGCAGGCTACGCTTTGCCCATTGAGGATGTGCTGAGTAAGACATTTACGGATGTTAGTGAATATAACGACGTGGTATTGCTGAAAAAGATTAAGTTTACTTCCCTATGCGAGCATCATATGCTACCATTTTATGGAACGGTTGATATCGCCTATATTCCAGGTGGAGAAGTTCTTGGTATCAGCAAGCTTGCGCGGCTAGTGGATATGTTTTCAAAGCGCCTGCAGATTCAAGAGCGGATGACTTTTGAGATAGCAAACTCTCTGCATTCTCATTTAAACCCGGGCGGGGTAGCGGTTCGCGTATCTGCTGTTCATAGCTGCATGAGCGCAAGGGGTGTTGCCAAGAATGGCGCTGTGATGGATACGACGTATTTTACGGGTGAATATCATGAGCATGCAGAAAAGCGCAAAGAGTTCCTGGATTCGATTAGAGGTTAAAGGCTAGAGATTAAACCTGATCAAAAGCTAAAGATTCAATTCGATTCAAAAGTAAAAAACAAAGACCAAAGATTAAAAAAATTAATTATTATATAGATCAAATTATATGTTACTATCACAATATTTCCTACCGGTACTTAAAGAGCAACCTTCCGAAGCGCAAGTGGCGTCGCATTCTTTGATGCTGAAAGCTGGCATGATCAGGCAATCATCTTCAGGGATTTACAGCTGGCTGCCGCTTGGTTTGAAGGTACTCCGGAATATAGAAAACATCATCCGTTTTAATATGGATGCTTCGGGCTTTGTTGAAATATTAATGCCATGCGTTCAAGATGGCGACCTTTGGCGCGAATCCGGGCGTTTAGATGTTTATGGCGAGGAGATGCTACGCTTTAAGGATAGGCACGGTCATGATCTATTATTCGGCCCGACAAATGAGGAAGTAATTACCGACATTATACGCAATTCGATACAATCCTACCGCGATTTGCCGAAGGTGCTTTATCAAATTCAATGGAAGTTTCGTGATGAGATCCGTCCGCGCTTTGGCGTGATGCGTGGTCGTGAGTTCTTGATGAAAGACGCATATTCGATCGATCTAGACGAGGAAAGCGCGATCAAGACTTACGACCAGATATTTGCAGCCTATATGCGCACATTCAAGGATCTTGGGTTAAACGTGATTCCGCTTGCGGCAGATTCTGGCGAGATTGGCGGGAGTATGAGTCATGAGTTCCATGTTGTTGCTGAAACTGGTGAGAGCAAAATTTACTATGATAAGAAATTTGACATAATAGGCGAAGATTTGATGGGAGATATGAATCAACGCAAGTCGCTCTATGCTGCCACCGAGGAGAAGCACGACCCGAAAACCTGCCCAATTCCAGAAAGCGAGCTGTCCGTTAAGCGAGGGATTGAGGTTGGGCATATATTTAACTTTGCAGACAAATACTCCAAGCCGATGAAAGCGATGGTGAATGATAATAATGGCAAGCAAATTCCTGTTCATATGGGAGCATACGGGATTGGGGTTTCTAGGTTGGTTGCAGCGATTATTGAGTCTAGTCATGATGATAAAGGAATCATCTGGCCGATCTCTGTTGCTCCGTTTAAAGTTTCGGTGATTAATGTGAACATCAAAGACGAGCTCAGCTGCTCGCTTGCCGGGAATATATATAATATGTTACGTTCAAAAGGCATAGATGTTTTATATGACGACACTAATGCTCGCACAGGCGCTAAGTTTGCTACTCATGATTTAATCGGGTCGCCTTGGCAGATTATCGTTGGGCCTAAAAAAGCAGCTAGCGGCTTGGTGGAGCTTAAACACAGAGCCTCTGGCGAGGTTGACGAGGTTTCCCCAGATGAGGCAATTTTAATGGTGGTGAATAGTTTGAATGTTAAGTAATTTTATTTCGATATTATCACTGAGATATTTCAGCGCTAAGAAGAACGAGAAATTCATCTCTATCATCTCGGCGATATCTTTGGCAGGAATTGCGATTGGCGTTGCTGCTTTGATCATTGTTATGTCTGTGATGAATGGGTTTCATATAGAATTAACGGGTAATATAATCGGTCTTAATGGGGATATCAAAATTACTCCTGTTGGTAAGACGATCGAAAATCACCAAGAAATCATCAAAAAATTATCGGCAAAAAGCTTCGTAACCAAGGTAACTCCCGTGGTTCAGGGGCAGGCTTTGGTGCTTGGTAAGACTGCCAATAGTGGCGTGCTTATCAAAGGGATTGATCTGGTGGATTTGAAAGATAAGGGCAGCATATTGGGCAATGTGCACTCGGGTAGCTTTGAGGATTATTACGGCGATAATGCGGTGGCTGTTGGTTCTGGGCTTGCCGGTACTATTGGAGTCTATGCAAGATCAAAGATCAAGATGATCTCTCCAGTTATACTACCAACCCTATTTGGCAGCATGCCACGTGCGAAGGATTTCAAGGTAGTCTCCGTATTCAGTACCGATCTTTATGACTATGATTCAGCAACAATGTTAATGCCAATCTCAGCTGCTCAGAAATTTCTCGGCCTGGGGGAGGGGATTAACTTGCTGGAGATTAATGTTGATGATTCTGAAAAAGCCAAAGCCTATGCAAGGGAATTACAAAAGGAGCTTGGGGCGAATATATACGTCACTAGCTGGCTAGAGGAGCAGAAATATTTCCTGGATGCGCTGGAGGTTGAACGCAGCGTGATGTTCATGATCTTATCGCTGATTATGATAGTTGCGGCATTCAATATTATCTCCAGCCTATTTATGATTGTGAAGGATAAAACCAAGGATATCGCGATTTTGCGGACTATCGGCGCCTCGACCAAGCAGATTATGTGTATTTTTATCATTAATGGCATGATGACAGGCTTTATAGGCACAGCACTTGGGGTGATTTCTGGTTTGTTATTTTCTTATAATATCGAGAATATCAGGAAGCTTTTGGAGTCTATCTCTGGTAGTAGATTGTTTGATCCTGCGATATATTTCTTATATACTCTGCCATCCGTGGTGAGGTTCGGTGATGTTGTTTTTGTGGCAAGTTTGGCTTTAGGAATATCATTTTTAGCAACCATATACCCCGCCTATAAAGCCGCAATATTAAACCCAGTTGAGGCTATGCGCTATGAGTGATGAATCTATGCTTGCCTTATCATTAAAGGGAGTCTCGAAAACCTATATGCAAGGTGGCTCTCTGATTGATGTTTTGAAAAACGTCGATTTGGAAGTGAGGACAGGTCAGATGGTGGCTATTATCGGGGCTTCTGGTAGTGGGAAGTCGACTTTGCTGCATATTGCGGGTCTGCTGGATTCTGCGGATAAAGGCAGCGTTTCGATCGGCGCTGAGCAAATTAAAAACCTGCGCAATGCAAACAGAGTCAGGCTGAATAATATGGGTTTTATTTACCAATATCACCATTTATTGCGCGATTTTACGGCTCAAGAAAATGCTGCTATGCCCCTGTTTATCAGCGGAGTTAACAAGCAAGAAGCCATGGAGAGAGCAGGGAGTATCCTTTCTGACCTTGGGCTTGCAGAGCGTCTTGGCAATATGCCAGGTGAACTCTCCGGCGGGGAGCAGCAGCGCGTTGCAGTCGCCAGGGCTTTGATCAATAACCCGAAGATCATTCTAGCCGATGAACCCACAGGAAATTTGGATAAATCCACCGCCGATGAGGTATTTGCGATGTTCTTAGAGCGCGCAGAAAAATTTGGCTCCGCCGTGGTGATGGTTTCGCATAATCTGGAGCTTGCCTCCAGAATGCATAAAATATATAGGCTAGAATGTGGTTTGCTTGAAGAGGAGTGTGCTAGAAATAAGTAAGTCTAATAGAAGTAGTGACTCCAATAAGAAATACTAGGTCCAATAAGAACTAGCGAGGGGAGTATGGCAAAAGATGTAGTAGGTGATAAGTTTGATCTTTTTTTATATGCAGTGGGCAAGGGGGATATAGAAACAGTCACTTTGTTTACAGACAAAACCAACGCTGAAATTATTTCTGCTTTAGTAGTAGCTGCTCAAAATAACCGTGCGGAAATGGTTCGATTGTTATTGAAAAATCTAGCTTTAAAAAATCTTGATCAAGACCTATCATCTATTTCTGATATAGATATTACCCCAGAGGTGTGGAAGCAAATACAAGACTTTGCGAATGATAAAGATTGGGAGATAGTTGTATCGGAAGACCACGCAAGTCACCTGGCTGGCCGGCCTGTTTTGGGTAGCACATATTGGGGTGAGTCTTCCTGGTGGGGTATTGTCATTGAATGCTTCTCATCTATATTTCCCGATGAGAATTCACCGTAAGTAAATCATATGGCAAAAATTATTTTCCTAAATGGTGCATCAAGTAGTGGTAAAACGACGATTGCAAGGTTGCTACAGGAAAAACTATCCGAGCCTTATATGCATATTGGTATTGATTCATTGATTGATATGATGCCAGATAAAATTAATAATTGGGTGGATGCTAATCCAGATTCTGTGCAAGGGTTTTACTGGCAGAAATCACTGGATAAAAATGGGCATAATCTTGCGCATATTACTTCAGGTTCCTATGCTAAAAAGGTGAACTCTACTTTCCAGGATATTGTCGTACTATTTGCTAATAACGGACATAATATTATTGTTGATGATGTATGTATTCCTCCTAAACATTATGATCTATGGAAACAAAAACTGTATGAATTCCAGGTCTATTATATAATGGTTAATGCAGAAATAAGCGATCTTGAAACCAGAGAAAAGTCGAGAGGAGACAGAACCATCGGCTCTGCAAGGGCTCAAAATATGCTGGTTCATAAAGATAAAATTTACGACCTAAAGATCAATACAAGCAAAAATACCCTTGAGGAATGCGCTCAAAAAATAGCTGATTTTATAAGAAGCTACGAAGTAACCTAAAATACAAAATATTCCAGGCCTGCCTGCTTTGCTTCTAAAAACTATCACAGCTAAAGCTCCACTACTCTTGATAATAGTAAAGCTTTCCCTAACTAGCACCTTCCCTCAATTCACTTTTTCTTTGCTACAATCCAATATGCTTCTGTTGCGGCTTTTAGGAAATCATCTTGGGTTTTGATGGATTCTTTGAGCGGGGTGAAAACACCACCTTTGTCGGCTAATTTTATGGTTTCCTTTTCTATAATTACGAATTTACTTTTCTCCTTTGAAATACTAGCAACTCCTGAATCAGAGATCTCTATAGAGATATCATCTACGGATGACAACATGTCCACAATTTGAGTCAAAAGACTACCTGGCTCTTTGGTTAAAATATTCTTAACGAATTGACTCATTATTTATAACTCCTAAAAAATTAAATCTGAAAAATTAAATATTCTGTAAAAATCACGGTGATCCTACTGCATAATTAATCTAATTGCAACTAATTCTACGCTTAACTAAAGGATTTATAAAAATATTTCTTTAATCAATGGTTTTGTTGAGTTTTTATCACATTTCCCAGTGATTCTCTGGAGGAAAGGAGGGTGGTCTTGAAAAAATAGGGCAAAAATATAACCTATCAAAAATTTGCTCTTTGATAGGTTTGTTAATTATAATGTAATATTTATTTCAATAAGCTCTTGTGATTATTTACATTTCCACAACTATTCACATTTTTGTAACTATTCACATTCCTTCAAGGCACATTGCAATTCCCATGCCGCCACCTATGCATAGTGAGGCTAGAGCTTTCTTGGCCCCGGATCTTTTCATTTCGTGCAGTAATGTGACTAAAATCCTTGCACCGCTGGCGCCAATTGGGTGGCCGAGGGCTATTGCGCCGCCATTAACGTTAAGTTTTGCTACATCCCAGCCCATTTGCCTGTTTACATATTCAGCTTGGACGGCAAAGGCTTCATTTGCTTCGATTAAATCAAGATCAAGAGGGTTCCAACCAGCAGCAGATAAGGCTTTTTTTGATGCAGGCACAGGCCCAGTTCCCATGAGGGCAGGGTCCACGCCGCATTGGGCGTAAGAAACAATCCGAGCAAGAGGGGTTAAATTATATTTCTTCAGCGCCGCCTCGCTTACAACAAGCAGGCAGGCCGCACCATCATTGATTGTGGAGGAGTTACCTGCTGTGACTGTGCCATCCTCCTTGAAAGCTGGTTTGAGCTTTGATAGTTTCTCCAGCGTGGTTTCTGGCCGGATCCCCTCATCTTCAGCAAAAATTACGGTTTCTTTGCGGTGTTTTACTTCGATAGGGACAATTTCGTCTTGAAATTTTCCATCTTTTTGGGCAGCGAGCGCTTTGCTTTGCGAGGAGAGGGCGAGCTCGTCCTGACATTTACGTGAGATAGTGAATTTTGTAGCGATATTTTCAGCCGTGATACCCATCATTTCTTTGGAAAAAGCATCTGTCAACCCGTCATACATCATGAAATCTGTTAATTTTGTGTCACCAAACTTATTGCCGCCTCTCATATAGCTTCCATGCATGCCAAGAGACATATTCTCCTGCCCGCCTGCGATGAACACCTCACCATCGCCAGCGCGAATGGCGCTTGCAGCTAATGCGACCGCTTTCAGACCGGAGCCACATACTTTATTAATAGTCATTGCTGGTATTTCGATGGGAAGACCTGCTTTGATCACGCTTTGCCGAGCCGGATTTTGCCCCGAACCACCGGTGATGACTTGGCCTAAAATCACCTCATCTATGATGGAGGGGTCTATTTTGCTCGCGCGCAGGATTGCATTTATTATTTCTGCACCAAGCACAGGGGCTGGAACTGAAGAGATACTCCCCAGGAATCCGCCGATGGCTGTTCTTTTCGCACTGACTATATAGGCTTCTTGCATAGTTTTTACCTTAAATTATTTTCAACAATCCATTCATTATATTTTGTTTGAAGATAAGCGCAACCTTTTACTAAATATCCGATATGCCCGCCTTCCGTTTCGATTAGTGTAGAGCTTTTTATCCTTTTTTGCAAAGGAGCTATTGAGCTATGAGGAGCAATTTGGTCATCTTTTGCATAAATAATACATGTGGGGATATCGAGTTTTTCTGGGGTGATGAGTTCACCACCTATTAACCATTCATTATTTTGGAGGATGTTTTTGCGGCAAAAATCTTGCATAATCTCTGCGTAAATCGATTTGGAAATTATGTTTCCAGATTGTAACCACGCCTCTATTTGCAGGAAGGACTGCTTCTCATGCGCTTGCTCTAGAGCGAAATATTTCTCTAGCTTTTCCTTAAATTGAAATGGAAACATAAGAAAAAACATCATCTGTATATAGATTTTTGGGATGAAGTTAATTCCTTTTAAATGCGTGTCAAAACCCATAATATCATATAGATACACCCATTTCTTGAAATGAGAATAATCCCAAGGGCATGTGAGCAGAGTCAAAGATTCTATCTGCCCAGCATCTTGGTTGGCACTTTGCTCTGCGCTCTGGTTAATGCCCTGAAGGCTAGAGGCTGCCAGGCACATATTCCCACCAATGCAATGCCCAATAAGATTGATCTTTTTATGCCCCAAAGAGTGCAGAAACGAAATCATTTTCTGGACTTCATTAACATAATTCTCCATGGTGAGCTGAATGGCGGTTTGCTGTGACCATGAGGCTAAATATAGATTATTTTTTGTGCTTAGGTTTTTGGTAAAACTATTCTTATCGCCCAAAAATAAAATCTCAGGAGAATTGAAAATTGAAGGAATGAGCAAAAATACAGACTCACCTTTAGCTGAGTTGTTTCTAGCCAGATTAGCCGGAGCAAGGTTGTCTATAGATGGGTTGCCTGTAGGTGAGTTTTCCTTAGTTATAATGTCCTTAGCCGGGTTATCTTTGGGGACATCCTGACCCTGGCTGCTCGTAGCGTGGGTGTTTTTATAAGCTCCACCACAATACACAAGGCTGGCGATTTGAGATTTATAACCAATATCCTTGGAGAGTTTTTTGTAAGATTCCACCTCCCGTGATTTGATAAATTTCCCATATTCACTTTTGTAACGCTTGCACTGCTCCTCTTGAAAATCAAACATGTTAATAAAAATTAATTAGTTAGGTGTTGCGCAGGTAATCTAGGTTGCAATTTAGGCAGGAACATCCGCGTATAAGGCAAGGATATACATGCGTGGGGCAAGGGTAGGGCACGCATATAGACAAAATAAACAAAAAAATCCATCAAAAGATACTCCTTATTCTTGACTGATAATTAGCATTATGCTATGATACACGCCAAATTTGACCGTTGCTGCCAAGTTATTTTAGTATTATTAGTATTTAGGCCTGCTAGCAGAGCCTCTAGAGGTATTACTAATTATATAACATGAGGGCATACGAGCATGTGACTAGAAATTGCTTTTTAAGTTTTTTTTTTGTCCATAGGTGTCTTGTAAACAATGACTGATTCAGAATTACCTCCATTCAAAAGTAAACTTCGCAATATTTTCTGGCCGATTCACAAGAAGGAGCTGGCAAAATTCATCCCAATGTCTGCGCTCATGTTCTGCGTTTTGTTTAATCAAAATGTCCTGCGTATTTTAAAGGATAGTATTTTGATCTCTGAAGTCAGCGCTGAAATCACCAGCTTTGCTAAGGTCTATTGCGTCACCCCGATGGCGGCGATTTTTGTTGTGATCTATATGAAGCTGATAAATCACCTGCCTTTTAGCAAAATATTTTATTATTTGATATCAGTATTCACCGCGTTTTTTATATTATTTGCTTTCATCCTCTATCCGAATGTTGATTTTTTTCATATGGATGGGGAAAAGTTGTCTTTATATATGCAGGCATACCCGCATTTCAAATGGTATATCGCTTTGATCGGCAATTGGAGCTATGTGTTATTTTACGCATTTTCAGAATTATGGCCTAATGTTTTTTATGTGTTATTATTCTGGCAGATCGCTAATGACATCACCTCAACGAGCGAGGCGAAGCGTTTTTATCTATTATTTGCACTGTTTGGAAACTCAGCTCTGGTTGTCGTTGGGCTGATGATGATGCATTTATCTTCTGATAATAGCATAATTCATACATTATTTACCGTCTCTAATAGCAAGACAATGATCACAAAAGTTTCCATCGCTATGGTTGCGGTCTCCTCAGTTTGTGCTTGTTTATTAGTGCGCTATATTAGTAATGTTATAATGAAGGATCCTGCCCTTTACACGGAAGCAGAGCGCTCCACCAAGCCAAAGCTTGGCATTATTGACAGTTTCAGATATATCGCAAGATCGAAATATCTGTGGTTAATGTTGATTTGTACCGCCTCGTTTGGCTTGTCTATGAATTTGATTGAAGCAGTTTGGAAGGCGAAAATCAAGGAGTTATACCCAACTGTGAACTCTTATATGGCCTTTAATAGTATGTATATCCTATGGACGGGCGTTACTATTATGATCATGACCATCATTGGGAATAACATCATGCGTAATAGCAGTTGGTTCGTGGCGGCTGTGATCACCCCGTTAATTGTTTTGATCACAGGCACGGTGTTTTTCTTGCTTGTAGTTTTTGACAATAACGTTATGAGCTTTTTTGAAGGGGCGATATTAATGTCTCCGCTTGCACTTGCGGTGTTTGTTGGCACTGTGCAGAATGTTTTATCCAAAGGTTCAAAATATTCCATATGGGATACTTCCCGCCAAATGCTCTATATTCCGCTTGATCAGGAGCTAAAAACCAAAGGCAAAGCAGCTGTGGATGTTATTAGTCCAAAGATTGGTAAGGCCGCAAATGGCTTGATACAATCGATGATTTTCACCATATTACCAATGGCCACCTACACATCCATCGCCCCAACATTGATGGTTATTTTCATCGTAGTTTGCGTGATGTGGATATATGCGATTAGGAAAATCTATTTCGAGTATCAGAAAATTGTTTAATTGAGAGAGCTTGTGCGGACAGGTCTAGAATATCTCGTATTTTTAGAGTTAGTTGATAATGGGGGAGGGGGTGCCTGTTGTTAGAAGCTAAAGAGACATCTCGCTAATGATTAAATTATAACCATAACACCCACCCCCTCCGCACAAAACCTTATTAATAAAGCTCTGTATGGAAAAGATTTTATTATTCAGCTTCGGTTGGATCTCCGGTTACTGGAACTTCTTCAGCATGACCTATTGCGCTGATGTGATGAGGTGTCTTATCTTTTGGTATGACATTAAATGCATAAGTGTCAAATAGTGCTGTATAATTTAGAATATCTACCGGTGGAGTTTCTACCGGTGGAGTTTCTACCGAAGATACAGTTAGAATGGGAGCAGCCAGTTTTGTATGCTTAAGAATAGAATGCCCTTCCTGTTTAGATAGTAAGCGGGCAAATTCCTCAATTGACTCTGACTCGGGCTCGGGTAATTTACTCATAATTGTTCTCCATTGATTAGATTGTTGTAATTAAGTTGGTAGAGGCTACCATTTTAGCACAAAATTATTACAATGTACTATTAATTTTCAAAAATTTAATTCACTGAACCAAAGATTGTATTTTTTTTACAAGTGCCCAAGATTTATTACGCTTCATGAATTTTGTTCATTGGTGGTAAGCAGGCTCAGCCCACTTACCACCAACGATTCTGCTCTCTATACTGGACTCTACATTCCTTTTCATCGCAATATAGCAGGATTTGCTTGTGTTTCCAGAGTTCTTTGTTGCTAATAACTTGCCCACCATTATCGCATTTTAGCTTTTTCGAAGTGATAATTTGTATGTCGGCATAGGTGCATCTCCAATAGTTCAGAGAAACGGTCTTACCGGAGGGAAGCTTGAATATCAGGTCTTTAGCGGCGATTTTCTTGCGGGTTATACTCGCTTCCTTTGCTCCATACCAACTGACCCAATAGTTGGATGTGAATTTAGGCATTTTATCATGCACATAGATCTGGAACTCCAGCCTCGGGCTGCCCAGTTTCGGACTGCCCAGCCTCTGGCTGTTCAGCCCAATAGCTTTAAGCGTATGATCATAAATAAAATCTGGCTTTTTGGTATTATTCATCATGAACAGCGAAAGGAACATCACCGCGAGCCCGGCGAGTCGCCATTTTGTTTTCCATAAACATACCCAGAAAAAGCACAAAGAAAATACCGCCAAACTCATAGGGGATATGTGCCCCCATGCCCAAACGGAAGCGGGCAGGGCGGTGATATAGGCGGCGCTGCTTGTTACTATGGAGATAAAAAACCCCAGCGCTTTTAGTGGAAATTCATCCGCTCCAAATGGCATTAATAGCATGGAAATCAAACCAAGAGGCATCATGAAAAACGACATTAACGGCACGGCGATTAAGTTCATCAAGACGGAATATGTGGCGAATTTGTAAAAATGAAAAATCACGAATGGAGCCGTGGCGATGCTTGCAAGGAGGCTTGAATAAATATTGCCATATACATAAAATTTGATGGAGAAAAATATTCCCTTGGCAGAATTTATTACATTTTCATACTTAATATACAGTTCGTATCCCGAGATCAAGCACAGAACAGCCGCGAATGAGAGCTGAAAACTTGGATGAAATATATATTCTGGGAAAAAGAGTAATATCAAAAACGCGGCAATCATAATGGAACGGAGCGGCTCTGGCGAGCGCCCCAGCATGAGCGAAATAATAAAAACTGAGCTCATGATAAATGCTCGCGTAGCGGCGATATTGCTTCCACTAATTTGTAAATACATGAAACTCCCTATGATAGAGGCAGAAGCTGCAATTATTTTGATGTTCGTATTATAAGCAAAATAGTTGGAACAGTTTAAAATTACTCGGCAGCTAACGAAAAAAAGCATCGCAACAAGTGAAAGATGCAGGCCAGAGACGCTCAAAACATGGGCAACCCCGCTATTTCTCATATTCTCTGAGATCGTTTTGGGGATGGCCTTTGTCTCTCCGATCAAGATGGCTGCTGCGAAATTTCCGTTATCGCCTCCCAGAATCTGGATTAAGCGATGATAAACCTTGTTCCGGATAGTTTGGATATATTTACTCCCCGTACTTTCGTTTTTGCTCAATATCTCAGGCGGGGTGAGGGCATACCCGCTGGCCTCGATCCCGGACATATACATGTAAAAACCAAAATCATATGTGCCCGGCAGAACGCTGGTTTGCAGCGGGAATAGCTTCGCTTTAAAGCGTAATTTGTCGTTATGGCCGAGCTTGCGGCTAAGCTTGTTTGAGATATGTATCCTGATTTTCTTCAGATTTTTGCCCCGTTTCTTTGTGATATTTCGTTCAAGGACAACATTTTTAATCGTGACCTGCATGCCTTGCAAAGTCGGTTTGATGCGCTCCACTTCTCCGGTTAATCTCGAAATCATGGGTCTTTTTATAGGATTGGTGCTGGCAGAGACGGAACTCATACGCACATAGCTGGTGAGCATCCCGGCAGATGAGCTGAGAATGCAAGCGCTGAGGAAAAATAACAGTAAATCTCGTTTATAGAAAATTCTGGAGAGGATTATCGTCCCAAACAGGATGGTAAAAATGGTGTTTAGCGTGAATATTGGGGTGAATTTAAAGAATAGAATAATACCAAATATGAAGCTGACAAAATACCATAGATTCAAATTATGATACTCATCCTGGAGCTTTTTGCTAAGATAGTGAGCAATCATCAGGAAATCATTTTGATAATGATCTTTGCAGCTATTTCAGATGGCTTTTCCCCGTTGCTAAAACCAATAGATTCCAGAATCTTCTCTGCCCCCTTGACCTGATCTTGCGCTCTTTTCTTGTCATTAATAAGCTGACTCAGGGCGAAAATGATGTTGTCTTTATTGAACTCCGATTGGATATATTCCGGAATAATCTCCCGGTTTGGGATGATGTTAATTAAAGACGCATATTTCACCTTGATCATCATTTTTAGCAAAAAGAAGCTCATAGGATGCATCTTATACCCCACAATCATAGGGGTTTTAGAGGCTGCAATCTCCAGACTATTCGTTCCAGATTTTGCAAGCGCGCAGTCGCTTGCGGCAAAGGCTTTCAAGCGATCAGTGCTGAAACTATAGTCAAACTTGGCGCCACTTAAGAAGCTTGAAATTTGGTGAATATTCGAATCATCCGGTTGGACGAATATAGCTTTGATTTTATGGGTGCAAGCAAGCAAGTCGCAAGCTTGGCGGATGACCGGCATATGGCGCGCAATCTCCCCTTTCCGGCTACCAGGCGTTATGGCGATGAGTTTGGCGTCCTTATCACACCCCATTTCGGCCTTTAATGCGGGGGATTTCTTGAAGAATGTTTGCTCCAATATTGGGTGACCAATGCATGTGCTCTCCAGCCCCAGCTTGGTGAAATATTGCGGCTCAAAGGGAAGCAGAGTCAGAAGATGATCATATAATTTCGCATATTTTGCCGCCCGCCCTGGTTTGTATGCCCAAACAGAGGGCGCCACGATATGCACAAGCTTTATCTCTGGGGCAAGCTCCCGGACTTTTTTTGCCACGCGGAATGTAAAGCCAGGCGCGTCAATCGTTACTAATATCTGCGGATTTTTGCGAATGATATCACGCGCTGCTAGGTCGATTAGCTTTTTGATGCGCAAAATCTGTGGCAAAATTTCAAAGAAACCCATTATATTGATTTGGTCTATAGGAAAAAGTGAGTCCAAACCAGCCTTTCGCATATTATTACCACCAATGCCGAAAAACTCATCTTCAGCGCCATCACTGGCAGAGCCTCGTCGTTCAGCTTTTATCGCATCAATGAGGAGTCCGCCAATATAGTCTCCAGAAGTTTCGCCGGCGATAATATAGAATTTCATTTTGAGCCTTAAAGCTTATTCTTTTGAATTTATTTACGAACTGATTGCAGATAATTTATCTGCCAGTCAAGATTATACCAAGGTTAAAACGCGCTATGCAGCCTGAGTGTATATCCAGTTAAGGTCATATTAGCTAAGACCGTATGATTATTTCTTACACACACTAAGCGACTTATCGATAGCATCAGATTCTATACCAATACAATCTAGAATACTATGAAATAAATAATCATGTGAGATATCTTTTCCCCGAAGCGACTGAACCGCCGCCCATTTTTTGGGGTGAGCTGCTTTATATTTATCTGAAAACCAGATTATAAATGGAACTTCGCGCTGTTCTTTGAGATGCATTTCTCCGCCATGCAGGAATCTTCCATTTTCTCCAAGGGAAGTCCCGTGATCTGATGAATAGATTAAAAAGGATTTCCTATCCTTTATTTTGGCAATTACCCTAGATAAAAAAAAATCTGTGTATAAAATTGAGTTATCGTAACTATTATTCAGAGCCTCCAGGGAGCATCCAGCTGCGTCTTTTTTTATCAGAGAAGAGTCTATAGCTGGTGTGAATTTGGCGAATTCTTTGGTATGTCTTTTTGAATAATTCCAGTGGCTGCCAGTGCTGTGCAGAACAACGAACTGCTTTTTTGTAGAATCGAGATTTTGCTCCATATAAGGAATCAATGTGACATCAAGAGCATTAGGTCTTAAAACTAACGAGCCTCCAGGAATCATATGAAAATCAGTTTCATAGTAAAAAGACCCACCTTTTCTATTTCTATAGCCTTTAGTAATCGACTGGCTACCAAGCCATATGGTATTGAACCCAAGTCTTGTTAGCACAGAAAGAAAAGTTGTTTCAGAATCAACTAAATCCATATCTTTCATATTTAACCTTGAAAGCATACAAGGCACGGAATAATATGTGGAAGTAGCACAAGATTGCGCTTTGAGTGACACTACATCCATTTTCGCAAGATTTGGAGTAGTTTTACGCTCATAACCATTGATCCCGAGCCGATCATGCCTTGCCGATTCACCAATTACCAAAACTCCTAAAACACCATCATCTGAGGAATCTTTGAAAGAGTATTTCAGGCTTATATCTTCTTTCGTAAGGTTTTTCGAATGTCCGAAGAAGAATACATAACTATTATGCAAATATTGCACGGGGAAATATGTTTTCAAGAAACTAAATTTAGGAGAAGTCACGTTCCCTGCTACATAAAAAAGACATACAGCAGACAAAATAAATGTAAGAAAAGAATCGCTCGTCTTCACATTAAAATGCCGTATTCCATACAAACAAACCGCCAGCGAAAACAACACCCACCCCACAAGACGAAGACTGACTAGCTCATAGACTTCCGTAGCATGCGTTCCAAAAATAGTTGGCATGATGTTAAGAGTTGGAGCAATGGAGAAGAAGAATAGATAATAGCTAGCAATTGCGCCTGTGACGAATAATATTATGGCCCCTGCTATGAAGATCACCCTATGTACAGAAAGGCCAAAGAAAAATGCAAATAAAGTGACAACAAGATAGATAAAATCTTTCGCAATTTCCAGGGGAGCGGTCCACATATTGGCTTTGTAAAAACCAAATTTATAGATAAGAACAGGGCTGTTGAATAGCACGCAATAAATCACCGCAAAAACGAATGCGGTCTTTATGATTTTTATGTCTAGCTGTTTCTGGATAAAATTAAACATAGTCAAAATTTTTAAAGGTTAATATTAGTTAGCAAGTCTAGTTATTTTTTATCATCTTTTTTGCGATGACACACGCTAAGCGATTTGTTAATAGCATCAGACTCTATACCAATACAATCTAAAATGCTATGAAATACATAATCATGTGAAATATCTTTCCCCCGAAACGACTGAACTGCTGCCCATTTTTCTGGATAAGCTGCTTTATATTTATCTGAAAACCAGATCATAAAGGGAACTTCGCGCTGTTCTTTGACCTCATTTGTGCCTCCATGCAAAAACCGCC
>NVVL01000025.1 GCA_002402195.1 Rickettsiales bacterium | reverse complement strand
CATATTTTGGAAAGGACTCCTATTTGCAATCCCAGCTGGATATTTTGCAGCACTACCTGTGAATTATTATTTGATTAAAAAAAATCTAAAAAAATGTCACTAAGCACTGTTAACCAATGAGAGAGAGCATTAATATATCCGACAATTTTTGCAGCTGGTTGTGATAAAATTTTTAAAGAAGAAATATCTGAAGCTAAAGATGATAGATCTCAACTAAAACTCTTAATCAATAAATTAAGAAAAGGCGATACTATTTGTGTGGTTCGTCTTGATCGCCTAGGCCGCAGAATGACAAAGCTAATTGACATGATCAATTCTTTTAAAGATAACGGCATTGAATTCATCTCTCTAGAAAATAATATAGATACCACAACCCCCATGGGAATGCTGCTTTTTACTATGTGCACTGCATTTTCTGAAATGGAGCGCGTACTCATCAGTGAAAGAGTTAAAGCTGGTCTTGATGCTGCGCGCTACAAGGACAGAAAAGGTGGGAGGCCTAAAGCATTAACTCCAGATAAGTTAAAAAGGTTGAAATTACTAAAAAAATCCCAAGCATTCTCTGTTACAGATATGTGTAATACGGTTAAAATCATCCGCTCCGTATATTACCGGCCATCAATAATAACCTGATAATATAGCGCCCCAAGCAAATATGAAAATCGTCAAAAAACCCAATCCCTTTTAAACAAAGGGATGTAGGGTAATTGCATTTCCTAGTTTCCAGAATACCTCACTCTCTACAGCCCTTATGTATTAAGCCATTGGCACCCCTTGCAAGAAATTATGCCCTTTCCCGCAAAGAACCTCGAGTTGGTAGAACTACATAATTTTGCAGATCAACAACAAGCTGCTGCTGCAATCTTTGAATATATTGAGGTGTTTTATAATAAAATTAGACTTCATTCTACTATCAGATACCTTGCTCCCGCACAGTTTGAAGATAATGAAAGGATTTTGAGAAAATCTGTCCTCTAAAGTCTTGACAGGTCATTTTGGTCAATTGCTGAAACACAAGCATATCCAATTAACATTCCTTGATTTTATAATTTCACTATTGGTTTAAAAAAGAACTTGCAAGATTTTTGAATTCATGTTCTACTTACGGTGTATAAAAAGTCTTGAAAGAGATGTTTTAGTTGTATTTTAGTTTGAATGTTTTTGACTTAAATTAGTAAAATGACATGGCGAGTGATCCTCCAGCATCCGACCCAACACGGGTTGACCCTTTAGACCAAGATGGAACCCTAAAAGTAGATTTATGTGATGGACTTGAATTCAGATTAGAGTTTGAATCAGCAGATGATATTCCAAAAGTAGTGGCCACTCCTCCGGAAAAGCCAGTCTTCCAGACAAGGCATGAGGCAACAGGTGGTTTGGATCTTTTGGAAATACCTTTCGATTCACCTGAAATATACTTAGACCTGTCCGCTGATGCTAGTGCTGGTGATGCCATGGAGGAGGAATTCAGAGCAAGTTTGGGGCGCGCAGATAGCCTGTTTGGTAGCTTGCGTGATGCTATTGGTGACTACGACATCGAAGAGGACGAACCGCCATTGGTAATGAATGGAGAAAAACCTACTTGTGAAGTGTTAGAATTACCGCACCCATCACCCGAGCTCAATGACGAAACGATAGCCCTTGATATGCTAAAGATGGCACAAAGTATGCAAGAGAGGTTCGAAAGGATACGACTCACTCTTACCGAAGACATTTTTAATTCCCGAGAAGGAGAAAGGGAAGATGCTTGTAGATTATCTAGATTAGAGGCAGAAATAAAATTTTCTGCTGCAGAAGAAACTATGAGACATGATTCTGAAATGAGATTCAGAAATATGTGGGATATTATTGACGGAATTATTGATGATTCTCTAGAAGAAGAAAGAGAATATTCTGCTAGATTATCTAGATTAGAGAAGGACATAAAATCTTCTACTGCACAAGAAATTATGAGAGATAACGCTCAAGTGGCTAGCGAATATGCCGAGCCTTTTGTACAAAGACATGAGACCTGGGAAGATTGGAGTAGTGAGGAAGATACTCCGGCATTAAGCACAATTGAAGAAAGAGACGAATTACCAAAGTTCCAACCACTATCCGATGAGCCAACCTTCAGTGATGATGAGCTTGAAACCATTGAGTTTTCTAGCTCTGCGCCAAGCAGTATTAATGTTGCATACGAAGAAGAGAGGAGCAATTATGAAAGAGAGCTAAACGCTTCAGATTTTGTACTTCCACTAGATGAGGAGATACAAACCCCAGAAAAAGTTATACAACATACTATTGGTAGTGATAGCAAATATACAAATCCATTTACGCAAGGAATACATGACTCTGACTATGATGGTGACTCCGAATATTTCAAAGAAGAGTATACTCCTGACCTAGAACAGCCCGACCCACTAGATCTCTTGGAAGATGAATTGGTAGAACCGAATAATCCGTCCCCAGCAGTCGAAGAACTAATTATCATAGAAGAGGAACCAGAAATTCTTGCATACAGCCCGCCTTCTGCCCTCGTAGATCTAACTCACCACGCCCCACATAATGAGCCAGTTGATTATAAAATGGATTTAAACGTTCCAGATTTCATCCTACAACCGGACGAAAAAACCAAGATTGCTGCATCGAACAATGATCTACCAGCAAACACTGAGCAGCTTTTCCAAGAGGCCGAGGATGACATATCTATATTTTCTCTAATTGATGAGGTTATACTGCCAGAATCTGATATTATTGGTGAAATATCACAGGATAAACCCACCGAAGTAAAACCATCTATAACACCATCACAAACTGCTTCAATAAATGACGCACCACTCGCAAAAAAAGCAGCTACTGATGAGGTTGTTGTTAACAACATTCAAAAAGTTTCAGAGGATGCAAAGACCAAACCAAAAATTCCTATGGAGCAAGAAATTAACTTAGGCACAAAACAGGAAGAAGCGGAAGAGCGCAATGCTTACAATACTTGGCTTATACAGAAAGAGACAGAGCATATGGTGAGCGCAATAGGGTTAATGCGAAGATTTATAATGCCGAGGTTTAATACAAAATGCAGAGTGAAATCCACATTACTGAAAATCCCCCCTCTATCAGCCGAGTAAGGAATTCCCATCACTGGGAATCCCTCCTCTACGAACCGTGCATGCGACTTTGATCGCACACGGCTCAAGCCCTAGGTATGAGCAACATTGTCACCCAGCAGCTTGTAATCCAACAGAAAATCAGGATTCTTATTCGTAATCCTAGTTTTGCTTGTACTCTCCCTGAATTTAAAATATTCATTAAACTCAGGATTATACGGATGTGCCGCAGCTCTGATTTTGATGTGCCGTCTGATTGGAGTTTCACTAGCTTTGTACAGATAGAGCGGTGTTTGATCACCTTGCTTATCTTTTACCGTAGCATAGAAATTCCAATTGCTAAATCCACGCCTTTTAAAATATTTCCTGTTAATCCAGGATTTACTTTTATTAGAGTGTCGTCGTAGCATCCACGCTTTGAGCATCCTGTAAATCATCTCATCGACATATGAGTAGGTTTTCGATGATACTGACCCTCGAAAATAATTCGCCCAACCCCTTATCTTGGGATTTAATAGGTAAATTAGATTTTCAGTTTTAGCTGGGTAGTTTGCTTTAATTGTACTCCTAATCTCCGCAAGAACTGCCTTAACATTTTCCTTTGCAGGTTTTATTAATAACACTCCTTGGTACTTACGTACRTTGAAGCCTAGGAAATTAAAGCCATCATCGATATGGGTTATTTTAGATTTCTCRYGTGAGAGCTCTAARCCTACTTCTTGCAGRCACTCTGTGACAATTGGTATTACTTTCTYCYTTAGTARTTCTGGCGTATCYGCGGTAATCACAAARTCATCAGCATAAGAGATAAAGTTAATCTTTTCTTTRKCTCTTACTCTTTTMTTAGAGTTTCTGACTTTTTGCTCTATACCTGAKAGTGCCATTACTGCTAAAGTAGGGGAAATAATACTTCCTTGGCCAGTTCCTGCGTTCGTAGGATATAACCTTTGCTTCTCCATATATCCGGCCTTTAGAAATTTCTTCAGGATTACTTTGTCCATAGGAATATTTTCTATCAACCATTGATGAGAGATTTTATCGAAACAAGAATGTATGTCGCCCTCAAATACCCACTTGGCAGACTTGCCTTTAGATAGCGCATTAAAGCACTGTCCTCTAGCATCTTGCGTAGACCTTTTTGGTCTGAACCCATAAGAATTAGGGTCAGCTCTCTCCTCTGCTATTGGGATTAAAGCCATGAGCCACAAGGCTTGCATTGCTTTATCTTTCATAGTAGGGATTGAGATAGGTCTAAGTTTGCCTCGCTGTTTCTTGGGAACATATATTCTCCTCAAAGCTTGTGGTTTATAACCACGACGCTTAAGCGATAGTACGGCTTGTATTTTCTGGTTCGAACTACTCCAGATAATACCATCAACACCAGGTGTTTTGGCACCCTTGTTGATTACAACTCTTTTTACGGCCAAACATTTGGCATAAAAAGAGCAAGTCAGGAGTCTTTGTAAGACTTTCACCTTACCCATCTTCCCGTCTCGTTCTGCCTTAGCAATACGCATCTGGAGCCGTTTTACCTCAGAATTGGCTTTGTTCCATGGGATGGAATTCCAGTCAATATCTTTAGCTGTAGGTGCACCAGTTAATGATTTAGTCATTACTGTCATTTGCTTCTCCTGCATTTAAACGGTTCTCCAAATTATCTTGCCATCTAGCACCTGCTGGACGTGGGCTCACTTKCGTGCCAGATAATGTTTCAATCTGTATCTACTCCATTACAGAATAGCATTCGCTTTTTCCAGCATCCCAAACCTGCAGAATTATCGGTATTTCTTACGAAATACTTTCCCCAAGGAGGAGCTAGTCTCAAAGAGCCTAGTTCCCTTGGGGAATCGTACAGGGTTTCCACGTTCTGTCGTTCGAGCACGTTGACTTAGCTGCCTGCTATGTACCGGAGAATATATAGACTACGAATAGGCTAACCCCGCCACCTATTCCAATTCTCATTCAATGGTGTCAGCCATTTACCATTGTTCCACTTTACGGTACCTAAGCAGGTTCAAATATTTTCAGCATATCAACTATCTAGCGCTTACCCAGTTTATGGCTACCAGGAGAATAGTCCGCTCGCGCTTCTTATCCCATGCTTACGCATTTCGCTCCATTGTCCTGTACGCTCTTTATTCAGTACAGTAGATTCACTCAGTAGCATGAGTGGTAGTATCCCTGTATACTACAGCTCTTTCGACAGCCTCGTGTCGCAGGGGGGCTAGTGGAAGAAGACCCCTATAAGCAACATTGTCACCCAGCAGCTTGTAATCCAACAGAAAACAAACAACCGCCCACACACCAGCAGCGTCTCTGCCGAACTGGTGTGAAGGTAAATAGGGTTGGTAGATTGAAAACGGACCTTTTGGAGGCTATGTGTAAAAACGCCTTTTATGATCTCGGGCGCCCTCTGTCAGAGGCTAGTGGTAGCACTACTCTGAACAATACGCCTGCTCCGCTGCTCTCTACTTTGACTTCGCCGCCATGGGCGTTGACGGCAGCTTTGCAGAGTGCAAGGCCAACCCCTCTGCCTTCTGCTTTGGTTTCCGTGTTGGAGCCCATTTTGAATGGGGTGAAGACGTCATAGAGCTCGCTAAGCGGGATGCCGATGCCTTGGTCTTTGATGGTGAAGGTGACGAAATTCGTCTGCTTTGCAACWRTGACCAAGATCTTACCTTTTTCACTGAAATTAATCGCGTTTATCACCAGATTATCGATCGTTTGACGGATGTAGTTTTCATCCATYGGCACCATCACGTTCTTCTCTATTTTGATGATGAATTTGAGAGGTTTTTCCTCTACGTAAATCTTTCGGCACGCAGCTAGCCGCTCTTCCACGAGTTCACTGAAATTTGCGAGCTTTATCTGTAATTCGATCTTCTTTGCCTGAAGTGTTGCAAGATCAAGCATATTCAGAATCATCGTTGAAAGGCGGTTAGAGTTTTTATATACCTCCTTTGAGAGCATCTTTAATTGCTCATCTGAGAGCTTGCCCAGACCATCATGCAGAATCTCCGCAAAATTCATCACATTTCCAACAGGAAGGCGGAGCTCATGATTTACATTGTTAAGAATCCTCTGAGCAGTGGAGCCGAGGCGCTCAATCTCTTGAGCTTGATTAGTGGTGCGCTCAGTATAATGATCTACTCTTTCCTCAAGACCGCTCACCTTGGTGTCCAGAGTACTGATCTGGCTATCACGACTACTGACTACTGTGACGAGAGTTCCGACTTCGTCTAAAAGCTCACCGACTTTGTGTTCGGTTTGTTTTTGGCGCTCTTGTTGCGGTCTAAAGAAAATTACGAGCGCTGCGCCGATAAATACCAAGCTGTATAGCAAAATGAATTGCGGTGAGCCGAGGCTTATGTCCAAATATTCTATTCCAGCATAATATTTATAGAATTGCACAGCCATATACATACCAACAACTATCATTACCGAGGCCATTTGCCAGCCCAAAAGAACAATTGATACGATCATATTCACTGCAAACAGAACAAAATGCAGGTTGTTGTCTTTATTCAGTAATACAAAGAATATACTGAAGAATATCAACATATAAAATATCGCCAGAGGGTACCAAACACGCATAACCATCTGTTTGATTTCTGTTTTGATACTCAGCGGCCAAATCAGATACATTCCCATCATCGTGCTGCTGATTATCATGGTTTTATAGATTGTTGTAATTATTGCTTTATTTGCCTTTAGCATTTCTGCATGGGTTGAGTAAATGCTGGTAAAGGTAAAAACAAGGAAATATGCACCAAGTGTTACATATCTAGAGTCGTCTGCAACAGGCAGGGCCTTGATATAATTGATAGGGTTAAAGTTCCGCGCTTTGCTTACCAATGCTGCCCATTTCTCTCTGCGGATGATTTTTTGCTCATCCAGATAAGAGCTATCTTTGATACCAACCCAGCCGCCTTTTTGCTTGAGTACATAATGACTTGCGAGTAGGAAGACAGTGTTCATTAACATAGCAAATAGCACCCCTATCATCTTTTGCGAAAAGCTACCAAATTCTATAGGTAACATTTTCCATATAAGACTCGTTGCAAGACCAGCTATCATACCAATAAGAACGGATTTTGAAGAACTACGAAATCCAAATACTGTAAGAAGAAATGGGGGCGTAACTATTGGATAATAAAAACTATTGGCTAAAACAATAATACTAAGTAGATCGGTTTCCACTAGCGAGAACATTATCGCCCCTCCTCCTAACAAGAAAGCAAATAATCTTGAGATTAATAAC
>NVVL01000024.1 GCA_002402195.1 Rickettsiales bacterium | reverse complement strand
CACTTGTTCCATCAGTTTACGCAATACAATGAAAAGACGACGTTCGTTTGCAAATTGCTCGATTTCAGGATATTTGGGAATTGCCGATATATAACGGTTTCTATTTTCCAAAGCAATTGATATTTGCCGCTTGTACAACATATTCAACTGCTGACAATGAGAATCGTTCTGATCCCACATATAGTGATTTCGACCAGAACCACAACGATTCTTGAAATCGGGATCGATAAAGATTGGATCGGTACAACATATAATATTGTTGTAGAAATCCATGTAATCACAGTTTTGCATCGTTCAAAACGAGGAAGCAGAATGAACAGAAAATATATGGAACGTCTGACTAACCGAATGAGAGGCTTCAACTGTTACAAGATTTAGGAAGCAAGCTTGTCTTGCGACAACGAATCCGCACGAGTCCGCAGGACGAGCCTGCTACGAGCCTGCTACGAGTTTCCTTCCGACTTGCATTCTTCGGTAAATATAGAAGTTCAATCAAGAACGCGAGTCGGAAGTCGGAAAGGGGGAGGAACGCAAGAAGAACGCAAGTCGGAAGTCGGAAGACAGGAAAGGGGGTAATGCAGGCGGATCTGCAGAAAACATTGACCAGTCTGCAGCACGTTGAACCAAAACAAGAATGTCATTTGCCTCTTGAATAGTAGCGATCATGGCAGCATCTTGAATGGTAGTCTTGCTCAGAGTAGACATCTTGCAAAGAAGAATGAACATGTTCGTTGCTCGGTTCCCTTTTATACTCGGAATTGAATCGCCTTCCGAGAATCGCCTTCTTGTCTTGCGACAATGTAAGCTTGTCTTGCGACAATAAAGTTAGACAGAAAATATACATGATATTGCGTTTCTCGGAATAATATCAACAATGATAAACCTGGTTTATTCATTATTAAAACAGAATGATATGATCAAAGACATCTGAATTTTAAACGGTTTCATCGATAACCAACTCCGAAACAATCTCGTCGTCGCTGTCATCTTCAACGATGACCCGCGTGCGCTTCTTCGGGCGCTCAATTGTAGCAGGGCGCGCGAATCCTTGGAACACTGTCTTCATGGACGCCATGATAATGCGATAATTCTCACACTCTTCGAACAATGCATCACGTTCCTCTGAAATGGCATCAGTCGTTGATCGCAGAGTCTCACATTCGGCCTTGAAACAGTTCAAATCGGTCTCCATCGCATCATTCACAGTCTTGATCTTGTCGTTTTCACGATGCAACTCTACATCATTCGAAGCCATCTTGTTGAGTGCCATCTCTTGCACCTTTTCAAGATTTGAAAAATCTTGGGCAAACTTCCTCTCAAGATTTGAAAAATCTTGGGCAAACTTCCTCTTCAGAGTCGAAATCTTCTCGTTCTGTGCATTAATCGTTGCAGTCTTCAGATTATCTTCGGTTTGGAAATCTCGAATGCGACCGTAAATAGCCTGATTCACACCTGTAGCATCATTGTATGCACCAGTCATCTTCTTCTTCTCTGTTGCCAAATGCGTGCACTTGATCGAAAGTTCCGATTCGCGCATCTTAAAGTATTCCAGACTTTCCTTCAGGTCGTCGATTTCTTCGGTATTGTTGTTCTTCGCCATGTTCTTGAAATTTTCAATTTCAACATTCTTCTTCGCAATGTCCTTCTTGTGCTCATCCACAATACTTCCGATGTCATCGGTATACTTCAAATGCCGAAGGAATACACGGCGTTCCGCATTCGAAAGATCGTCTTCAAGGCTCTTAACTTGCTTGATAGTCTCTGCATTCTGGAACAAAAGATTGGCTTCCGCACCAGACTTCTCAAGAGTAAGTGCATCGATATGTTCGTCCTTCTTCGTCAATTCGTTCTTGAGACTTTCAATGACGGCAGCCTGTTCCTGGGTCATAGCGCACGTATCTTCGTTCTCCTCTGCAGTCTTCAGATATTCGCGGATAATCTTAACTTGCTTGGCCATCAGTCGAACAGTAAGAAAACGCATATGGCGAGATTCTTCACAAACTGGGAATCCAACCAGCGGCTTGTTCTTGCACCCTGGAATATTGCAGGTAGTTTGACCCAGATACATCGTAGCAGCATGATCGTTGCAGAACAAAGTCGGGGCATACACATCAATGTTGCAATCCGGGAACTTCATACACTTGTGCTTCAATCCTTCCGGAATGATATTGCCGACCATGGTCTGGAACTCGGCAACTGCAGCATTGGCAATGTTGTAAATCGTCATCTGAGAAACGGCCATGTTGTTGAGGTTGTAGTAGAGTAGTCTTGGTCGAAACGAAGAATGACAACGAAGATGGCACGCTCAAACTGTATCCGTTCTGAGAATCGCATTCCGAGAATCGCATTCCGAGAATCGCATTCCGACTCGCGTTCTTCTGACCCGCAGTAACCAACAGTATCGCGTTCCGTCTTGCGTTCTTCCGACTTGCGTTCTTCCGACTCGCGTTCTTCTTGGCAACCATCTTTTCAGACAAAGTCTGACGAAGACTCTTCGGGTCTGTAGTCAGTTTCACATGCAACGACATCTTTGGTATAATGACTTTGAAACACAAGAACCACTTTGATTGTTTTTACATTTTTTTGATATGTTAAAATTGTAGATGATTCCCAATATGGAACACTACACTGTTTGATTTTATCGTCGTAAAAAACAAGAATCTGCGGGTAAAGATCTGTGTTTTTAACATATAATTTTTGTTGTTGGCATTGTTTCCATTTTGGAATTTCACAGGTACTGATAAAAAATTCATAGATTGTATTAGTAACTATTCCATCAATTTTCTCTTCTTTAGTACTTGAAAAATTGGATTCGAATTTATCCATTGTAAGTTTTATAAATAGAGGTTCTTTTTTCTTAAAGAATGTGAAATTCATTCCGTTTCTTATTGTTTCTTACTTTTTCTTAAATGGAATTTCTCAGTCGCTATCAATATAGCATTGACCCTTGAAAAATTGTTTTTCAATGATTTCTCCAATAAAATCTTCTACCTCGTCGGTATCTTCAAATGGTCCAAATTCTCCACATTCGTCTGAAAACAAAGCATGAAATGGAAAATTGTTCTTTGCAATTTCATATGCAATTTCATCTCGACTCCATGCAAAATCATCTATCGGGCCTGCAAATGTTTCGCTATTCTTCTCCACATATTTGATCAAAGATGTTTCGATATTCTTCTTGTTGATTCGAGTCTTGATACGACATTTGGCATCCAGTTCGCAAATCTTTGAAGTAGCACACTTCACAGCAAGAGAAACAATCGTCTTCACCATCTTGGCTTGTTCTCTTCGTTCGTGCAAAGAAGAATGAACATGTTCGTTGCTCGGTTCCCTTTTATACTCGGAATTGGCCCGCAGTAGCACAAGATTCTTTTCTGAAATTGTAGAGTTATTTTCTGTTCAAAACTGCGAAGATTTAATCAATTTAGATCCTAATCTTCTTCGAGACCCTTTCTCCATCCGAGTTACTTGAACGTTTCAGACTGTTGACCGATTCATCAAGGCTGCTAATCTTCCGCATCAGTGCTGCGTTCTTGTCACACAGAACGCTATTGTCGTTAGACAAATCATTGACCTTGCTGGACAAATCATTGACCTTGCTGGACAAATCATTGACCTTGCTGGACAAATCATTGACCTTGCTGGACAACTCGTCGTTCTTGCTGGACAAATCATTAATCCTGTTCCACGAGTCACAATTGCCATTGGACAATGCAACGATCTCGTTGGACATCTCGTCGTTCTTGCTGGACAAATCATTGATCCTGTTCCACAAGTCACAATTGCCATTGGACAATGCAACGATCTCGTTGGACATCTCGTCGTTCTTGCTGGACATCTCGACGGTGTTGCTCATACTGCTTGATTGAAGCAAGTGAACTCTTCACCACTCAACCGAAGGCTTTAACTGTTACTCTGTTTATTGATGTTTATTGTTAAATACGATATTTGTTGGTTTGTCTTTCTTCTTTTGCATTTAAAGATTCATCTTACCTATTCTCACAGACAAATGAAAAGCAGATGAAGAAATGCTATCAATTAGAAAAAAAGGTCTTGAAACCATTTTGGAATACACAATGTCTGGAAATATCGAAACTGTTGTGGTACCCTGAAAATACAGACTTGCAAGACTTGCAAGATTTGCAAGATTTGGAACATATCTCGTCTAGTAAATTGTCAAGTGTATCATCAAATCAAATGATGGAAAACTCATCTTTTTGGATAACGAAAATGAAAAATCAAAAAATGAAGAATTGGCAGACGACTTACTCTCTATCATCCACATCTTTAACTGTAGACAAATGGGAAAAAGAAGATATAGAATTGAAAAGCAAGATGATAAGAATCTATCCAACGAAGAAACAAACAAAGATTCTTGATGATTGGAGACATACAAATCGATACGTTTATAATAAGACAATTGCTTATACCCGAAATAATCCTTCTGAAAAAATTAATTTTCAAAGTTTTAGAAATAGTCTAGTTACAAATACTATTAAAGATGTAGATGATAAAAGAAGTCAAAATCCAAATGTTAAATTGTGGGAAATGAA
Organism: Rickettsiales bacterium; assembly: GCA_002402195.1. Taxonomy (GTDB): domain Bacteria; phylum Pseudomonadota; class Alphaproteobacteria; order Rickettsiales; family Rickettsiaceae; genus Megaera_A. The sequence goes on along the minus strand of NVVL01000024.1, from coordinate 3,081 downwards.
AACTCCGAAAGAGATACGTGCTTATGCTGTAAAAGATGTTGTAACGGCTTACAAAACAGCATGGAGCAATCTAAAAAATAGAAATATTTCACATTTCAAAATTGGATTTAGAAAAAAGAAAAGCCCAACTTCATCCATGACGATCCAAAAACAATCTATTGATTTCAAAAATAATTATTTTTATATTTATAATACATTTTTTTCTGGAAGTGGAATCTCAATTGGAAAACGAACATTGAAAAAAATCAAGAATGATTTCAAGGATGGTTTCAAAGTAGAACACGATAGCAAAATTGTTTATAAGCATGGAAAATATTATTTACTTATTCCAATTGATATTTCAAAGAAAGATACAAATAAAAAGATAAAAAAGAATGGAGTGATTGCATTGGATCCTGGAACAAGAACATTTATGACTGGATATTCTACATCTGAAGTGATTGAGTGTTCACGCAAAGCAGATATATTTAAAAAATTAAAAAACAAGATTTCTATATTGCAAGAGAATCGAAAATATAAAACGATTCAAAAATATTATATACGGATTGGAAATCTTGTAGATGATCTACATTGGAGAACCATTAAATATCTTACCGACAATTATGATGAGATTCTATTACCAAGTTTCGAAAGCCAAGAACTGGTAAAGAAGAACAAAAATAAGAAAGTAAGAGAGCAATTGTTAAATCTAAAACATTATCAGTTTAAAAGACGATTGATTTGTAAAAGTAACATGCTTGGAAATGTTAAAGTGTATATTGTCGGAGAAGAATATACTAGCAAGACATGTGGAAGATGTGGAGCATTGAACAATAATCTTGGATCAAAGGAAATATTTAAATGTGTAAAAGACGATTGTAATTTCAAAACGGGACGAGATGTGAATGGAGCACGCAACATTCTTTTAAAGCATCTAGATGTTTGCCCAAGAAGCACGCAAGTCGGAAGCACGCAAGACAAGTTTGCTTCCAAATCTTGAGTTTTAAACTTGAAATGAAAACAGGAGCGCGTTCATACTCCTTTAAGATTTCTACTAAATGAATGGTGGTGAAAGCTGCACTATATTGAGAGTTTTCGGATTTTTAAAAAATATAGAGTTTAGTAAGAAATTATGAACGGCTTACAGCGAGCAAGAATTGGATCGCATTCTTGTCTTGCGACAGTTGGCTCGCAGTATCCCGCAGTATCTGGATCCGCATTCCGAGAAACGCATTCTTGAAATACTGCGGGGATACTGCGATTCCGTTATCGCAAGACAAGCTTGCTTCTGAACTTTGAATTTCAAATAAAAAAATAATAAAAATTTAGAATCGCAATGTTGTTTGAACTTCTATATTTGCAGAAGAGCGCAATACAGCAGGCTCGTAGCAGGCTCGTAGCAGGCTCGTGCGGACTTGGGCTGATCGCAGGAAAGCGTTATCTGTGAATTTTAGATTTTATCATATGCTGTTATCATTATGCTCTCGATCAGAAATCAGCACGACACATGGGGCACGAAGGGTTGCGAGCAGACCATTTGGAGACGCATTCGTCGTGGAGTTTGTGTCCACAGGGTAGACAGATTCGAGAGACGTTGCTCGTACTTGAACAGATCTCACACTCGTCAATCATACCAGGTTCCTTTGCAACGACCGAAAACCGGGCAGTCAGCGCTTCAACAGAGTATCCTAGCTCTGGATCTGGCTCCGACTCCGACTCATAGTCCGACTCTAGGTCTGACTCATACACTGTCAGGTGCACTGGGATGAACGGGGACTCCAACGGATGCATTGTGTCCGACTCATACCCCGACAGGTGCACTGGGAGGAACGGGGACTCCAACGGATGCATTGGGTCCGACTCATACCCCGACAGGTGCACTGGGATGAACGGGGACTCATAGTCCGACGGGTGCATTGGGTCCGACTCATACCCCGACAGGTGCACTGGTTCGCGAACAACAGCACGGCGGGCACCGACACGCACACGGGAGCAATGTTGGCAGCGACAACGAGGGCGCGCAGGTCCATCCTGGTGACGCAAACGACGAGACAGGGTATCGACCAGGCGAGAAGCCTCTCGACGGCGTCGGGTAAGAACACGGAGAATATTGCGTCGACTACAAAGTTCCAGATACAGGGTGTTGATGTCGGCAGTCTCAGTAGCCTCTTCGGTCTCGATATGGATGAGAGTATTCCTGGCACACGCAAGGTTGTTGGCGGACATGTTGACAGCGTTGAGACAAAACCCACAATGAGCAAGATTTAGAAAATCTTACGACTTGCGTACTTCTTGGATCGCAGGAGCATGCAGTAAGGATCGCATTCTGGATCGCATTCTGGATCGCATTCTGAATCGCATTCTGAATCGCAGGAGCATTCCGAGGATCGCAAGGAGACTTTCGTAGCAGGCTCGTAGCAGGCTCGTCCTGCGGACTCATCCGTCGGACTTCGTCCTTCTGAATCGCAGACTCATAGATTACACGGTTACAGATTCATTTTAGCATAGAACTGAGCAACACGGCTACCACCTGCATCCGTATCGATGCGGCGAACAATTTTGCGGGCAACATTAGGCTTCTTAGTGGTCGGAGTCGGTCCAGTTAAAAACGCAACACGGCCTTGATCATCGCCATAAAAGATGCTCACACTGAAATCTTGGTTCATACTCAAGCAGGAGAATGATGGTGTTGCTGAAAACCCCGCTTCTTGTCTCTCTCGCTCGAGCCCGCAGTATTGCGTATCTTAGCAACCATTTCAAGATCGCATTCTGAATCGCAGGAGCATGCAGTAAGATCGCAAGGAGACTTTCATAGCAGGCTCGTAGCAGGCTCGTCCTGCGGACTCGTGCGGACTCGTGTGGACTCATCCGTCGGACTTCGTCCTTCTGGATCGCATTCTGGATCGCATTCTGGATCGCATTCTGGATCGCAGGAGCATACCAATTATATTTAGTTTGAAAATGTTAAGATTCAAATGAAATCACTAATAATCATTTGAAATTGCTAATAATCATTTGAAACTGTTAAGAATAGATTTGAAATCGACAAGAATAGATTTGAAATTGTTAAGATTCAAAATGGATATTGTTCTCAAAACTATA
>NVVL01000023.1 GCA_002402195.1 Rickettsiales bacterium | reverse complement strand
TTTCAACGAACAAGATGAGTCAGTAAAAACTCTTCTCAATGGTGGTGATACAGATATTTCTGGTCTAGAGGGTTATAGCGGCTACGAGAAAATATGTGAGTTAAGAGACGGTCTTCTAAATAGTAGTGATCAGCTCAACCAAGAAAGTGTAGAGCCCTATGAAATTATCACTGCAGCACAGACTGGGGAAGATAAGTTGCTGTCTGCGTTTGTTTCAAAAGAGTTGCAAATTAATTATGACTCTGATGACTCTGATACCCCAGAAGATGAGGATGAGCGTTATGATGCTTTGATGTGTGATGCTCTTTGGCGTGCTGCTTTCAACGAACAAGATGAGTCAGTAAAAACTCTTCTCAATGGTGGTGATACAGATATTTCTGGTCTAGAGGGTTATAGCGGCTATAAGAAAATACTTCAGTTAAAAGAGGCAATGTCATCACAAAGACAACAAGTTTTAGAACAATTAAGAATTGACCTCTTTACGGCAGCAAGAAGTGGTAGGAATTTAGAATTGTTATCTGAACTAGTGCAGGGCAAATTGGGCTTTTCTGAAAGTGAATTACAAAAAGTTATAGAAGATACAATTGAAATTGCAGCATTTAATAGTCAACAGGGCGCCTTAATCAGGTTACTTGAGGGTGGTAATATAGATGTTTCTTCTTTTAGAGAACATATGATTTGGGACGCAATTCAGCAAGCTCTAGATAAAGTCGATGAAGAACAGTCGGTAGCTGGAAATGAGATCCATACTACTCTGAGACAAGATGCAGTAACCCAGCCAACACCCACAGGGTTAGATATATCCACCATGAACCTTTCTAATCTGGTTATTCCTACTTTAGATGAATTCAAGCAGCATCCCCATCCAGAAGGAGTGGATCCAGCTCTATTACAGCAATATGGTCATGAGGCAAAGATACCTGAGGAGCTATTGGCGGCATCATCACCTGCATCCTCTGCAGTGCCTTCATCTGCTGTAGATTTTGCTACCACTCCCGCGCAAATTTCGTCAGATCCAGCAGAAGAGAAGCAAAAGACTCTTGCTTTGATCAGGGACTATTATCAAAGGGGGCTAGAGCTCTACCATAGTGGTGACAGTGCCAACCTAGCTCTTGCCGCACAGGAGCTGGCTCAGGCGCTAAGGCCGACACTTAGTAAACCTTCAATGAGGAGCCTCCACGTTAATATTGCTGATGTAAAAGAAGAGCTGCTGGATAGCATGTATCATCTGGGCAAAATTTATCTTGCTGATAGCTCCTATCCAGATCATCACTCAAAGGCTGCTGCTATCTTCCAATATTGCGCTGGCTTTGCAAGAAAACATTTTACTGAGGAGTATTTCGCACAAGGGCAAGGAGGAGTTCTTACTATCGCAACTTCTGCTGATGATCGCAAAGAATTCCCATCAGCAGAAGCTGCCGCTGAGTATTTTACCAATCAAGCTTATCTTGTTGAGAATCAATTCCTGGTAACCCTTCACAGTAATATGCCAGCTGTAACTCTAATAAATGCAGAAGATACTAAAGCTGCAGATCTATATTGTTCAAGCTATCATCAACAAATTTCAGGATATAAAGACAGCTTGGCGGGAATTAGATTTTCAACTCAAGATAAATTAGAAGAGATCAGTGATCTTACAGTTGTTGATATAGCGCAGCGGGCAGCAGAAGTAGCAAAGATCTATAGTGATGTGACTAGGTTCTTTGTCAGGCATGAACGTGATGTCCTGCACCAAGATGCACAGCACCAAGCTGCGCCGCAGCAAGCTGCCCCGCCAGCCTTTGTGCAACAATTGTTGATTGAGTGCTACGAGCAACTGGGAGCCCCGCCAGAGGGATGCGAGTATGCTATTGTAAGTTTAGGTTCACTTGCATCAGGTACGATGACTCCATGGTCTGGTCTGGAGTTTGCTATTCTAATAAATGAGGATAATGAGAGCTATAGGGAATATTTCCGTAATCTAACAAAGCTATTGCATATTAAAGTGATAAATTTAGGAGAAACGCCCCTTCGAAATGTTGAGATTGAATCTCTGAATAACTTCAAAACAGCAAATGAGGCAGATGAATGGTTCCAGGATGAAGTAATGATTTCTGGCTTTAATTTTGATGGATCCGATTGGCATGCCCGTAAGCTACCCTTTAGCCAGCAAGGACAGCAGGCAGAGAACGAGCTGGATATTGAAATTACAATAATAAGCGACAAACCAGATTATGAGTTAATCCTAACTCCAGGTCAGCTAGCTATGCTCCAAAGGGAGGTAGGTCATAGTCTAAGTTTAACGGAGCCTGAGCATGATCTTGCAGACAGCACTCCCCCCGATTCCGATACAGAATCTACCCCTGGTTCCGAATCTACAGAAAGCTGGGTTAGCTCAGATGAGCGTCTAGTGCAGGCTTTAAGATCGATATCACTAATTGATGGTAGCACCCGAGTTGATTACGAAACAGGGCAAGAGTTTAGAACTGGGCAAGGGTTGCTTGATAGTTACAGAGCTCATTTGAGAGACCCAGAAATACTGGCTCCACAAATACTACAAGAAAGAGCCATGCATATCTTGCAAGAAGATGTTTCCAAATTCTCATTAAAGCTAAGTGATGAGAAAAAAGGCAATCTAGTGGATGTAAAGAAAGACTTTCACCGTTTGGGCGAAGTGATACAGGCCTTGTCTAACTATTATAATATCCTGGCAAAAGATGATTCGCCTGCAATCACTATATGGGAAATGATTGATGTAATGGAGATAAGAGACAATCCCATCCTCAGCCCAGTAGGAGCCCAGCATCTGCGGGAAGCACTTGGAATAGCCACTGAGCTCGAGCTAAGTAGCTACCCCAATAACGAAGCACAAGGCGAGTGGATGTCTACCTATGTACCTACTGTGGAGAATTTAAGCAAAGAACAAAGACAGCAGCTAGTTCAGCAGACTTTCCATATCAAAGATACTAGCATTTTGCATCACTTTTATTATGTGATGTCAAAGGTACGAACTATAATGGACGGATTTAGCAAAGAGGAGTCACGCGAGGTCGCCGAAAGAACCCTTGTAACTAACGACCTATTCGATGCTAGTAACTATAACAAGGGCATGGTACATGCTAGGTTTATAGAATATGATCAAGCTTTAGGGTATTTAAAAATTGCAAAAACAGAAGCCCCAGAGAGCTTTGAGCTGTTAAAAAATTTATTTGTTTTGCACCAGAAAATGAAAGCAACAGAGGATGCACTTGCTGTTGCAGAAAAAATGCTAAGATTGAGCCAAGCTCAGCATCCAGACAACCCCAACCATCCGGATCTTGCTGCTAGTTACAATAGCTTAGGAAATGCATATGATTTAAAAGGAAACTATGATAAGGCTATCGAATACCACGATCTAGCCCTAACGATAAGACTTCAGGCCTACGCTAACAGTCTGAGCCATCCAGAGATTGCTGCTAGTTACAACAACTTAGGAAATGCATATAATGCAAAAGGAGAGTATGGTCAGGCTATCATTTACCACAAGCAAGCCCTAGCGATAAGGCAAGAGGCCTACGTTAGCAATCCCAACCATCCGGATCTTGCGACTAGCTTCAACAACTTAGGAAATGCATATGAAAGGAAAGGAGAATATGATCAGGCTATCCTTTACCACGAGCAAGCCCTAGGGGTAATGCAAAAGGCTTATACCAGCACTCCACATCATCCGGATCTTGCGACTAGCTTCAACAACTTAGGAAATGCATATGAAAAGAAAGGAGAATATGATCAGGCTATCAAATACCACGATCTAGCCCTAACGATAAGACTTCAGGCCTACGCTAACAGTCCGAGCCATCCGGATATTGCAATGAGCTACAATAACTTAGGAAATGTATATGATTCAAAAGGAGAGTATGGTCAGGCTATCATTTACCACAAGCTAGCCCTAGCGATAAAGCTTGAAGCCTACGCTAGCACTCCCAACCATCCTGATATTGCAATAAGCCACAATAACTTAGGAAACGCATATTATTCAAAAGGAGAGTATGATCAGGCATATGAACATGCTGGGAAGGCTGTAGAGATCTATTTTAGAAATCATCATCAGCAACATTTAGCAATAGCCAAGAGTGTTTATGATCAAATAGTATTGCAATTAGGGAATCTGGCGTTGCTGGATGACAGCGCAGCTGCGGCAATAGAATATTACCAGCAAATAGATCCTAATTATGAGCATATTGTTTTTGAGTCTGAAGAGTTTGTTAGGTTACAGTTCGAACATGCAGCTATGGCGTATTCAAGCAATGCTCTGCAATCTGCACTAAATTGCCAGCTAGTGTTGGTTAAAATTGATCCTGGGTTGCGACACGGTAATCATTATCATAATTTAGCATCCTATTATGCTTACCTTGGCCATATAGAAAAAGCAAATATAACTTTTACTGATGCATTGGCTCAACCACCAGCTAAAGTAACTGGTAGACTACATGTGGAATATGCTCAGTTTTTGATTGTGAATAGAGATAATGAAGCTTTAGCTACGTCAGTTCAAGAAATATCACCCCATTTACATGCTGCGATCAGTAGTGATAACATGAGTGATTTGCCCTATGGTAGAGCAGAGAAAGATTCTGTATGTGAGATACTACAGAATCTTTTAAGTCAAAGAAACGCAGCTATACAGGTAAATCCAAAGGTACTAGCATATTATCTACTAATAAAATATCCTGAGTGCATGCAAGAAACAAATACTCCAGACCCTTTGTTAAAAGCATTACGTAGTCATTGTGATAATCTGCAGGATGAAATATCCTTCACACTACTAGCAGATGCATATAGGTCAGTAGGCAATGAAGAATTAGCTGGTCAATATACTGAGCAAGCGGCTCTTATAGTGATAGTAGATGATTTAATAACTGGAAAGATTAAATTAACTACTGATGGTGGTGATATAGAACCTGCGATGGTTCAGGAATTTGCACGGGGTTTAGGAGTTACAGGATCATCAGCAGTATCCGAAGGAAGATTGGATGATGCGGCAAAATCTTATGCCAAACTATTTAAAATCTATCACGAGATATTAACAGGCGATTTAAAGGGGTTTCAGGCAGGCGCAAATAGCTTGGCTACAATTGCATTACTTTGTAATCACAAAGATCTATTTCTTCATCTCAAACAGAAATTTGGAGCTGAGATAAATAGAGAGTTAGTAGAGTTGTCAGGCCTTGATTTGCTGCCACTTGAGCAACAAATACCTACGCAGCTTGGTATACCACACCAAGCTATGCAGTCTGATGAAACATTAATCCAATCCCCAGCTGAGGAAGAAGCGTCATCTGCATTAGGTGGTGCAAATAGCAGCGCGGATGATGAGGGTTGATGGTAACATCTGCACCTCAGGCGAGAACTGGGGTGCGTAGCACTACGATTTCAGAGTCATAAAGAGTTGATAATATGACTCTTCAAACCCAACATGTCTAAATTTTGACCAGGCTTTGCTTCCAAATTATAGCGATATCGCGCTTTAACTATATTCTTATCGAGAGTGGCATACAAAGCATCATGCAACGTCTTGCGATCAGCATAGAGCCACACGTTCTCCCTATGACGGCTCATCATAACGTTAAATGTTTCATAGCCTATATTCGAACCATGTCGTATGAATGTCTGGTCTATAGTAGCTCCTTGCAGCTTATACGCCGTTACTGCATATCCATAATCCAAAATACTGCCTGGATATTCACTGAGCTTTTTTGTATCCAAAACCACCTGCTCGAGGCTTCCATCTGCTTTGTTCACAAGCACCGCTATGTAACCAAACCCCTGCTTATCCACCCAGTTGACGCTGAGTACAGTACCAACCTCACTGTTAAAAACATCACTACTTTCTTCATAGTTTAGATTGCCCGTGAATACTATCTGCTCACCAGGGAGCAACTCCATGCGCTTATTCCCAACATTAACCACTCCCCCTTTTCTGCGGAATAATCCAACAATACCGACTTTGCTATATTTGAGGATTCCGTTCTGTTTGAGTCGCTCTCTGATCTCTGAATTGAACTTTACTACTGACGCATTTGTATGGCTACACACAACCAAACTATCAGCCACCCTATGATTGCTTCTATCTAGTTCTTCTGCCTTTTTCGTATAGGCCTCAACATAGTCATCAACTAACCTGCTATCTGCTGCGAGTTCTGTCTCCTCAATGATGATAGAACCAGTTTCTTCAAACATCGTTAGCGCATCATGCGTGCGGTACTGACTAAGCAGCTTTACTGCCTCCCGATCGGCGGGGTTATTCTGCCTTCTTACTTCCGTTAAAGTCTCACTGCCGCAAATATCTATCGACTTCTTAAACCCTCCAGCCATGCTAATTACCTAGAACTAATTATTATCTCCCAGCATGATGATTTTGGCACCAGCCTTCCGAACCTCAGATAGTATGAAATCCATGTTAATAAGATCCATCCTCGAGGATTCATCCATGATCACTACGTGATTCTTAGTCAAGTTTGAGATTTTGCTCTGGAACTTATCCTCCTTATAATAGTCCATTCTTAAACCAGGCTGGAACTCACCATACCTCCCTCGCCATTTTTCATCCAGCCAAATTTTGCGCCAAAGAATAGCATTCCTGCATTCTATACCCGTCTCCTTCGCAAGGGCAAGCGCTGCTGCATCACTCGGCGTAATTCCGATCACCTTCTTGCCTGCCTTCTTGTATTGACGGGCAATCACACCTGCCAGCATCGTTTTCCCAGATCCAGGCAAACCCTGTAATAAACTAAGATCCTTGCCGTTCAAGATACCCACTACCGCCTTTCTTTGTTCGGGGCTTAAAACTCTTTGCTTCGAGGAAGCTACATTTAGCTTCAAACCAATCTTCTGCTCTAGCTTCTGTGTAAACCTCAGAATGCCTGAGCGAGCATGTTTTGCAAGCCACTCCCTTATACTCAAATGATCAAGGTCTACATCCTGCAAATACAAACTATGATTAGATCTTCCATGTAGCTCTTTGATAGTTTTTGTGTAGCGCTCCTCTAGTTCCACTCGCTTGGTCTGGGTATATAGCGCCCTACCTCTCAGGTCGCATTTCGTCACCAGCGACAAAGTATCCGAGCTAAAAATTCTTGCCTCTAGCACCATACACCGCCGAGCCAGATTCTTCTCCAACCCAACAATCAATTTCTCATCGGCTACCTCGCCAATCACCAAATCTTTATGGAGTGCCTCCAGAAGCGCAGCTCCTATCTCCTCCTTCGTAAAAACCGGGTTATCCAGAGGAAGATACTCAAATACCAGCTCCGGATTCTTCCAGATAGCCCGCGCATTCTCCTTTGCCAGTTCCTCATTTAGAGCCCGCAGCTCCGCACTCTTCATATAACGCGCAGAACCATCATACACTCCGGGCTTCCTACCAATACCAGCATCAAGCCCTTTTCCGCTATCTTCTAATATTCCAGCTGGCACATGAATTTTGCTATAAACAACACGACCCTTTTTTAAATAGTCCCGTGCAATCTCTCTTCTACTCATTTGAACTATTGATGTATGTGGACTAAATATCGCCATTATACTCTAAATCCTCTAAAAACCTTATTATCCAAAATCTCTTCCTCTAATCTGTATATCCTCAAAACTAGCTAAATCCCCCCTTCACTCCATTCTTTGGGCGCAGCATTGAAAATTTACGGCCAACGCTGAAATACACCTGTCGCAGGAATTTTAACACTCCATATTCTACCACATCTCTCATAACAAAACAACTGGCGAAATTTCCCCGTAGCTCAGGAGAAATTCCCTAAGAATATCTCACCTTCTTTCAGGCTGATGACATAGATGCGACGCAAACCCATCAATTTTGGCTCTGATTAGACACATTTTTCACAATCTAAAGCTGAACAGCTTCTTAAAAAAGCGAATGTTTATTCTGTATAAACTTAGTTGGCCCAAGCTTTTTAGCGCTTCAGATAAACTTAGTTGCTTTTTCGAAAAAAATAAACTAGAGTTATGCTACCTTAAAGTAGAATAAGTATAATTAGTTTTTTAAATAAAGCAATAGTGGAGCTATACTTATGTCAATGAGAATTGTAGATGATGCAGCAGAACCTTGCACTCAAGCACAAATGGAAGATGAATTAAAAAGTGCTCCCGTAGCCAGTCTATCAATACATCAACCAACTACAGCAGTAACCTTCTCACCAGAGCAGGTCTTACAAGGGATGGCTGCGCGATTGGCAAATGCTAACATAACCCTCGGAACGGCATCGTCAAGTTAACGAAGCAAGTATATAAAAAGCCTATAATCTTGAATTTCAGGCAGCAAGAAGCCCTTGAGCAGCATCGTCCCAAATTGACTTAG
>NVVL01000022.1 GCA_002402195.1 Rickettsiales bacterium | reverse complement strand
ATTAGAAAAACAATAAAATGTAAGAAATGCTTTTAAAAGTCAGAGAACAGTAGAATGAAACAAAGCGTTGCTTAGCCTGTGAATAGTTAACACTAGACCAAGACCATAAGTTAAAATGACATTTTATGACTGACCGTTTAAAAATTTAGCAAATTAAATGAATTTTAGTAAAGAAGAGATATTAATAGTTGTGGGAACAACCAAAACTTTAATTGTTCCAAAAGGAATAAAGAAGCTAATTTGTAGCAAAATTGGATTGGAAACTTTGATTTTAAATGAAGGAATTGTTTATGTCGATTGTTCTCGTAATAAACTTACTATACTAATTGTACCCGATAGCGTGATCGATTTAAATTGTTCTGATAATAAACTTACAGTACTAATTGTACCTGATGGTGTAACTTATTTATATTGTCTTAGTAATAAACTTACCGAACTAATTGTACCTGATGGTGTAACTTGTTTATATTGTTCTAATAATAAACTTGCCAAACTAATTGTACCTGATGGTGTCACTCGTTTATATTGTTCTAGTAATGAGCTCACTATACTAATTGTACCTAATGGTGTAACTCATTTAGATTGTTCTAATAATAAACTTACCAAACTAATTGTACCTAAAAGTGTCACCTTTTTATATTGTTATGGTAATCAACTTACCGAACTAACTGTTCCCGATGGAGTAACTTTTTTAAATTGCTGCAGAAATCATCTCACAATACTAATTGTACCCGATAATGTGACTAATTTAGATTGTTCTTTTAACAAAATTACTGAGCTAATTGTGACAGATGGTGTGAATTATTTAGTTTGTTCTTTTAACAAACTTACTGAGCTAATTGTAACCAATGGTGTGGATTATTTAGTTTGTTATGATAACTTGTTAGAAGATTTAAGCAAATATAGTGAGTTAACCAAGCCTAAAGTAGTTAGCTTATACGCTATGTGTTACGAAATAGTCAACGAAAACAATATACCTAAATGCTTTAGTAAAGTTGATAAGGTAACTTGTGATGAATGTAGAGATTACGTAATTAAAGATTCGGTATACATAAGTTATAAAGGACATCATGAAGGATATATTAGAAAAACAATAAAATGTAAGGAATGTTTTTAAAAGTTAGAGAATGATAAAGTGAATAATCTAACACCAAAACCCCTAGAACATAAGTTAAAATGTTATTTTATGACTGGCTGTTTAAAAATTTAACAAATTAAATGAATTTCAGTAAAGAAGAGACCTTAATAGTTACAGAAGCAACCAAAACTTTAATTGTTCCAAAAGGAATAAAGAAGCTAGTTTGCACGTTTGTTGGCTTAGAAACTTTAATTTTAAATGAAGGAATTGAGTACGTTGACTGTAGTTCCAATCAACTCACTGAACTAACTGTTCCTGATAGTGTTATTCGTTTATATTGTTCTAGTAATGAACTTACCAAACTAATTGTACCTAGTAGTGTTACTCGTTTAAAGTGTTTTAACAATAAACTCACCGAGCTAATTGTACCTAATAATGTAATCCATTTATATTGTTCTCGTAATAAACTTACCAAACTAATCGTACCCAATGGTGTGACTTGTTTATATTGTTCTCATAATAAACTCACCGAGCTAATTGTACCTAATAATGTGACTTGTTTATATTGTCCTTATAATAGGCTTACCAAACTAATCGTATCTGACAATGTGACTTGTTTATATTGTCCTTATAATAGGCTTACCGAACTAACTGCTCCTGATAGTGTTATTCGTTTAAATTGTTCTTATAATCAACTTACCGAACTAACTGTTCCTAATAGTGCCATTCGTTTGTATTGTTCTTATAATCTACTCACTAAGTTAACTGTACCTAATGGTGTTACTTGTTTAACGTGTCATGATAACTTATTAGAAGATTTAAGCAAATATAATGAGCTGATTAAGCCTAAAGTAGTTAGCTTATACGATATGTGTTACGGGATGGTCAATGAAAATAATATACCTAAATGCTTTAGTAAAGTTGATAAGGTAACTTGTGATGAATGTAATGATAAAGTAATCAAAGATTTAGCGTATACGCGTTACAAAGGAAATGTAGAAGGATATATTAGAAAAACAATAAAATGTAAGAAGTGCTTTTAAAAGTCTGAGAACGATCCAGGATCTGTGAGTCAATGTTCGAAATATTTTATTACATAATCGTCTGCGTTTAGTGATAGCTTCATTATCCTACCCGGGCCTATTTTTGTATCATCAAAATACAAACAAACTAATTGTTTTGGTGGATTCACAATCATTGTGTTGTAGTTGAATAATTTATCATAAAAATAATTGTTCCCATAATTATCACTATATTTGGTATTGTTGCCATTTTCCAAAAATAAACACCTATCTGTGTAGGCATTGATTATAATGGGTCTCATCCTGTCTATAACGTCTTTTATTTCGAAGTATTTGATGTGTTCACCTCCAATGCTTTCCATTATCTTATTGGTTGAGTCATATACGTTTATTATATTTTCCATGTTCAACTTGTTTTCCAAAGCCCAAATCTTTACACTCTCCCTGTCGATGGAGTTATTTAACAAGTCTAACCACATAATGAGCAATGTACCTACGTCACTATATCCAAAGAATTTTGCGTGATGTCTCCTTTTGAATGTCGTAACGGCATTGAAATAGTCTACTGTGCGTTCACCGTCCAATCTTTTTGGATACTTAAAATACCCATGTTCATAAGAATCTATCAATGAAATCAAACACACACAAGCATATATAGGATATTTTGAATATTCTTTTTTCATACATTCCCACAACATAGACGAACACCTTCTCGACATATGAGATTCCCTGATAAATTTACCCTTTTCTGTGATTTCATCCCTAGATGTCAATGATCCCAGTATAAAAGATAAATTATTAGCTTCAGTAATGGATTTGCCATTTTGGTTGTTTATCTTAGACAAATCTATTCCATTTTCTTTATACCCTACTATCAAATCATACATATCATCAGAAGACATCTTAGAGTCATCCCATCCATTCAATAAATCAAACACTCTTTTTGTGCACATTCTATGGCATACGGGCGATTTTGTTGTGTTCAATCTGGAAGCTCTCATTTTCGCTGTTCTTTTGTCTATGTATACAACTTCTCTACCTCTTGTTCTTGACATTGAATCTATCACAAAATCCACATTCCCTATATATGGAGAACTCGACGACATGTCGTCCACAATGTAAACTACGTTACCGTTATGTTCTGACTCATCTCCTGGTTCGTCGACGGGATTTGTTACAATTGATGCATTCACCACTTCAGATATAAGGTCAACTAATCTATTTATTCTAGGTAAATCTGTTAAGAAAACCAATGTGGACTTGTTAGTAACATTTTCGTATACATTCGACAAAATATAAGCTATTTTAGTTAATAACATGTAAGATCCAGGGCCATAGGAATCGTCATACGTTATGTCAAAATTTTCTATTACGCTTACGGTGTAAGAGGAAACATCTACTAAAGTATGCCTGTTGTAATCGGCAGCCGATTTATACAACATATTGGATGGCGAAGTGTTGGACAAAACCATTCTAGGTGACGTGGAACTTAAAGATTTTATTTTCTTTCTCCAAATTGCAACCGTTATTATGTTGTTGACTAAAGATGTATCTAACCCCCCTATTATTATTATTTCTCTTGAGAAATAAATACTCGAGTTGGAGCTTACTAAGTCCCTGACTTCAGATGAAGTTCCACATATAACAGACGTTTTCTCATTATAAGTGGATTCATCGGATAAACGTCCAACATCCGTATATTTTGAAAGATATTTACAATTTAAACTTAATTCTCTTGATGTATTGAAAGACACCAATACTTTTCCTATTTTTGTTAAGATTAAAGGGATATAAATATCTTTCCCAGATCCAATTGGATTCATTATGGAAACTAAATCCTTAGTTTTTACCAACTCCAATATTCTCAATAAATGGTGTTTCGTTTTGCATCTTCCATCGAAGATATTAATGTCTTCCATTTTAGAAACGGAATTTTCTTTAAATATCACATTTTAGAAGTTTAATATTACTTTTTGTATGTGATCAACCTTCGAATATTTCTAAGTAACTTTGTTCTATATGAATACTGTCATCAGTCATTTCATGAGCATTGAGAAATTCCAAAGGTATTTTTATGAGAGTGAGTTCTTTGATCATTATATCCTTGCTGTTAACAAATATAGTCTTTGCAAAAATATCCATCAACGATTCATAATTTTTGGAACTTGACCAAATATTCAGTGTTGTGTCTATCTTTCCTTTATTTTTGTTACCATTGATGTACTCATCACGTTCAATCATTCTATGTATTAGAGTATCACTTGTCAGTAAGAATTCGTCAGTCTCTTCTCTATGTAAAAATAATCCATTATTATACATATAAATTGTAAGCAATCTATCTGGAAATTCGCTATATGTCCCGTTAAAACCTAAGATTGTGTCTTTTAATTTTGGACTATTAGATTGATCTAAGCAACCGAGGTCACTTCTTGAGAAATCATAAATCATATCTGTGTTAAGGTATATTTCATTACCAACTATCAAGGATAGTCCCTTTATATTTTCATGATCCACACTGACCATTTGGATATCCAAATTCTTAATTATGGATAAAGCCACCAGTGCAACATCCCTATACAAAGATGTACCAATTAACATTTTATTTTTGTTTATTAGGATGAAATCTCCACCACTGTCGTCAGAGATGTCAAAATCTATATTTCTAAAAGCAATTCTCATATTTCTATGGACACTGCCTTTTGTAATAGACTTGGTCAAATAATTGTCCACCACTGCCTTGGCAATTTCTAATGACTCTGTGAAATTGTCAGATAATATGACTATTGTTACTGAAACTCCCGGTGCTAGAGTAGATAGCATGTTTGCTTCTAAAACAGTTTTCACAGAAATCAATATATTTTCGTCGACATACGAAAGCATTCTCATACCTTGTATCAAATTTATATTATACATTTTGAATCCACCCAGTTGTCTCAATGTTCTACCATATTCCATCATTAATGGCCCCATCCTCTCATCCTCCAAGATTTTTATTACGTCGGCAATCTCAGTTATTTTTTCTACTATCTTGCAAGACATTTCCAATGGTAAATCATATATATAGTCAATCACGTCATCGTTCTCCATTTTAGTTGTTTATATATTGTGATATAAAAAACTAAAATTATTTGTCCACTTTTATGACTATACCTTTGACAGTGGGTCCAGTGCTTTGACTTGTGTACCTTGGTGGATCTTTAAACACTGCGGTGTTGTCTCTTGTATCAAGAGACAATATATTAGCAAATGCATCCTCCATTCTCATTTCCCCACCGCTACTGATAAAATAAAATTTAGCTGCTGGTCCCTCTTTGATAAACCCAAAAGAATTTACCATTAGTTTGGAATCGGAACTACTCAGTTCATTGGTAGAACTACTATACGAATATTTGTGGTTCGGTTCGTCTTTCTCCCATATTGATACAGCCTCGTCATCATCATTAGTTGCTGGACTTAGCGTCAAATATCTCTTTTCTCCATCGATAATGGCAGTTATGGAAGAATTTGTAAATGACCCAGAATGATTGTCTTGGCTCGACCCTGTCCCACATTTATCATCAACACAAGTTAATCCACTAGAACAATGTGCAGATATTGAACATTCCATTCCACTCCCACCTCCTGATATTCCGCTGTGACATTTGGTATCTCCACCACAATAATGCTTTGCTGCGCATGGGTCCTTACTACAGGGTTCCCCTTCTATGTTTCCATGTTTCCTAAACGCAAAGTGGTAAATAAGTAACCCAACCAAAACTAGAACAATCAGCGCAACTATAACTATCATTACGTATTCAACAGATACCATTTTGATAAACGAAAATACAATGTTATAAATTAAAGATTTCTGATAAATAAGCTAAAAAGGAGTTTACAAATATGAGAAGAGGAATGCAAGACACAGGAATATACATAGTAAGGTGTTACACTTGCATGAAAGTTCTTTCTCCTTACTATGATACATATTCTGATTTAATAGGTGATGGTGTTTCACCAAGGACGGCAATCAGACTAATAAAATTGGGTAATATCATAAATGTCGGAGTTGAAAGTGAAATAACTGGGGAATATATAACAAAATTATTTGAGGCCAACGATTTGGATATTACAAGGTATAATAGGTTAATAAAAGGTACAACACCAGAAGAGGCATTGGAGTTAATGAAGCTCAGTCATATACTCGATATAGACCATGGAAGTTCTTCAAACGAGTACATAGCTGGATTGTTTAGATTTAACAACGTTTTCGGTAGATACAAGGAGTACATAAGAATATCGAATGGACTTAACGAATTCGATGTTTTAGATTTGATGGGGTTAAGTGACAAATTCAAAGAATCCAGATTTACGGTAAATAATATGGTAAATTTCTTTTCGTCAATAGATTCAATGAAAAGGTACGAGGATTACCTAAAGATATTGGCTGGTCTCAATGCCAGTGAAATAATGAAGTTGATGGGTTTAGGTTATGTGTTAGATTCAAATTATAAACACAAAAACACAAATTCTTATGTTAAGAGACTGCTGGTGAGTTCCGGGATGCCGGGGAAATATAAACAATATATTGAAATTGTCAACGGGACTAAGGTACACAAGCTCTTGAAATTGTTGGGACTGGAATATATACTTGACACAAGCCCTGGGTGTATAATTACGAGTGATTACGTAACTAAATTGTTCAAAGAAAATAAAGTGGAGTATGCATTTGACTCGTATATTGAATGTATATCCGGTGAAATGAATACAAGAAAGGCCCTTGATATTTTGGGAGTTAAGCGAATTTGTTGTAGAATGCGAGTCATGTCACAAGCCAAGATACCACTGGGTAGAGCATTAAATAGAGATGACGGCCGTGTATACGAAACGAAACCTTTGGAAATATCAAGAGCATTTTCCAATTCTTCCAGAATGACTAACAAATCAAAGCTCCTAGAGAAATTTAGTAAAATAAATGTTCCACTTTTCTCTGATGACCCCCCAGTACGTAATGCAAATATGGCAGGTAAAATCAGGACACCAAGAGAAGGAACTTTGAGAGAGTTCAAAACTAACTAAATTTTACAACTCGCACCATTCTAAAACTTTCCAATAATTTAGGATTACATCTACGATTGACACTATACCAAGAGTACAATTAAAATGTTATTTTATGACTGGCTGTTTAAAAATTTARYAAATTAAATGAATTTCAGTAAAGAAGAGACCTTARTAGTTACAGAAGAAACCAAAACTTTAATTGTTCCAAAAGGAATAAAGAAGTTGGTTTGTAGTGATATTGGCTTAGAAACTTTAATTTTAAATGAAGAAGTTGTGTATGTCGATTGCCCCTATAATAAGCTCACAGAACTAATTGTACCCAATGGTGTAACTTTTTTGAATTGTTCCCATAATCAACTCTCTTTACTAATTGTACCTAATAGTGTAACTCATTTAGATTGTTCCAATAATAAACTTACTATATTAATTGTACCAAACAACACAACCCATTTGCGTTGTTATGATAATAAATTAACTACGTTAATTATACATAAACACATGACTCGTTTAAATTGCTCTCACAATAAGCTCACCGAACTAATTGTGCCCAATAGTGTGACTTATTTGGGCTGTTCTGGTAATAGGCTCACCGAACTAATTGTACCTACTAGTGTGGTTCGTTTATTTTGTTTTTATAACTTATTAGAAGATTTAAGCAAATATAACGAGTTGATTAAGCCTAAAGTAGTTAGCTTATACGATATGTGTCATGCAATGGTCAATGAAAATAATATACCTAAATGCTTTAGTAAAGTTGATAAGGTAACTTGTGATGGATGCAAGAGTAAAGTAATCAAAGATTCAGCATATATCCTTTACGAAGGCTATCATGAAGGATATATCAGAAAAACAATAAAATGTAAGAAATGCTTTTAAAAGTCTTGAGATATAACCCCCCTGGGTAAACGACACCAACTTTATAAAAAATATAAACTTTAAAGTTAAGTAACATATCACATTGCTTTATTCCATGTAACAATTCCAAAGATTAAATAAGAAATATATTGTAATTTAGGATTACATCTACTTGTTGATCAACACTACCCCGAGAACATAAGTTAAAGTTTAGGTTGTGACTGACTGTTTAAAAATTTAGTAAATTAAATGAATTTCAGTAAAGAAGAGACCTTAGTAGTTACAGAAGAAACCAAAACTTTAATTGTTCCAAAAGGAATAAAGAAGCTAATTTGTCGTGGAATTGGCTTAGAAACTTTAATTTTAAATGAAGAAGTTGAGTATGTCGATTGCTCTTGCAATCAACTTACAGTGCTAATTGTACCCAATGGTGTAATTTATTTATATTGCTCTTGCAATCAACTTACTGTACTAATTGTACCTAATAGTGTGACTCGTTTAGATTGTTCCAACAACAAACTTACTATACTAATTGTACCCAATGGTGTAACTCATTTAGATTGTTCTCGTAATCAACTAACTATACTAATTGTACCCAATAGTGTGACTTATTTGAATTGCTCTCGTAATCAACTAACTATACTAATTGTGTCCAATAGTGTGACTCGTTTATTTTGTCATGATACCACTTTAGCAAAGGCGACGAAATCGCACGTTTTAACATGGGCTCAACCGTCGTAATGTTGCATGGTAAAGACTGTATTAAG
>NVVL01000005.1 GCA_002402195.1 Rickettsiales bacterium | reverse complement strand
AGGAATATTGCTCTATGATTCTGGTAAGCATGAAATGGCTAGCCCGAAGAAATTCACACCAGCCGAGCGCAAAGGCAAAGCAAAAGCGAGTTATAAAGAGTGGTTTGGACAAGCTAAGGAATTTTTAATAGGATCGTTGAAATTACGCCCTAGTGAGAATGCTATAGGAAGAAACATTAGAGCCTTTATGTTGCATCAAGCATGCGAGAATGCTTTTATTGCTTCTTCTTTAGTGTTCAAAGATGATCGTCGTAAATTACACGATCTTGTTGAGCTGGAGAAAGGAGTCGCCTTGGTAGAACCAGAATTCCTGCGTTCGTTTCCCAAAGAAACTAAGCGTGATAAACACATTTTTGATTTAATCAAAAAAGCTTACATAGATGCACGCTATAAAAAATACTATGAAGTAGATGAAGAAGAGCTCACTGAAATGGCTGAGATGGTGAAAAACTTCCATAACCTTGTAGAAAAACTTTGCTTGAGAAAGATCGAAAGCTTTGTAGAAAATAATGAAGCTTAGAAGAATAAAAAAACATAGAAAAACGAAAACCACTCTAATCCATCGGTCATTTGGCTCATTTTCGCTTTTAACAGGGGGTGACTTATTTACCACACGCTCATCTATTTATCATGCACTCGTCTAGCTATCGTGCACTTAATCTATGTTGCAAAAGCGGGGATCTGGAAAGAAAATGTTACACCGACATCATTTTGGTTGTTTCGAACCCAAATCTGACCAGAATGTGCATCAATTAGGCGTTTGCAAAAAGACAGTCCCAGCCCATAACCCGGAATGGTTTTGTTGTTTTTTGTGACTCTGAAATAAGGAGTAAATACGGACTCTAAATCAGATTCAGGAATGCCCATTCCTTGGTCTTGGATATTCACTTGCCAAGCAGGAGCTCCATCTTGATGGGTGCCATTTTTATGGGTACCCTCTTGAGGGGCGCCCTCTTGATGGGCTGACTCAAGGCTCACATTTATAGTTCCGCGTTTGCTATATTTAATCGCATTAACAAGTAAATTGTACAGAACTTGTCTCAGTTTTTTGTCATCACCATTAACCCAAACTGGCTTGTTTTTAGTGTTTTTGAAGATAATCTGCAAATCTTTTTGTACCAGAAATATCTTGTTGCAACGCTCTATAATATCGATGATTAGCTCCGCTAAATCTACTTTAGCAAAACTCCGTTGTAAATCATCCTGATTAAAACGAGCTGCGTCGAATAAATCAGTAGAGGTTATTTTTAAGTATTCTGCAGATTCAAAAATAATGTCGATATATTCCTTGATATGATCTGGACGAAGCTTGTCCCAAGAGTTGGAAAGCACGTCAGAAGTAAAATGAATATTATGAATTAAACCGTTAATCTCGTGATGAATATATGTAAAGAAATCATCTCTACGCGTTAATTCTTGCTTCAAAACAGCGATTTGATTTGTTAATTCTGTTATTACTTCGTCTGGTATACGGGTGGTAGTCATGAGTTAATTTTTATTTAGTATTAATAATAATGAGTTTATACAACATGTGGTTTTTCTTGTCAACTATAAATAGCATCGAGTGTTAAAAAATAACAGGCAACCAAAGGCGCGGGTTCTAATTTTTTGCCATTTGCTTATCCGATTGATTGTAAATTATTTTCAATAATCTCTCAAGCGATAGATTAATTTTCTGCTATAATTTTAATCAAATTTCCGTTTTGTCATAAATTGCGCTTGCTTCTTATTAACAGTTTATGCAATGTTTTGCCACATTCTTAATGCGGCTCTCTTGACCTTGCTTGCTTATGTAGTTTGATAAAAAAATTGCTTACTGCTGCAAAAGTCATTAGAATGCAATCTTTGGAACAACTCAAGGCCCAATGTAAACTCAAACTGAATCACAATGAACAACACCAAAATGCGTAAAATAATTGTTGGTATCTCCGGTAGCTCGGGGGCGATTTATGGGGTGAGGCTTTTGGAAATGCTGAAGGAACTTGGCATAGAGTCGCATTTGATTATCTCAAAAGCTGCCCATTTGACCATTGCCGCAGAAACGGATCACTCGCCCGCGGAGATTAAGAAACTTGCTAGCTATTCATATAATCCAGCGGATATTGGCGCGCGTATTTCAAGTGGTTCTTTTCGCACAGATGGGATGATTATAGCGCCTTGTAGCATGAAAACCTTGTCTGCAATCGCAAATGGATATGAGGATAATTTGATAGCGCGGGCAGCAAGTGTGGTTATGAAAGAGCAGAAAAAACTGGCTCTGATGACAAGAGAAACGCCCCTACATGCGATTCATCTTGAGAATATGTTGAAACTAAGCCGGGCAGGAGTGGCGATAGTTCCGCCCGTTCCAGCTTTTTATAATAAGCCAAGCACAATTGATGAGATCGTCACCCATTCCGTCGTCCGAGTGCTTGATTTATTTGATATAGAAACCTCCGCAATTGTCCGATGGAATGGGATTGCTCCTTAGTTTTCTTGCTTTTTGCATCTTGGAACATTAATGCCTCATAACTACGCAGCTCGGTGCTACGCAGCCTCGGTGCTACGCAGCCTCGGTGCTACGCAGCCTCGGTGCTACGCAGCCTCGGTGCTACGCAGCCTCGTAGTCTTTTGGTCAAGCCTCTCATCCAAAGCTTTACTCCCCCCTACTGGCGAGCATCTCGGGAGAGGTTTACATCAACTGTTTCTACTGGGTTTTTTGTGCTTCTGTATGGGTTGATGTCGACGCCGCCGCGTCTGGTGTATTTGGCGTGCACGGTTAGGGAGTCTGGGGAGCATTTTTGCATTATGTCATTGAAAATATGCTCGACACATTGCTCGTGGAATTCGTTATGGTTTCTGAATGAGATCAAATATTTGAGCAAGGATTCGTGGCTGATCTTGCGTCCGCTATATTGAATCTGCACCGATGCCCAGTCTGGTTGTTGAGTGACCAAGCAGTTTGACTTGAGTAGGTTTGAATAGAGGGTTTCACTAGCGCGCTCATTCCCGTGAGCTAGGGTCAATAGGGCTGAATTTACGTTATAATCGGAGATTTCTACATCCAGATCATCAAGATTAATTCCGCTAAATGTGGCGAGGGATTGCTCGTTAAAAGAGTCCAGTCTGTGGAAAGTAGCGTGCACTTCTGAGTTTGCAGCAGCGCTTAAATCCCTTTCTATTATGGT
Source organism: Rickettsiales bacterium (assembly GCA_002402195.1). Lineage (GTDB taxonomy): Bacteria > Pseudomonadota > Alphaproteobacteria > Rickettsiales > Rickettsiaceae > Megaera_A. Next base: position 55,760 of record NVVL01000005.1, on the reverse strand, counting down.
TAGTAATTCTGCCTCGCTCCTGAATTTGCTGTTATTTAGGGAGTTTAAATATAATTTGAGCGATTTGGACTCGATTAAATATTCAGAATCTGCCGCTACCACAAAGCGCATGATGCGTACATTTGGCTTGCCGCTGGGGCTTAGCCAGGAAACTTCGTAGCAATTCCAAATATCCATGCCGGCAAAAGGGAGAAGGGTGCTGAGGCCAATCTCGTCTCTGGCGATTGACCGGCTTATACTGAATAAAAGACTATTATCATACTGGCTGATATATTCTGTTTTTTGCCCTAATGGTAATGGTGTTTTTTGTGTCATTTTTATTCCCTTGGTTTGTTAGCCCTGTTCGTGTTACGCACGTAACTTAAAATGGCCATTATATCAGACACATCAATTTATTCATATACTAATCTTGTTCTGAGAATATTGATGCAAGTTTCAAGAGTGGCTATTTCGTTTTTGCTGAGCAGGCTGGGGGCAAGCTCGATGCAGATGATGAATCCGTCGCCTTCCCCTTTGCTCAGGATTCTTGAAATATGCAGCACATATTCTTTGCCATCTAGCTCTAAAATGAAAGTTGTGAACTTGAAATCATGCAGCCCGCGCGCGATATGGTCCATATTTTTCTCAATAAACTCAATCACCCTATCTTTGAGAACAGTGTTTGCATTGTTTGCTGGCATGTCGACACTATCAATTACGATGATTTCCTCAAGGTTGAAATATTCCTTTAGCTCGCTGGTGAAACGATTGCAAAAAGTTAATGATTCTGGGAATTTTAAGCTGTCAATAAGACCTTTGCATAAAAATTTCGTATCTAGATAAAACTGAATTAATTGCATGTTCTTTGTGTCTACCTTTCGCTTTGAGGCAATAACAGCCCACACAAGCCCCACTTGAAGCAAGGCAAACACAACCATTAATAATAACATCTCTACACTCCCTATTAACATCCCAATATCACTGATTCATTTAAGCAACATGCTTAACTATTGGTTAATGTTAACCAGAAGCCTTAAACCGTGCAAGCTTTTTTTCTTATGAAGGCAAATTTTTGTAGTTTTTTTTGTTAATTGCTTTACAATGGTGGCATTATTGGATTAGTAAAATAGTTAATAAATATAGAGAAATTGAATATGTCAGAAGTCATTGCAGTAGACCAATTAAGACAATATATCAGCAGAATCGAAAAGCTAGAGAGCGATAAGGCCGATATAGCCGACGATATTAAACAAGTTTTTGACGAAGCCAAAGCTAATGGGTTTGATACAAAAATTATGAAACAAGTGATGAAGCTGAGAAAATTGGATAAGGAATCATTAGCTGAGCAAGAAGCAATCCTGGATCTATATAGAGCAGCGCTTGATTTGTAGACATGCTTTGCGTTGCTTTTTAGAAGCTACGTGCGTAACTTCAGTAGAGTTTTATTGTCGTATTAACATGACGAATAGGAAAAAGGAATTATGACGCATGGTGGCAAAAGGCCGAAAGCTGGCCGGCCGAGAGGGCAGGGGCGTTATGGCACTACGACAAAGGCGATAAGAGTTCCTGAATATTTGGCGGATGAGGTAATAGATTTCGCCCTTAACAGAGGGTATAAAATTCCGTTATTGAGAGCAAATATCCGTGTTGGCTCGCCGTCTTTGGTGGCCGATCATATTGAAGATACGGTGGATATGAACAGTCTGCTCATCAAAAATCCTGAAACTACATTCTGTATGCGCGCTGAAGGGTTGTCGATGTCTGATGCAAGGATTTACGACGGAGACATATTGCTGGTAGATAGCAGCATCACGCCAGTTGATGGGAAGATGGTGGTTGCATCTATTGACTCTGCGCTAACTGTGAAGCCTTTGTCATATATTGATGGCAAGCCGTATCTTCTTCCTGAGAATCCAAGCCTTGATCCTATACCAGTTTTAGAAAATCCCGAGCTGCATATTTGGGGCGTTGTAACAAATGTGCTGAAATCTTTGTAAGCTAGTGTAATCACGATTATGATATATGAAATAGAAAATTTGCAAAAGGCGCGAGGGGTTCTCTCCGGCGTGGATGGAGGAGTCATTCTGAGCAACCCGCAAGGAAGCACCAGATATTACGGCATGCGCGTTATTGACCATATATTCCAAACTTTAAAGCAAGAATTCCCGACGAAAATCGAGGGGTTTATAGTCAATGCAGATGATGATTACTCAGCCTTCACAACCGCACATGCGCTAGGCTATCGCACTATTTGCTATAGTAAGAAATGAATGGCTGTAGGGAGAGGAGGGAGGAGCGCTTTTGCTCAGATGGTCGTCTCAAAAGACTAGTTGGATTCATGGTTTAATGGTGGTATAATAATGTGCTTAAGGAGCTGGCTCTTCAAAAGAAAAGATCAGAAAACTAAATTAAATACAAATATCAAGAAACGAAAGAAAAACTCAAGCAACTAAATATACATAGAAAAATATGACAGTAAGAACCAGATTTGCCCCATCTCCAACAGGATACCTACATATTGGCGGTGCTAGAACGGCTTTGTTTAATTATCTTTTTGCAAAACATCATGGTGGGGAGTTCTTGCTTCGGGTGGAAGATACGGATGCTGCTAGGCAAGCAGATAGTGCCAAACAAGCAATTCTGGACTCTATGGAGTGGCTGGGGTTGGTGCCGGATGAAGAGATCGTGTATCAAACAAATAATGCCGCAAGACATGTGGAAGTAGCGCGCGCGCTTGTTGATGCAGGCAAGGCTTATTACTGCTTCACACCCCAAGCGGAGATAGTGGCAATGCGTGAGGCGGCATATGCTGCCAAAGAACATTTCATATTCCACTCACCTTGGAGAGATGCAAGCGCGGAGTCTTATCCAAAAGATGTAAAGCCAGTTGTTAGGCTGAAAGCCCCAGAAGATGGCGAGACGATTGTGGATGATCTGTTGCAAGGCAAGGTGGTCGTGCAGAATTCTCATTTGGATGATATGGTGCTTTTGCGCGGGGATGGAACACCAACCTATATGCTAGCAGTCGTTGTGGATGATCATGATATGGGCATTACGCATATTATTCGGGGGGATGATCATTTGAATAATGCCTCACGTCAGCAATTAATATATGTGGCTATGGGGTGGGATGTTCCGAAAATGGTGCATATACCGCTGATTCATGGCACGGATGGAGCGAAGCTTTCCAAAAGGCACGGGGCGCTTGGGGCGTCGGAATATAAGGATATGGGATATTTGCCTGAGGCGTTGAATAATTATCTTCTGCGTCTTGGTTGGTCACATGGGGATGATGAGATAATCTCCCGAGCACAGGCGATTGAATGGTTTGGTGTTGGTGGAATGGGCAAGTCTCCCTCGCGTATTGATTTTGACAAAATGAAGCATCTGAATGCTACCTATATGCGGGCGATGGATAATGAGGCGCTCTCAGAAATGGTGTTTAGTAATATTGATGAGCCAATTAGCGAAGAATCTTGTGGGTATATTAGGCTTGGGATGGAATCTTTGAAAGTAAGGGCAGAGCTCGTTACTGATTTATGCGATCTGGCTGGTATGTATATAGTAGACCGCCCATTGGTGATTAGCGCGGAGGCAAAGGAGATTATCAGGGAGAGTGATGTATCGCTGATAGATCAGGTTTCAAAGGGGCTGGGTGAGCTTAAAGAGTTTGACAAAGATAATATACAAGCTACACTAAAGGAAATTGCCAAGCAAAATGATTTGAAACTTGGTGGCTTGATGAAATATGTCAGGGCATTTATAGCAGGGCGCACAGCCTCGCCGAGCATATTTGAGATGATAGCAATTTTAGGCAAGGATAATAGCATAGCAAGATTGAAGAATAGATGATAAAACAACATTTGGAAGATCATTATAATATTGGCAAGCTCTATAATAGCTATTTGATCAGTAGTGACAATATCGAGATGGCTCTTGCGGAAGTTGAAGGGTTTGTTTCTACTTATTTACTGGAAAAGACAGGGGAGAGTCTTCGTGGTAATGCTGATTATATGATTGTGCAGAAGGAGTCGAAAACTACTAAGAATATTGCGGTTGATCAGATCCGGGCGATGCAGAAATTTTTGTATAAAACTTCTATTGTATCCGGAGTGAAGATAGCTGTTATTTACGCAGCAGATCAGATGAATCTTAACTCCGCAAATTCATGTTTGAAAATTCTGGAAGACACCACGGCAAATACGCATATATTTTTGCTTACAGAAAATGCATCTGCTCTCCTGCCGACGATTCGCTCCAGATGTGCTTTGATCAATCATCATTATGACGATGGAGCTAAATACAGCATTGATGAGAGATTCGTAAAACCATTGCTGAAATCCACACCCTTGTCTGAAAGGCTGGCATTTATAGCAGAGTTTTCAGTGAAAGATAGAGGGCTCTGGATAGAATTTTCTTCCGCTGCGGAAAGTCTAGTTGCCAAATTTTCCATGCAGTTTGCTGGAGTGGCTTCTGATCTGTCATCTTTGGAGAGGGAAGTATTTGCTCAGTTTAAGTCGGATTCTCCAGAATATTTGCAGATGAAATATGATCAAATAGGGGAGATTATTAAAAATACTAATAATTTTGATCTTGACCTTCGTGCTAGTTGCGCTCTGCTTATTGATAAATTTCGAAGCTAAATAATTTGCGTATATGCCTATGTATAATGTATTTTTTCAGCCAGTCAAAACGCTCATTCCGATGAAGGAAATGGCTGCAAAAGCGTTAAATCGTCTGGGTATTCGTAATTTGAGAGATTTAGTTTTCTATAAACCAACATCATATAATATTAGTGATATTTCTTCCGATTTCACCAAGATTCGTGACGGAATATTAATACAGGCCGAGGTTACTATTGAAGCAATCGACCGGCCGCTTTCTCGTCGCTCGCCTATAAAAATTTACACATCGAATGATACTGGCTCCTTGGTGCTAGTGTTTTTTAATAAGATTCCTCCTTTTATCTATAGCAAAATCAGAGTAGGGAATAAATGCATCGTCTCTGGCAGGGTGCAGCGCTTTGATGGGTTTTATCAAATCACTCATCCGGATTTTATTTTCAAACAAACCTTATCCGCACCAGTTCAGCCGGTATATCCTCTAACATATGGCATCGTTAATAAGCAGCTCTATGGCTATATTATGGATGGGATAAAGATTCTGGAAACGGCAATTAATGCTCGCATTTCTTTTAAAAAATTCGATGATGAGAATGAAAAAATCTATATCGAAAATCTGCTTTTTGAGATAAAGAAACTGCATCTGATTGGAGCCCCATCTGATTCTAGCGAAATTGATCGCTCCATTGAAGAATCACTCGCAAAACTTGCTGAAAAGGAGCTATTTGCCGGGCAGGTGGCGCTTGCGAAGCTGAAAAGAAAAGAGCTGATCGTCAAAGGGCGGAGCTTTCCCGTCTCTGAAAAAATCAAACAACAAGTGCTTAATAAATTAGGATTCCAGCTCACAGAAGCGCAAGAAGAGGCAATTCGCGAGATTGAATCTAATCAAGCATCAAATCATCAAATGATGCGATTGCTTCAAGGGGATGTTGGCTCGGGGAAAACATTAGTAGCCCTTTTGCTGATGATTAATGTTGCAGCAAGCGGAGCGCAATCTGCTTTAATGGTGCCGACTGATCTGCTGAGTATGCAGCATTTTGCATTCTTCAAACAGGCGCTGGATGGAACCAGCATAAACCCGGCTGTGCTGACCGGAAAAAGTACTGCAAAGGAGCGCAGGCTCATCCAGGCAGGGCTAGAGAGCGGGGAAATTGATATATTAATCGGCACGCATGCTTTGTTCCAAAGCACTGTTGAATATAAAGATCTAGGGTTTGTGGTTATTGACGAGCAACATAGATTCGGAGTCGAACAGCGCCTTGAGCTAATTGCCAAAGCATCACATCCAGACGTGCTAGTGATGACCGCAACACCGATTCCGCGGAGCCTAACACTGACGATGTTTGGCGATATGAGTGTCTCGCATGTGAGGACGAAACCCAAAAACCGCTTGCCAATTATCACGACTATTATTTCTGGTACCAAGAAGCCGGCCTTGATTGAGTCCTTGCAGAAAAAACTTACGCTCGGGGAGAAAATATACTGGGTCTGCCCGCTGATTGACCAAAATGATAAGAGTTTAGAAAAGGATGAGGGGAGCAGCCGCACCGGCGTAGCAAAAGCAGGTTCAGATGCGGGCTCAGACGCAGCATATGCTAGCGTAGTGGAGCGTTTTGCTGAGCTAAACGCGGCGTATCCCGGGCTTGCCTCGATGCTTCATGGTAAGATGAAATCTGCAGAGAAAGACGAAATCATGCAGAAATTCAAAAATGGTGAGATCAAAATCCTTGTCGCAACCACCGTGATTGAGGTCGGTATTGATGTGCCGGATGCGACATTAATCATCATCGAGAATGCCGAGAAATTTGGTCTAGCTCAGCTGCATCAGCTGCGCGGCCGGGTGGGAAGAGGAGAGCTCCAGTCACACTCAATGCTGATGTATAATCACAAGCGCTTGTCTAATACCTCCAAAAAAAGACTGGAGATTATGCGCAAAAGCAATGATGGGTTCTATATTTCCGAGCAAGATTTGCTGCTAAGGGGTGGCGGCGAAATCCTGGGCACCAAACAAAGCGGCGAGCCAGATTTCTTTTTCGCCGACCTTGGCCGTGATCTAAAAATTCTGATTCAAGCTAATAAATCCGCCGCCAATGCGGAGTTTTCTGAGTTTGTAGAATTCCAAACTCAGCTTTTCGCAAGAGACAGAGAAGAGCTCGCCCAAAGCGGGTAGGCGCTATTGCTCAAAGAGGGCAGGGGTTTTGTGGTGCTCAAAAGCAGAGCTGGTGGAGTGAGAATATTCCGTATTTTTGATTTTTGGCAAGCTATTTAAGGGGGAGTTGTGTCGTTTTTAAAGGCTACTAATTTGTAGCAAACTACCGAAAAGTATAACTATTTTGTAGTGTAGCGGTCAAAAAAGCGCCTAAATACGAGACTAAATCTAGATGAAAAAATCTCTAAAAATATGAAATATTCTAGGTCTGCGTACGTATCTTCTTGAGCTCTCCACCGAAGCCCCGGCAAGGGCACACCTATCCAGACTTCCCTTCAACTAACGACCCAATAAAATGGGCAAATGGCTTAATGTCGCTAGATGTACTGGCTTTTTCCAATGTATTCATATAAAGATCCCGCTTCTCAACGGGCACTGTTAACCATGGATACCCGCCGGATGCACACATAACATTCATCAAAAAACGTCCTATCCGGCCATTTCCGTCCATATATGGATGAATATACACAAATAGAAAATGCCCAAGCACTATGCGGACCGAAGCTTCTGTTTCTGTTCTGAGTAAATCGAAAAAAGCAGGTAGTAATTCCCGAATAATAGATTTTGCGGGCGGCACATGCATAGATTGACGGATGTAAACTGGTGCGCTTCTATATCCGGCAAGATCAATTGGCTTTATGATTCCTGCTGTAACACTTGGCAAGAACATTTCCCGGTACCAATTTCTATGATCTCTACCCGCAACATCGCCAGAATTCTCTCCATTTAAAACAGCTATCAGACTTTCGCGCACGCTCCGGTAAGCTTGCCAATAACCACGCGCTGCAAGGGCATTATAGTCTTGTTTATCCTCTTTGCCTGGGTTCCAATTTCCAGTATGTACTTTTGTAATGAGTTCTGGGCTGACTTTATAACCTTCTATAGACAAAGAATGATAAGCATCTGTGGTATAATTCGCCTCAATATCTTGGAGGTATGTGTCTATATTTTGTGTTAAGCCTAATGATTTGGGAAATATCTCAATGATAGGTTCTCTCATTTCTTGCCACATAAGCTTTAGACGATTAACATATGGAGAATGTTCCGCTGTGTTTAGAATCAATGAGGGAGTTTTTTTCTCGAATGGGTCTTGTTCTCGTACATCATAGCCAATAGAGCGCATAGTTGTTATGATATCATCGGCAATTCGCTCCTGACCAATATTACGAAAAGCCCCAGCAAGACGGCCAGCAATAGTAGTATGACTACCTTCTATCAATAATTCTAATATTTCAGAAGCATCCCGAATCATAGTCAGGGCAGCTCGCACATCAGTTGGGTTTTGCTGATAAAAACTCGCAGGGCAAGAGATAAGCGCATATTGTATAGAATAAATGCGCAAACCATCCTGCACAATGATATGGGGATCCGGCTGATTAGCACATATTTCTAATATAGATGTGGCATATGGCAATTGTATCACGCTGTTATGTGCTTTGTCAGAACGTACTAAAAGCTGCTTTGGAACAGTTCTGTTTGCCACATGGAGCAAAAGTGATTGCTCTGGTGATAAACACCAATTTTCTCCAAAGCGTTCTTGCAGATAGGAAGAGCAAAATGACCAGAAAGATGTATACCATGCTGTGCTGTCACCTGCGCGCTCACTTGGATTGGTCGTAATATACCAACCTTTCATTATTTCTTGCAAAAAACCGTTCTTTAGCAGGCGTTCCCTGTGGGTTCGTGCTAAATTTGTAGAACGAATAGCTACATTGCCATCCTCTTGCAGTTGTTTCAAAACAGTGAGAGATTCTGCTAGCTTCTCCGATGGGGTTGCCATATTTCCTGTACTCATTATAAATTATTATCTTGTGCTGCAATTAGGTTATTGTGTTGTACCATAATTAGGTTATTATGTTGTACCATAATTAGGTTATTGTGCTTAGCTATCAATGTCAATAAAAATTTCTCTTCCAAATGGAGAGTGTTTTTCTAATAATCTTTGCTGGTAGGTCTAGAATATTCTGTATTTTTAGGTTTTCCCGGCGCTCCCTAAATACCCTGTAACTCACAAGAGGCTTGCGCGCTGAGCTTCGTGAGTGCTTCCTCCAGTGATTTACTATCTTTTTCATCATCACCAGATAGGGGGAGGGGGCGAGCGATGGTTACGACCACCCGGCCGAAAGGTTTGGGGATCATCATGCCATCCCAGCTTTTAAGGCGAAAATATTTACTCGCCATACATGAAACTGGTATCACGGCTTTTGAGTATTTATGCCCTAGTTTTGTGATATTACTGTTGATTTTATAAACCGGCCCTCTTGGCCCGTCAGGGGTAATAACCACTTGGCCGCCATTGGTGATAGCTTTGATGATGCCGCGCACAGCGCCGGTAGGGTTGCGATTAGTGGAGCCTTCAATGACGCTATATTTCATTTTCCTGATAACATCCGTGATGAGTTTGCCGTCAGTGTGGGAAGAGACCAGGGCATAAACATTCTCATAGTCTTTATATATATACATCCCAAACGCCAGGCGATTATGCCACATTGCAAATAATATGCCATCTTCTTTGCGTATGATTTCAGGGCTTATCCCATCTTCCCATACAAACTCCCAGCTTGTTGTTATATAGACCAATTTTAGATAAAGAAATAGAATGCACGCTGATAATTCATGAACCAGCGCGCTATTCTTAAGAAAATGTTTGAACGATCTTTTAATCATCAACTAAGCCTTTTAATCATCAACTGAGCTGCATTACTGCTTTTGAGATTCTGTCACAAGCATCTGTTAGTAACTCACGAGAAGTAGCATAGGATATTCTGAAATATCCTTCAAGCCCAAATGCAATACCCGGCACAATCGCAACATTCGCAATCTCCAGCAAATAGGTCGCTACATCATTACTAGAGCTTAGCACATCGCCATTTGGAGTTTTCTTGCCAAATAAATCAGAACATTTGGGGAATAAGTAAAAAGCTCCTTCGGATTTATAACAATCAAGACCATCTATCGCGTTAATTTTCGAGAGCACCAAATCCCGTTTTTCCTGAAAATTCCTTGCATTAACCTCGATGAAATCTTGCACGCCGTTTAGAGCCTCTGTGGCTGCTATCTGGCTGATGGATGAAGGGTTCGAGGTGCTTTGTGACTGAATAATGCTCATCGCTTTGACGATATCCTTATCTCCTGCGCCGTAGCCTATTCTCCAGCCTGTCATGGAGTATGCTTTGGATACGCCATTTACTATGAAAATACGCTCTTTAAGGTCTGGCGCGATGGTTGCTAGTGTGTTGAAAGTAAACTCATCAAAGATAATATGCTCATACATATCATCACACATAACATGTAGCTTTGGATTTTTCCTCATGATTGCAGCCAGCTCCTCAAGCTCACTTGCTGTGTAGGTCGCACCAGACGGATTGCTTGGTGAATTCAAAATCAGCCATTTGGTTTTGCCTGTGATCGCTGCTTCTATATCAGCCGGGCGCGCTCTGAATCCAGTCTCCATATCCGAAGATACCGCCACCGGAGTGCCGCCCGCAAGAAGAACCATATCCGGATATGAAACCCAGTAAGGCGCTGGTATTATCACCTCGTCGCCCTCATCCAGCGTTGCCATGAACAAATTATAGATCACCTGCTTGCCGCCTGTGCCCACGATGACTTCATCTGGAGTATAGTCTAAATTATTATCACGCTTGAACTTGTCTATGATAGCTTTTTTAAGCTCCGGAGTGCCAGAGACGTTAGTATATTTCGTTGCTCCATCCTTTATGCCTTGTATAGCTGCTGCTTTGATGCTTTCTGGAGTGTCGAAATCCGGCTCGCCTGCTGCTAGTGAAATTATATTTATCCCCCGCGCGCGAAGCTCCTTTGCTTTGGCCGTTACCGCTAATGTTGGGGAAGGTTTTACTTTTTTTAATCTAGTTGCAATTAGTGACATAATTTAGCTCTCATAGTTTTGTTAATAGGCTTTTTGTGCATATTAGTTTGAAGTTAAAAGAATTATATGAGAATATCATATTTTAAATTACATCAAACGCAATATTAATCTATGATTCGCAATTTATTTTCTTCAGCTTGCAGTGCTATAAAGTCGTTTTTTTCTGGGCTTATGCAAATACCGGCTTGGATTCGGCAGCAAATTACTTGCGCGCGCGGTAATTTTGCCTCTTTAAGGCGCAAGTTGAATGATCTGACAGGTAGCAATATGGAGCTCGGGATTTATCATCTATATGAGCAAAATTTCTATGATGCTATTTTCAGATTCAAGATGGTGGATAAGTTTTTAAAGCCCGGTGATGCAGCCGCAAATTATTGGCTTGGATGGGTTTATTTGCTGCGCAGAGAGCATAAAAAATCTATAATTTGCTTGAGCAAGGCAGACAAGGCAGATGAAGTAGGCCTATTGCCATTCGTGAAATCTATAGATTCGGTAAGTATTATTCCAGACGCAATTTGCGCCCTGCATCGGGATATTATAGCCAATAAATTTACTGACAAAATACCTGTAGGCAAAGTATCTACCGATAAAACTAACAGCAAAACTGAGAATTTACCAAAAAGCCTGGTTTTGGCTTTGAATGAGGCAATCACAGAATTACCAGATAAATATAGCATCTTAGAGCTTGGTAGTAATATAGGCTTATTGAGCTATGAAATTAACAAACGAATGCAGGAGAGTTATGATTTAACTGGCGTGGAAGCATCGTCTCGTATGATAAATCTACAACAGGAGGAGTCATATGACAAAACCATCCATTCGTCAGTTAATAGCTTCTTGAGCAAATGCTCCGATCAATATGACGTGATAGTGAGTTTGGAGGGGCTGGCATTTGTCGCAAAATTAGAGGATATTTTCAGCAAAATACATTCTATTTTAAAGCCAAATGGCTATTTTGCCTTCTCAATTCCTGTTTTGGATAAAAATATTTTTCTAGATAAATCGTTAGAATTTGCTTATAACAAGCCGGATATAGAACATCAATTGAAAAAAAATGGGTTTAATATTGTGTCGATAAGTGAGATTAATCTAGAAATAAAAAATAATTACTCTATATTTGTTTGCACAAAAAGAATTTAAAGGTAAGTTATGAGACTAAGTATTAGATCTATTTTTAACCCAATCTTATTAGCACTATGTTGTATTATTGCTAATAATACATATGCTGCTAAATCGTCCGATAAAGCAGATAATTATAGCTATAATTATGCATCGATCAATAATAAGTGCCAAGTATATGATCCTTATGAATCATTTAACCGCAAAATCTTCATGATTAATGGAATATTAGACGCTTTTACTTTAAGACCAATTGCCAAAATCTATGGCAAGCTTACACCCGACTATACTAAAAGCAGAGTCGGTAGTTTTCTCAAAAACATAAATGAACCTCTCTCCACTGTGAATTACGGTGCTCAAGGGAATGCAGGCGGGATATTTAAAACCTTCTGGCGTTTTGCTATAAACTCAACTTTCGGGGTTTTGGGCATGTTTGATGTTGCAAGTAAAGTTGGTTTGAAGGTAGAACCACAAACTTTTGGCAGCACCTTGGCGCATTACGGCATGGGGGCAGGGCCGTATATTGTTCTTCCTATCTTTGGTGGAATGGGCGCGCGTGATGTTATGGATCCATTAATAAGTGGCAGAATGAATCCAATAAAATATTTGATGCATTCTGACTTTAAATATAGCATAACTGGAACATCAGTTGTGCATAATCGTGATGAAATCATGCCATTCACAGATCATGTCAGCAAGAACTCTCCAGACCCTTACATAGCTATCAGAAATGCTATTTTGAGTCAAAGAGAGGACAAAATGGTATACCAAGACGGATTTAAATGCCCTGTAGTTAAATAATACGTAGCATTTAGCTTAAATTTATTGTTATACTCTTTCTAAGGGAAATGTTTGACTCATAGGAAATGGCCCTGCTTAGATAATTAATTATTTTAGTAGGGCTTTGGTTTGGATAGAAATTTCAAGCATATGATTTGCGGTCAAGGGTATAATTTATTCTATTTCGGGAGTTTGCGATTATGAGGACTATAATATCTATTTTTCTTATTTTTTCTTTGTGGGCTCCTGCGTCTTATGCCGGCAATGCAGACACTAAAAAGCTTGGTGAATATATTGAAAACCTCATTAATGAGGGGCATAAAATGTTCAACAACAAGAAGATGTCGCAAACTGATAGATATCACAAAACAACCAAGCTCATCGAGGGACATTTATATTTGGACTGGATGGCGAAATATACTCTTGGCCGGCACAGACGAACAATCGACAAGAAAAAAATTTCAGAATTTTCTGCAACTTACGCTAAATTCATAGTGAAAGTATATGCGGATTTATCTGTGCATTATAACGGTGAAAAGGCTCGCTTAAGGAAAATCAAACAAATCGATGATAATTTATTTATTGTGAATACAGTAATCATCAAGCCTGCCGATCAAGACACAATAAAGATAGATTATCTAGTGCATGAAATCAACGAAACCGGTGATGACCCATACCGTGTGGGCGATATTATCACGGAAGGAATCAGTATATTAAACTCTCAGCAAGCAGAGTTCAACAGCGTAATTTCAACACGCGGAATCGATGCTTTAATAGTGGATCTGCAAGAACGAATAAATCGTGCCCCAGCCCTAGCGCCAGCAGGAAGCGATGTTTAGGAAGCTTGGGTGAATGCTCTCAAATAACCGAGAAAAAAACAACCGAGAAAAATGGCAGGTTGAGCTAGAGGAGTTGAGGCAAGAATGGAACCTCTCTTGGGAAGGTGATCCTATGGAGACTCCTACATCTATTATCATATTTGCAAGATACAAAAACCAGCCTGCCGCGCTGAAAATCTCCAATAGCGCAAGTGAGCATACAAGCGCAGTGTTGAAGCATTATAACGGTTATGGAGCTGCTCGCATACTCAAAAATCGCGGGCGCATAACTTTGATGAAGCGCTGTGTGCCTGGGGTGTCTTTAAAAGATTTGACGTTAAACAATGAAGATGAGAAAGCCACTCATATATTATGCGATGTTATAGAAAAACTTCATAGCAACGTTGAATTTGAAGGTAATTATCGATTTACTCATGAATTCACGCAATTTTTTGATCATTATCTTAATTCAGGAGACAAGCAAATCCCAACAAAGTTGATAGAAAAAGCCAGTGCAATATTCGCTGATTTGAAAGACTCTAAAGAAAAACAGATTCTTCTGCATGGTGACTTGCATCATGAAAATATCATCTATGATCAGAAACAAGGCTGGCTTGCTATTGACCCAAAAGGTTTCGTAGGCGAGGCATGCTATGAGGTTGGAGCATTCCTGCGTAATCCCATAGATTCTGAGATTTGTCTGTCGCATAATATCATTAAAAGACGCATAGATATCATCTGCACGCGCCTTGGCTATGATAAATTGAGAGTTCTTAGCTTGGCATTTGCACAAAGCATCCTGGCGGCCGTGCAATTTATAGAAGATGGGTATAAATATGAAAATGCTCTGCAAGTAGCAAAGAATCTGGAGGCTCAGGAGTTACATCTGCGGGTCTGAGAAGCAAAAATACGCAATATTCTAGGTTACGCACGGTAGCTTCTACCAGCTCTCTTTTAACGTGCTGAAAAAGCTCTCAGATGTTGCACTATCCCAGCAATCACCTTATGCGGCATGCTTTGTACAATCCCATGATCTTGCAAGATTTGCCGCTTAAGATTTTGAACAATATTGTGACTCACGATCAGTATGCCAGATCAGCCCTTTAGCAGGTCTTCGCTGCCAAATCGCCATTGTGATCGCATCATTTTTATCGCATATAACAAATTGCTGCCTCATATGAAGAAAGAAAGCGACGATTCACCGCTGTTGATCCTGCTGACTAGTGCTAGGAATTTGTTCTTAATCGAAAACATGATGCCCAAAGCTATTTTGATGACGTTGATAGATCTAAAGGAAATAGAGTTGCATTTATATAATCATGGGTTTAATATAAAAAACGGCAAGAGCGAGCTGACGCTAAAACCTTACACTGCAAATGGTATAGTGCGCATAAAGCAGTCAGCTTCTAGTTTAGGGTTGTCCATATAACCAAAAGGTTGATTGTTGTTAATATTCTTTCTAAAAACAAAGCTTGTAATTGCTTGGATATCAGGGTATTAATAACTATTCATTTTTACTAACTAATAGAATGTAAGTATATGTTTGGTATTGAAGTCGGCGTGGACATGGCCATTGTGGTTGTGTTTTTGCTTATAAACCTAGGAGTCGGGTTGTATTATGGGCAGGGTGTTAAGAATATCAAGGATTATGCCCTTGGTGGCAGGAACTTTAGTACTGCAACTTTAACAGCAACCGTTATTGCAAGCTGGACAGTGTTTTAAAAACTATCTATGCAAAATAAAAGGAGCAGCTTGCAGAAAATAGCTGTAAAAAATACTTTCAGCTACGCTACATGCTCATATTGATTACCTTATCAAAGGCTTTCAGGAATTCGTCTCTTACTTTGACGGTGGCATCCATGAGGTTTTTGGCTTCTGTGGTGGCGGTGAGTAGCTCGACCATTGAAGCCTCGCCGATTAATGATTTGCGAGTGACCTCCTCTTGCTTGCCAACGGTTTCCCTGATGGTTTTAGTGATCGTGCTGGCAACGCTCTGCTCTCTTGCTTGGAAGTCAGTAGAAGATGCACCGCTCCCACGAACCCCTTGAATATGAGCCAGTATCTGGGCTGGGGACATTTTGGAGAAGCTGTTAAATTGCTGGTCAACCATTCTGTGGAAGTCTACGGCCTGGCTCATCTGAGTATTTATTGGAGCTAGTTTCGGCCGGTTTTGCACCTGCATGTAGCTGTTTTGAGCTGATAAAGAAACGCTATCTACTGCCATAATTACCTACCCATTGCCTCTATTGTTTTTTGTCGCAAGCTGTTTGTCATCTCGATGACGCTTAGATTTGCCTCATATCCGCGCTGCGCTTCGCTTGCATCGGCGCGCTCGATTATCCTGTTTATGTTCGGATATTTCACCATCCCTTCGGAGTCCGCTGCCGGGTGGTGGGGGTCGTATTTTGTGATGAATGCTGACTTGTCAAAGCCGATTTTCTTGGTTCTGATTACATGGGTACCAAGTCTTTTGCTGTATCTGTTTTCTGCGAATAACACTTTGCGGCGATATGGATCTCCGCCTGGGAGCGCTGCTGTGGAGCTCTCATTTGCGATGTTTTCTGCGGCGATTTTGATTCTCTCAGCCTGGAATCTGGTGCCGTAAGAGGCAATGCTGGCGGCTTTTTTGAGGTCATCAGCAAGTGCGGTGCTGGTACACCCTAGGGTGGTACAGGCTAGGGTGACCCAGGCTAGAATGATAAAGACGAATAGTTTTTTCATAATCTCTATTTCCCAATTGCGGATGAAAATAACGAATTGGTAGTCGCGTATCCCTTCACCACAGCCGCATAGTCATTTTTATTCTCGGAAAGCTTGCCTATCTGCTGCGAGAGTGAAACATTATTACCGTTTTTCTTTATCTCATATGGATCATGCAATTTATGGCTTGAAAATCTCCCAGCCGCCCCTTTTTTGCTTGCAATATGCCGGTTTGAGGTGCGGATCATACCGATTTTCCGAACAACCTGGCCGCTGCCCGCTAAATCGCTATATTGCACAGGCATGGAGACCTCATCGGCCTTGTAGCCCGGAGTGTTAACATTTGCAAGATTCTGGGCGATGATTTTATGACGAAACGAGCTGAGTTCTAAATATGATTTGAACAAATCATTCGTTTTGTGAGTGCGGTATTCCCGTGCATCCGCGCTCCTCAAAGGGAGATGGCCTGGTCGCGAGCGAGTTGCTGCACTCGCGTTTGAGACAAACGCAATAAATACGGCTAAAACGACCGAGAACTTCCTTGCTAGAGAGGTTTCCATTTTATAAATCAACAATAAACTACACTACACTTTCCATCTAGAATGGTAGACCGAAAAGATAATTTTCTCAAATTGTTTTATAAAATCATAACGAATTAAGGTGTGATTAACTTTATTATAATCATTAACTAGACCAAAAAGACACAGATGCGTTTTTTGAGAAGTGAAGCAGGCAGGCTTAGAAGCTTCGCTGGCAGGCCTAAAATACGGGGTATTTTAGGCCTGCGGACGTAGCTTCTTAGAATATTGGGTATTTTATGCTTGCCTGCAAAGTTCTTGAGAATTCTTACGGGGTTACGGTCTGGAAATCTTATTTGCAGCTCTTGTGACGGCAGCTGCACGGGATGCGGCGGTTGATGCCACCCTACTTGCATGGTTAGAAATATGTTTTGATGCGGAAGAACTTGCTTTTGTGCCGCTTGATTTTTTCATTTCAGGGCTAGGATTTTTGTCATAAGAAGTGCCATAGCAACCGGTTAGCAACAGGGAGACAGCGAGTAGCTTTATAAAATTTTGCATGATAAAACCATTAAATAAATAAGTTAATATGATTAAGATAGTATTTATTCCGCAGTGATATGTCAATTACTATTGTGAAAATATCGGCAGGAAATTCTTCGCTCCGGGTGCAAGGTCATGTGAAGATATGGCTTCTATATTATATTAGTCATCATTTTAAGGAAACTTTTGCTGATAGGCTAAAATACCCTAATACCCTGAGTTTTGAGAGAGTGACTGAAAGACTACTCGCTGCGGTCTCGAGCGGCGGTAGGGGGGCGAAGATAAAAACCTTGCCCCCTTGTCAAACATTAAAAAAGCTTAAACTTCTTCTTGCAGAAGCTTTTCTAGCTTTTCTTTTGAGTATGTTTTTTCCTTTAATGTTACTTCTTTTTCAAAGATAGCTTTCACGCCTTTCTCTTCCAAAATTGGGCCTTTTAGAGACTCAAAAGCATTCCGGTCTTTCTGATAAAACTCAATCACTTGCTGCTCTTGGCCAGGATAGTTTCTAGCTTGCGCCATGATTGCTTGGCGGATATCTTCCTCAGCGATCTGCAATTGATTTTTCTTTACATATTCTGCAATCATCAAACCAATGCGAACTCTTCTGGATGCTAGCCTGTCAAAATAAGCTTCTTTCTCTTTCTCTGACATATCTTTGGTCTCAGGATCTTCTGAACCCATTGACTCAATTTGGCTTTTTATCATGCTTTTTTCTTTCTCAAGCAATGATTTTGGCGCATCAAATTTCAAACCGGACTCCAGCTGATCAAACAATTTCATTTTCATCATAGTATGAATCGGCTCTGCAAAGCTCAGCTGCATGTTCTTTGAAATTTGTTCCTTTAGCTTGTCCAGCGTGTCACATTGAAATTTCTTTGCGAACTCATCGTCAATCTTAACTTTACTTTCTTTATGAACAGCAATAACTTTCACCTTGAATTCAGATGGCTTACCAGCAAGATCTTTAGAATGATATTCTTTAGGGAAGTCAACCTTCACACTCACATCATCGCCAGTCTTGCTGCCGATTAGCTGGTCTTCGAAACCAGGAATGAAAGAGTTGCTTCCAAGAACAAGCTTGTGGCCTTCTAATTTACCACCATCAAACGCTTTGCCATCCACATAGCCAACAGCATCCAAAGTTACTTGATCACCCTTCTTGGCTTTCGCCTTAACTTCTGTGTCATAAGTTTTTGAATAGCCAGCTAGCTCTTCAATTTGCTTGTCGATATCTTTTTCTGAGATTTCAAGCTTCGGCTTTTCAATAGAGAACTTTTTGAAATCTGGCAGAGAAATTTCTGGTAGTAGCTCAAATTTCAAAGTAAATTCTAAATCTTTGCCTTCTTCATTCAGCAAATCTTCAATACTAGGATTTCCCGCTATGCTTAAGGAACCCTTTTTGATGGTTTCATCTATTGCTGCATTTATTTTTTCTCTCATCACATCAGATCTGATGGATGGTGCATATTTTTTTCTAAGAACGCTCACAGGAACCTTGCCAACTCTGAAACCGTCCATTTTTGCGGTCTTGGCAGCTTTTGATAATTCTTTATCAATTAACTCTTCGATTTCCTTATTTGGAATCGTTACTTTAGCATGATAATTAGTTTTATCTTTTTTCAATTCTGCTATATTCATAATTTGATAACCTATGCGTCTAAAAATATTTTATGCGTTTATTTCCGAAAGAAATCTTGTCTGTTTATAACTCATATTCCCAAAACCAAAAGCTGACTTGCATGAAGCCAGCTTGAAATTTTGGTACGGATGAAGGGACTTGAACCCCCACGCCTTGCGGCACTAGAACCTAAATCTAGCGCGTCTACCAGTTCCGCCACACCCGCTTAAAAATGGCCATGTTTCTAACGCTGCGTTAAAAACTCAACCAGGCTGTCATAATACACGTTATACAGAATTTGTAAATCACTAATTTTAGTATGCTCGTTAATTTTATGAGCAGGGTCGCAATTTAACCCGAATTCCACCACCTCAGCAAAGGGGTGAATAAATCTTGCATCAGAGGTGCCGCCGCCTGTTTCTACATCCGGTATTACCCCGCAATTATCCTGAACGATTTGAGTGAATTTTTTCATGCGCTCTGAATATTTTTGGATAAAAGGTGCCGATGAGCTGGAATATTGTAAATCATAATTATCACAATGTTTCTTGACTATCTGCTCTATTTCGGAATTCAAACTAGCGGCCGTGTGTTTTTCGTTGAACCTGATATTAAATTTCGCACTCAAGGATTGAACAATCACATTTGTTACTTGATTGCCAGTATCGACAGAAGTTATTTCCAGATTGGATTTTTGGAAAAATTCAGAGCCGGAGTCAAATTCTTTCTCAGATAAATCTTTCAAAATATTCGTCATAATCGGAATAGGATTAATCGCCTTTTCTGGGTAGGCAACATGCCCTTGCTTGCCAGAAACTGTCAACGCAAAATTCACACTCCCGCGACGCCCAATCTTGATTGTATCGCCTATAGTTTTCTTGGTTGTTGGCTCGCCAAGTAGGCAAAGATCGATTTTGGGAGTATAGTTTTTGATATGTTCAAGCATCATCTTGGTGCCATATGTTGCGTCTCCTTCTTCATCAGAAGTTAGCAAGAAACTGATTGAACCGGTCGGTTTATGCTGCTTGAAGAACTCTAATGTCGCAGCGAGTCCGCAGGCAAGAGCACCTTTCATATCAACAGTTCCGCGCCCATATATAATGTCATCTTTTACAGTCATTTTGAAAGGGTCTGAGTTCCATAAATCAAGGCTCATCGGAGGCACCACATCCACATGACCTGCAAAGCAGATATTAGGGGCACAGTCGCCAAGCACAGCATATAAATTAGACGTTTCCTTCGCCCCAGAGCCAAAGTTTTTAAGATGACATTCGAAACCTAGCTTGGATAAAAGCTCAGCTATATATTGCAGCGCATCCTCCCCCTTTGGCGTGACGGATTGGAAGCTGATTAGCTTGTCTAAAATTGGTAGTACATCTTTATTGATCATAAATTTATTTCTATAATTTGTTTCTATCTATATATATCTACTGTAAAACCCGTGCAAGCAGATTTACTTCCATCTATTATGAAACCAAAACCATTGCGCTGGTTTTTGTCTGATCCAGCCTTCTATAGTCTGGTTTATCATTAACATTATATCATAGCAATCTTTTTGTGTGTCTCCTGTAGCATCATACTCTAGGGGCGAATGAATTACAAGTTCGAAGCTACTGGTTCCATCGATGCGAATCATCTGACACGGGACTATAGGATAGTCATATTGCAGACTAAGCCTTGCGATTGCGGGGGCAGTCATGGCGTCATGACCGAAAAATGGAACGTTAATACCCTCGTTCATTTTCTGGTCAACCAGCATGGCTATGGACATTTTGGATTTAATCGCTTTGATAAGAGATCTTGTGCCATTTGCGCCTTTTTCGATCATGATGATGCTATCATTATTGCGTTCTTTTAGTATGGTTTTATTCACATATGGATTATTTGCTTTGCGATATACGACTCCAAACTGAGGATACAAATCCTTAGCTCTTCTGATAATAAACTCCCAATTAGCTTGATGTGCTAGCAAAAGCAGAAAGGGCTGTTTGTTATCTTGGAAATGCTTTAATTTCTCGATCCCGATGCATTTCACGCGTTGTTCTATTTCTTGATCAGTCATCTTATTGATAAAAGGAAATTCCCCTATATATCTCCCATAATTATCCCATAGATCATCGATGGTTTTGTCTGTATCTACCTCATTCCCTAATATTCTCTGCAGATTTTTTCTGGCGACGCTTGTTGCCTTTAAAGAAGGGCCGATTTTCCTGGCGATAAAGCTGCATAGATTCGCTGAATTATCGATGGATAAAAGCCGGAGTGCGCTTGTTATCAGGGTAAAGAGCACATACTCAACAATATGCTTAGCTTTTTTTATGTAGCTTTTCATTTATCTTATCCAGTAAATTTGCCTCATTTTCAAAATCCAGAGCGACATCAGCACAGATGATATCACCACTATCACCATTACCATTATTATCTGAGATCTTAACATAGTCTTTTTTGGTGGTTATTAAAGAACAATCATTCTCTTTTGCGATATTTTTCAGCTCCTCAATTTCTTCCGGCGTATAATTATGATGATCTGGGAAGGATCTTTTGCCTAATATAGAGAGGTTATTTTCCGCAAGCAATCTATAAAACCTCTCCGGATCCCCAATGGCTGTGAAGGCGTAATATTGTTTGCTAGCATCATGCAAAGAGGTCAGATTCATTCCGGCATTGAAGATGGTTTTTTGCGACGAGGTGACCGCCTGTACAAGCTCAAAATCATTGCAAGGTTTGCTCCCTATCATGATGATGATATCAGACCTATTTATTGCCGAATTGACATTTTCCCTAAGCGGACCTGCCGGAAATATTCGCCAGTTCCCAGCCGCTCTTGCCGAATCTATCACCAATATATTTAGGTTCTTGATGAAATGAGGATTCTGCATTCCATCGTCAAAGATTACTACATCTGGGTTCAGCTCTCTGATAATAGGCAGGGCTGCATGGACGGTTTTTGCGGCGATCACGGGCGCTATTTCTTGTAGTAATATTGACTCATCGCCAACATCAGCTGCGCAGTCGGTGGGCGTAACCAGCTTTGCGCCCCGAAGGCTGGAGCCGTAGCCTTTAGTGACTATTACGAATTTTATGTTTTTCTTGCGGAAGACCTTTGCAAGCCAGAGGGTTATTTGAGTTTTTCCCGTGCCTCCAACGCTCATATTGCCTACGCAAATTACCATCTGAGATAGTCTGATGGGGGAGGCGAATTTTTTTCGAAGAACGCCTAGTAGTTGGTATATCCATGAAAATGGGATAAGGGCAAATGAAATCAGCCCTCTTTTTGACCAAAATTTAGGATATAGTAATTTAATCATTATTCTGGGTTTTAATCTTTGTTTTAGATTTTAATAATTATTTCAGCTTTTAATCGTTATTTTGGGTTCTAAATTATTGTTTTAGGTTCTCGTTGTTATTTTGAGTAGCAGTATATAGCATATTTAATCGTTATTTCAGGAATTTGTCTATTGCTGTTAGGTAATTATTAAGCGTTTCTTTTCTGGAATCAACAAAATTCTGTGCATTAGCACTATATAAAGAGCGCTCCTTGCTGTTTTTTTCATCCAAAAAGAACTCAATCTGCTCTGCGAGCTCTTCTGCATTTCTCACCTGAATGGCAGCTTTGTGGCTTGTCATATCATCTGCTATATTCTGGAAATTGCTCATATCGGGGCCAAGGAGAATCACATTATCAAAATATGCCGGCTCAACCAAATTATGTCCCCCATGCTTGAAAGAACCTCCGATGAAGCTGATATAGGCAAGGCTATAAAACAAGCCCAGCTCCCCGAAACTATCCACTATGTATAAATCATCACCCAGCGATGGGGCGGGGGATTTTGATCTTATCGAAAATTTAAGCCCCAGCTGAGCGCAAGCCTTGGCCAGCTCACCCACTCTCTCCGGGTGGCGGAGTATGATGATTGGGTAATAGTCAATATTCTTTTGCTTCAGGCTTTTGATTATCTTGAGAGTAACTTCCTCATCTTCTTTGTGGGTGCTGCTGGCTAGGAAGATCTTCTTATCCCCAAAAATAGATTTGAGACTCGCTAATTTTTCGGTATCCACTTCCAATTCTTTATTGGCAAATTTCAAGTTGCCGAGATTAATAGCGCGCCCACAACCCAGATTTTGATATTTATCCAGATCCGTTTTGCTTTGCACCAGGATGGTTTTAAATTTACTAGTGATGAAGTTAAAAATCCCCCTTCGCTTTTGCCATCTTGCAAAGGATCTGTCTGACAATCTGGCATTTGCTAAAATAAGATCAAAGTTTTTTGCAGATTCATTTATTAAACAAGGCCAGAATTCTGACTCAATAAATATCCCCAATTTTGGACGCCAATGTTTGAGAAACTTCCTGACAATTAAAATATTATCAATAGGCACAAATTGGTGTTGCGCATCTTGATGCTGCGCACCTTGGTGCTGCGCATTACTAGGCAGCCAGTTTGCTAGAAGCCCGGCAGAGGAGAGGGTGCCTGTGGTGACTAGAAAATTCATCTTCGGATGCTCGGTGCTGATAGCCTTTATCAAAGTCAGCGCCACCATAGACTCGCCGACACTTGCAGCATGTATCCAAACCAATTGCCCATCAGGCCTGCTTGGCATGAGAAGACTATGGCGCTGCAGGATGGATTTCAGATTTTCCTTTTTCTTGCACAGGCGCACTAGCAGAACTAATAGATATATAGGAAAAAGCAGTAAGCTTAGTAGATTATAAATGAAAATCATTCTTGCCCGGGTTTATTATGTTTTTATCCGCTCTCAAAGCAGGCACCCTCACTTCAATAGGCGGCATAAGATACGCTAAATAATATGCACCAGACTATACGCATAGAAGGTATTGAAAGCAACAATAAAACACATTAAATGGTGATGTTTTGTAGCCTGGTAGGTGCCGGAAACGCTCAAGCTCTTATTCGTGTCTTTAACATGATTTAGTAGTAGGCAAATAATAAGAAACTACGTTCGCAGACCTAAAATGCCAGCATGGCCTGGTTTGAAATTTCTTATATCAGGGCACTATGAGTACCGTAATACGCAAACAAACAAACTGACTGTTACCCTGTCGCTCTTAATATTAGAGCTGCAGTAATTGGTGTAATAATGACGTTAATTCATCATTGTTTATATATAAAAAACCTTTAAAAATGAAGGCTTGAAAATTTTTAGTTTGACCTATGAAATCATCCCTATATAATCCATCTGTATTTTTACATAAATAGTAAGGGATTGCAGAAATGATTAAGTCAATAAAACAGTCGGGAATCGTTGCTCTATTAAGTGCAGTTACTCTTTTATCTAGCGCAGCACACGCTAATGATGAAATCAGTGCGGATGATAGATATTTCTATATTGGTACAGAATATGGTATATCAGATCCTGTAGTTAATAAGTTTCAGGACAAAGATACTAAAACTGACGTGGAAATGAAACGTTCCACGATGTATGGCGGACGTATCGGGTATAGCTTTTATCCCGGTATGATGATTGAGATCTCTGCTACTCATCAGCCAAAATATAAGCTTGGCTATGTGCTACATCCAGACACGCTAGGTCTTCCGAAGGCGGTTCCTGGGACAACTGACATGAGTACGAATGTTTTTACAGCGAACTTGATTTATGAATTGCCAAAGAAATTTGCTCAGCTGCAGCCATATGTTATATTCGGGGCAGGGGTTTCTAGGATATCGATTAAATCAGCTAGTTCTAGCGTGCCGGGTCCCCAAGGAAATATGGAGATATTTAGAATTAAGAATCAAACTGCTAACTATTTCACCTATCAGCTTGGCGTTGGAGTTACTAGAGATTTAGGGGCAAATTTGAGTCTTGATCTTGGTGCAAGGGTTCAGGTAGTAAATAACTTAAAGCTCAAATACGATGCGCTTGATAAAATCACTCATGTGGTCAAAGCGCAAAAGCCAATTAAGAAAACAATTGCGGTGGGTGAGTTTACCATTGGACTTACGTTTAAAATTCCTGTAAAATAACAAATCAAATTAAAAAAGAAGAATATTTATTATGACTAAAGAAACGCAAAACACATATGATGAAACGCCTTATCACAGCTATCCTTACGCGCAAAGCAGCCCGGAGCGACTAGCAACTCTTGGGGCTCTTTTCGGAATGGATGCTCCTAAAATTGAGACAGCAAGAGTGCTTGAGCTTGGTTGCGCCGAAGGTGGAAACTTGATACCACATGCTATGCATAATCCTAAGGGAGAGTATGTTGGTGTTGATTTGTCTAAAGTGCAAATTGATGCTGGTATTAAGAATGTTAAGGCTTTGGGCTTGAAAAATGTTGATCTGAAACATTGCTCAATCATGGATATCGATAAATCTTTCGGCAAGTTCGACTATATTGTTTGCCATGGTGTTTTGTCCTGGGTTCCTGATGTTGTCCGCGAGAAGATTTTTAAAGTTGTGAATGAAAACCTAACTGAAAATGGTATAGCATATATCAGCTATAATACTCTTCCAGGTTGGAATATGGTTAGAACTATCAGGGATATGATGCTTTATCATTCCAAGAACTTCCAAGATCCGAACGAGAAAGTGACTCAGTCGCGCGCGCTGCTTGAGTTTGTGAAAGATAGCTTGAAAAATGCTGACACCCCATATGCAAAGACTTTGACCAAAGAAGCTGAACTTCTTGCAAAGCAAGGCGATCACTATCTAAGACACGATCACCTTGAAGATGAGAATAAGCAATATTACTTTAACGAATTCATGGCAGAAGCTGGCAAGAATGGTATGCAATATCTGTCTGACTGTTCGCTATCTTCAATGTATCTGGGTAATATGGGCAAGGAGATTGCTGAGAAATTGAAAGATCTGAATGATATCGTCAGAACTGAGCAATATATGGACTTCATTACGAATAGAAGATTCAGAAGCACATTGCTATGTCATAAAGGAGTTAAGCTGAACAGAGCTCTTAATAATAATGATGCGAAGAAATTTGCATTGTCATTTAATATTACTCCAGAGAAGTCTTTGAAGGATATTAAGCTTGCGAGCAAAGATCCGTTGAAGTTCTATTTCAAAGGAAATAAAGAGCAATATATCACTACTTCTTCCCCTTGGTTGAAGGCTATTCTTTATACATTCATCGAGAATGGAGGATATCCGTTGAAGTTTGATACTATTATTGAGAAGGCTAATAAAAAGTTCAAAACAGATAGCAAGGCTCAAATTGAAGCTGACCTATTGAAGAATGTGATGAATCTGGTTATTAAAGGCTATATTGATATTTCTCTAATAGAGCGCACTTCTGATAAAGTTAAAGTTGATAAGCCTAAAATTAGTGATCTTGCTTTTTATCAAGCCAATAACACTAATAATACTTGGGTTACTAATCTTTATCATGCTCCTGTCGGGATTAATCTGTTTGATAAATTTGCCCTTAAATATATGGATGGTAAAAATACTAAACAGCAAATTCTTGAGCTTCTGATTAAGGATGTTAAGGATGGTAAAATCAATATGAGTAAGGATAAAAAGAAGATCGAAGATCCAGCTCAAATCAAGAAAGAGCTTATAGCTCATCTTGGCCACACAGTAAATAGACTTACAACACAAGGATTGTTTGTATAGTCGTTATTATCTGCAGGGGTTCTTATATTTTTTAAGAGCAGAAATTCGCAGACTTAGAATATTTCATATTTTTAGGTCTGTGGATGCAGCTTACAAGAGCCCTTGTTTTTTCTCTTTCGTGTAATCTTATTTCGTGATGCAAAATGCCTAGCACTAGATTTGATGATAAGATTACAAACTCTCTCGGTACTATTCCTCCTGGTAAGATCGCCATAGCTGTCTCTGGTGGCTCTGATTCTGTTGCGCTGATGCATCTTGCATCTATATGGGCAAGAGGTGCGGGCGTTCAGCTTGTGATTCTGAGCGTTGATCATAATTTGCGCGCTGGATCTAAAGATGAAATCCGTTATATTGCTAAGCTTGCCCGGGATTTGGGGCATGAGTTTTATCCTCTTTCATGGGATTGCGGGGGCAGCAAGGTTGCACTGCAAGAGCGCGCAAGGCAAGGGCGTTACGATCTTATGACTAGTAAATGCCATGATTTGGGTATTGATATTTTGCTAACTGCCCATCATATGGATGATATGTTTGAGACTTATCTGATGCGCAAAAGCAAGAAAAGCAGCATTTTGGGTTTGAGCAGTACTGATGAGTTTTTCCATAATAATATCAGAATTTTGCGCCCGCTTAGTGGTTGCAGTAAGGCTGAGTTAGTTCATTATCTTGAGCAAAATAACATCGGCTGGCTGGAAGATGAGTCTAATCGATCTGATGCTTATGAGAGAAACAGGATTCGTAAGCAGCTGGCTTTATATACGAGACCTGAAAAATTGGAGCTAGCTCAAGAAATCGCAGGGGTTAATAATCAAGCATCAGTTTTAAACGAGCGTCTAATCATCGCAATGGCAGAGCTATTATCAATTAATGAATATGGCTTTGCAATGATTGATTTAGCTGGTTTGAAAAAGGAGAGGTGCGACATCCAGATACCAATTCTTAATTATATTCTGACTGTTATTAGTGGTAAGACCGCAACGCCAAGATTCCGCAGCATACGAAAATTACTTGCCAAACTTGCGCATAATGAGAAAATCGACTCTAGTTTGCATGGATGTATTTTAAAAGAAACATCAAAGGGGCTGTTAATATACCGAGAATATTCGGCTATTGATAAGATCAAAATGCCTGTGGATTTTGCGAAAAATAATTACTGGGACGGAAGATTTGAGATAATTTCACCGCAATCTTGCGATGGTTATTATATTGATTGCTTAAAATTTTCTGATTATATTGAGCTAAAAGATAAAATAAATCTAAAAAACCTAGCTAAAATCAGTGATAATAACCATAAATCGATTTTATTTACACTTTCTGCGATCAGAAGACTTGAAAAAATCGTAGCAATTCCCAATATATCTTACTATGATAGTTCTGGTCTCGAAATATCTTTTGAAGTTATTTTCCGGCCGAGCTTTATTTCACGTTTTACACATTTCTTGTAAGGAAAGAATTAAATGAATAATAATACTAAAAACATCTTAGTTTGGATTGCTATTTTTGTTGTGATGATAACAACCATCAGTGCACTACAAGACGATAATACAAGAATAGGGACGGAGAGGCTCGCTTTTTCGGATTTCTTAAATCGCGTTGATGAAAGACAGGTGAATTCCGTGGTCATTCAAGGGCGCTGGGTTCGTGGTAGCCTTTCAGATGGTACAGCTTTCACCACATATGCTCCGGACTATCCCGGTTTGATCGACAAATTGAGCATGAATGGTGTGTATATCGATGTTTCCCCTCCGGACACTAAAATGAATTCGTTATTTAGTATTTTTGTTTCCTGGTTCCCGATGCTTCTTCTGATTGGCGTATGGGTTTTCTTTATGAAGCAAATGCAAGGCGGCGGCAAGGGGTTGGGATTTGGTCGCTCGAAAGCAAAATTAATATCAGATAAGGGGAATAAAATTACCTTTAAAAATGTTGCAGGCATCGACGAGGCTAAGGAAGAACTCGCAGAGATCGTGGATTTCTTAAGAAATCCGGGTAAGTTCCAAAGTCTTGGTGCAAGAATTCCTAAAGGCTGTTTGCTCGTTGGTCCTCCGGGAACTGGGAAGACGCTTCTTGCGCGCGCTATTGCAGGCGAGGCGAAGGTGCCATTCTTCAGCATATCAGGTTCTGACTTT
The DNA here is from genome assembly GCA_002402195.1 of Rickettsiales bacterium. Taxonomy (GTDB): domain Bacteria; phylum Pseudomonadota; class Alphaproteobacteria; order Rickettsiales; family Rickettsiaceae; genus Megaera_A. The sequence goes on along the minus strand of NVVL01000005.1, from coordinate 27,249 downwards.
GTTGAGATGTTTGTTGGTGTTGGTGCAAGCCGCGTCAGGGATATGTTTGAGCAAGGAAAGAAAAACGCTCCATGTATAATATTCATCGACGAGATCGATGCAGTTGGGCGCCATAGAGGCGTTGGGCTTGGTGGTGGTAATGATGAGCGCGAGCAAACCCTAAACCAGATGCTGGTAGAAATGGATGGGTTTGAGTCTAATGAAGGCGTGGTGATTATCGCTGCAACTAATAGGCCGGATGTTCTAGACCCTGCTTTGCTAAGGCCTGGGCGTTTCGACAGGCAGATCACTGTTTCCAACCCAAATATCAATGGGCGTGAGGAGATATTGAAGGTTCATGCAAAGAAAATTAAATGCGCAAAAGACGTTGAGTTTAGAGTTGTCGCACGCGGTACGCCTGGTTTTTCCGGGGCACAATTGGCTAATTTAATCAATGAGGCGGCTTTGTCTGCTGCGCGGCTCGGCAAAAAAATCGTTGATATGACAGATTTTGACGAGGCAAAGGACAAAATCTTGATGGGCCCTGAGCGCAAATCAATGGCCATGACGGAAGAGGAAAAGAACGGCACTGCCTATCATGAGGGTGGGCATGCTTTGGTGTCTCTTTATTGCCCGTCACTTGACCCGATACATAAAGCAACGATAATCCCCAGAGGACGCGCGCTTGGGATGGTGATGTCTCTGCCTGAAAAGGACCAGATTTCAGTCACTTGCGAGAAGATCAAAGCACAAATTGCCATGGCCCTTGGTGGCAGGGTGGCAGAGGAGGTAATTTTCGGCTCGGAAAATGTTACAACAGGAGCATCTTCAGACATCAAAGCAGCTACCAGTTATGCGACTCATATGGTCACAGAAGTTGGCCTGAGCGCAAAGGTTGGGCCTATTTTCCACGGCCGAAGCCACGAGGATAATTATATTGCTGGCGCTGGGGATAAGACTCGGTCTGAGAAGACTTCTGAGCTCATCGACTCAGAAATAAGTCGTATTATCAAGGAAGGCTACGAGACCGCAACAAGGATTCTGACTGACCATGTGGACCAGCTGCATATTTTGGCCAAAGCGCTTATGGAATATGAAACCCTCTCCGGCAAGCAGATCAAGCACCTGTTATTGGGTAATCCTATCGACACTGAAGAGACCCCTGAGTTCCCAGCTGGCCTTAAGAAAAAGCCTAAAAGCAAAGCTAAAGTAGCCGCACGGAGCGCTAGTTCAGCAGGCGATGTCATGGGAGTGGTTGAGAAGGCTCTTGAGAGGAAGGGAAGGTCTCTGAAAAAACCGGCGCCGGTACCTAAAAAAGGCGCTAAGGAGTAGTCGTTATTGGCTAGAAGATTTGGTTGCTAGGTTAAGTAGGGGAGTCCTGATGGATTCCCGGCTTCTTGGGCGCTGAGGATTAGGGATAAGCTAAAATGTTCCGTATTTTTGATCTATTTTTTTAATTAAGCTATATCTAATAGTGTGACTCACTCTAAAAATACAAAATATTCTATAGCTGTGCACGTAGTTTTCAAGATCTAGCCATAAATATGTTGTTAATATTTGTGTTAGATCTTTCTGGCTTGGGTATTTGGGGTTGATTGCGTGGCTTCTTAGGTGGCATAATTTACACATTATGAGTTTTGTAATCTCCGTTCTCAGCGCCTGCATCGGTGTGACTATTATAACGCTAATCTGTAACAAATATGTTTATATCTCAATAATAAGCGACATTTTTATCACGCAAGTTTCCCGCTAGTTCCTCTGCTCTTCGGGATTTTTGGTATGAATTGCTACATAAAGTTTCCGGCTAAGTTGTTGTAAAATTACGGAAAATGATGTATAATGTATATTGCTTTTAACTAAAGGTTAACGATTTAGTTTGTAATCAAAATTAAATGCGGAGGTTTTTGTGGGTGACGGTGATGGTGGTAGTGTAATCATAGGGCAAAGTGAAGCTCCAGATTTGAATGATGTTGGTGAACCTGAGAAAGGCTTATATTGGGAGCATCATGCTCTTCCTAGCCAGGACAAAGAGGGTGACGGTATCCCACAAAGTTATGGAAGTCTCTGCCTCAAAGTTAAAGAGATTGTGGGTAATGATTTAGATGAAGATAGTATAAAGAACTTGTCTAACAGTTGTATATCTATTGACTTGGGCGATTTAGTAGATGTTGCGTCTCTTGCAGAGGGTGTAAATGGTTTGATTTCATTGTTGTATGAATATAAGATGACAGAGCATTTTCCTGCGCTTTTACAGTTATGTGAAGAACCTGTATTGCCAGATTTTGGAAGTTATAGTCTGGCGAGCACCCCTGCTGGCAGCACAGCTCCTTCGCGTCAAGGGTCTGTTCGTATTTCTTCTTTAAGCGCGCAGAGTAGTGTTAGGGATCTAGCTGAGATGTTTTCAGGAACTGCTTGTTCAACTATGAACTCGCAAACAGGTGGGGCATATGATCCATTTCAACCGAATGACAGCTTTGTTGCTGATAATGCTACGTTTAGCACTAGATTTTATAAAGATATTAGAAGTAGTGAGCATATATTAACAGAGGATGATATAGATGTTTTAACGAAAAAACTTGAATCTGAAGACCTTGATTACGGGTATGTTTTTGATTTGTTAACCGAAAAACTCGAGTTGCCTTATAATCAACAGGATTTCAGTATAGTTCAGTCATATAGTACTTTAATCATAACGTGTATAACAGAACTTGCAAAGAGTAACGGTTTGCAAACAGGTGACTTTGAGCAGATAAAAGCATTTTTATTAAAAGGTGTTGTGAGTCTAGAAAGTATTGTTGAGAGTTTATTGTCATTAGAACCGTGTGGTAACTCAAAATTGTATAACTATATGGAAACTTTGCTATTTGACAACAAACAATATATTACAGAGAAAAAAGCTCATACTATGTTTTGTGCTATGCAAGAATATAATAATCAGTGTATAGCACATAAGCAACCTGTTATTCATATTCCAGAATCATTGCTTAACAAGCTATCTGATGAAAATTTTAACCATTATCTTAGCACGGGGTTGTCTAGATCGAGTATATCGATAGATGAAGTAAGAAAACAAAATTTTGATCAAGGAAGATTTTACAATATTATAGCTTATGCTTTAAACACCGCTAATGTCTCAAGTGGTAGTCTTAATGTTAGTGATTTAGCAGCAAAATGGCACTTAAGTAGTGGCGAAATATTTGCTATAATGGAACTATGTAGCAAGGTGGAGGACTCTGAATATGATGATGTATTAGAGCTGCCTAAGTTAATGAAATGTTTATTGAGAGCACATAAACTCAAAGATTGGTGTGATTTAGCTCAAGCAGCGGTGGCATTGCCACTTGGTGAAAACCAACTCGATCAACGTATACTTTCTCTACTCATTCACAGCTCTCCAACTGAGGAAATTCTCAGGGAGGTAGCCACTAAACTACCGGAAATATGCTGTGATGATAGAATGCGTGCTGAGCTTGAGAAGCAAGGGATAAGCCTTACGGATTTTATGTGGTTGCTAAATAATGGCAGATTAGATTGTAATGGTGACCTTGTGTTTGCTAGCTCATATTATGAAGGTTTAAGCAAAGATGGGCTTAGTAAGTTGTTGAAGCTAAGCATAGGGCCTGTAGATTTTTCATGGAGTGAACGGTTGGATGGTGAAATTATGGAGTCAGCTTTGTTCAATCTAGATGATGCCATTGACTTGCCTCCAAAATTAAAACCCGCATTTGAAGCCAGAAAGCATGCTCGTGATTTATTCTCAAAGATCCGCGACATAGAGGGTGATAAAGACTCGCAGAGCTCTCTTGAGATAAGTAAATGGCTTCAAGGTGGTAATGTCAAAGCCTTGTCCAAAAAGCTTTATGATGTGGCTTTTCTGAAGAGAATTCCTTTATCTGAAGTGTGTGATTTGCTCCCTACTATAGGCATTGATGATCGAATTCAGCTGGTTCTTAAAATAAATCAAACAATTAGCCCAGAGGATATGATTCTCTTGCTTGGAGCTTATGATTGCAATGTGACCGCACATATTGAGGATCTTGAGGGTAAAAATTTATTAGAATACATGGTTGCTAGAATGTTTCACGGGGAAGACTTCAAAGTAAACCTGCTATTTGCACTCGCAACAGTCGATTTAGCAATTCCCAATGCTCCTCTGAATTTGAATCAAGATCAGCTGGGGTATGTTACTGGAATGATATTGAACTCAGGTCAAGATGCTGTATCTGCAGCAGACACTCTAATGACCCTTGCAAAGAACTCTGGGATTGACGGTCTATACGCTGTATTATGGGGTTGCGGCAAAAGAGATTATGTGATGAGTAAAATAGATGAGGCTAACCATCAGACTATCCTTGATGAGCTTATTAGCCGGGTTAGTAAAGAGAGGATAGCTAGTGTGTTGAATGAATTTTCTCCTCATCTTAGAGAGGTGCAGACTGCATATGAGGCTTTAATTAGGGATAAAGCAGGTGATTATACAAGAGCTGCAGGTGTGTTATATGAGGTGTATACCAGATGCGTAGATACAGAAAATCTTGAAGAGTTGGAGGAGAAAATCCTTGAATCACTGGGAACATTTGCAAAACCAGTGGTAGCCCCGATACCTGGATATAAAGTCTTACAGAAGCTTCGCGATCAAATAAATGCAAACCGGGCTAAGAGAAATCAAGATCAAACTGGTGATGAGGAGAGTGGTTTTGATAGTAAACAACTGTCTACTCTAGAAGGTTTGGATTCCGACGATGCAAAAATGTGGGAGGTGCCGCAAACCACATTTGGAACAAGTGATGAGCCGCCTGAGTCTTGGAGCGGTGGATTTTCACTTCTAGATGAGTCATTAGATGAGTTAGATGCAACAGATGATGAATCTGAAAGTGGGTATTCTAGCTATGAACCGTCTGATGAGGATAGCGGCGCTGATGCTGATGTGGAGTCTGATTCAGATCGTGACTACCCAGATGATGATTTTGAGGATGATCAACTGGGCCAGTTTTTTCCTCCAGGAAAAGCACCTACAGCACCTCCTCCGCTTCTATTGGCGCATGGTGCGCAAGGGGTAGGTGTTGCAAATCCACCTCCATTGCCAGAGTTTCCGCCGGCTAAGAAGGTAGAGATTCCGCCAGCACCACCACCTCATGTGCCGCCTCATGTGCCGCCACAGGTACAGCCACCTGAGGTGCCGCCACAGGTGCCGCCACAGGTGCCGCCACCTCATGCGCCAGCACCACAGGTACTGCCGCTACCTCAGCGTCCAGAGCTAAAATTCCCTGAGTTGCATCACCTGCCGGCGCCGGTTGTGGAATTTGCGCATGAGTATAAAGTGGAAGGAGGGGAGTCTGGGTCTGGAGGGCCGAGGGGTCCTGAGTCTGAGACTGTAGAGCCGAAAATTGTAACTTTGCTTAAGCAGCAAGTGAAACAAGGTGCGGGGTCGCTGATATTGGAGCCAGATACGGGCTCTTTGGTGGCAAGTTTGTTTGAGGTCTCTGCTGCGCACGAGGCGGGGTTTGGATTTGATAGTGCTGCTAGGTATAAGGCTGAGCTTTCTTTTAGCTCTCTTGCCTCCCCTCTTAAAAATCTTGAGCAAGTTACCTTGGAGAAGACTGTTCGACGAGCTGAGGAAATAGTGCCGGAGGAGGAGAAACAGAAGGCCGCCGCGCTGCCTGCTAACTTTGCAGTGGAGGCAGATAAATCCGTGGATATGAAAACTCCAGGCAAGGAGCGGTTGAAAGATATAGAAGACCCATTATTGCTTAAAGAGGAAGTCCTGCCTGCCCTATTGCTGGGCGTTAGTGCGATGAAGCCAGGGGAAGAACAGCCGGAAGATAGCGAGGAAGAAGATCTTACTGGTAAGATCTTGCTGGAGCGGAAACAATCAGTAAGCGACCTGGAATATGCTATAGCTTTGATACAGAGCCTTCTTGCTGGCAGGTCTCCCCCTCCATCAACACCAAAAACCCTTGGTGAGCGTAGGAAATTCGGGCTATTTAATTGGTTGCTCTCAATGCTCATGATGTTTATCAATATCGGGCTGATAGCTATGTCCTTTAAGAAAGCCGCAAAAGGTCGTTGACCCAGCTAGCTGAGGGGGATGCCTTGTGCAGACAGGTCTACAGCGAATACGGAAATATTATTTTAGGCCTGCCCGCGTAGCTGCGTATCCCTCCCGCAGGCACCCTTTATGCCATCTGTTTATTGCGCTTGCGAATGGATGAGGAGGGGAGGCCTATTGCTTCGCGATATTTGGCGACGGTTCTTCTTGCGATACTGATATTGAATTTGGAGAGCTGCTCGGAGATTTCGTCGTCTGATAGTATTTCGCCATCTTCTTCGCTTGCGATTATTTGTTTGATAATCTCTTTCACCTTGGTGCTGGAAACATTATCGCTGGCAGATCTTGTGGTGCCGAGGCTAGAGGAAAAGAAATATTTCAGCTCAAAAATACCGGTCGGGGTGGAGATGTATTTATTAGCAGTAGAGCGGCTGATGGTGCTTTCGTTGAATCCGGTTATGGCAGCGATTTCGTTCAGGGTCATTGGTTTTAGATACATGACTCCTCTGGTGAAAAAGTCCATTTGCTGCTCTGTGATGGCTTTTGATATTTTCAGAATCGTTTGACTGCGCTGCCTGATGCTTTTAACTATAGCATTTGCAGACTCAACTTCCGTTTTGGCGAAGTGTCTTTCCTCTTTTTTCTCTACCGTATTTTTGATTTTTAGGTAATATTCTAGATTCACGCGGAGCCGGGGCATGGACTCTGTATTAGTCTCAAGCTTCACATGCTCATCATTCGTGAAGGTTAAAATAACATCCGGTATTTTATAGCTGGTTTGTTCGAAAAAGAAACCATTAGCAGGCTTTGGGTTTAATGATTTAATTTTCTTGATCATCTCGCCTATATTGGCGATATCTATGCCGCAGAGCTTTGCAAGCTTCTTGAAATTACCTGTAGCAATGAGGTCAATGTTTTGCACCATAGTAAGCAATGCATAATCAGTATCCTCTTGGTTTTGCAGCTGGATGGTTAGGCACTCACGAAGATTACGAGCGAAAATCCCAACCGGATCAAAATTCTGGAGCGTTTTTAAAACTCGGACAATAATTTTCTCGTCGCATCTGAGCATGATGGCCGCTTCGTTCAGAGTGATTCCTAAATACCCCGTGCTGAGCATGGAGTCGAGGAGGTAATAGGCGATGATTTTGTCTTTAGAGTCATTAAATGAAAGATTAATCTGCTCGGTTATGTGCTCCTTTAAAGATTTCTCGGTCGCGATATTTGCCAAATAATCTTGGCTGGAATAATCCTTGCCTCGCACTGTGGTTGGCCCAAGATCGGTTTGACGGAGTTCGGTTTGACAAATCTTTTCTTTGTCATTTTGTTCCTTTTTAGGTTCGCTCGACTCGACTGTGATGTTGTCATCTTCAATGAATGGGTTCTTGTCTAGCTCTTCTGCGGCAAACTCGGCAAGCTCCATATTCGACATTTGTAATATCGAAAGACTCTGATGCATACTGCTAGTCAGGGTCAGAGTTTGTGACTGTTCAAAGCTCGCTATTTGTTTTGTCATAGATTATCTTGGATAAACCTAGTATGTTATATTCCGTTACAATATTAATTTTATAGAAAATATACCTCAATGACACCAATTTTTTACATTAAAGGCGGGATTCTCAACTTTGGCGATAAAAATATCTTCTCTGAGCTCGAATTATACGTATCCAAAGGCGACAGAATTTGTCTTGTAGGAAAGAATGGCTGCGGGAAATCCAGCCTTATGAAGATCATTGATGGTGAATATGAGCTGGACTCTGGCGAATTATTCCAAGATCCGGTAGTCAATGTTGGTTATTTAAAGCAAGATGTGAAAGAGCGTCCTGAATGTACGATATATGATTTTGTGATGTCTGGGTTTAAGGATCCGGAGAATAATAAATACCATGCGGATATCATCCTGAAACAGATGGAAATTGACGGCACTCTTATGTTCAATAATTGCTCCGGCGGACAGGTGAGAAGGGTTTGCCTTGCGAAAACTCTGATCGATAAGCCTGATATATTACTGCTGGACGAACCAACTAACCATCTAGATATCAAGGCGATTGAGTGGCTCGAGACTTACCTAAAAGGGTATGAGGGAGCTGTGATTTGTATTAGTCACGACCGGATGTTTCAGGAGAATATCACTAATAAAGTATGGTGGATTGATCGCGGGGTCCTTCGGAAATCAAATAAAGGGTTTAAGCATTATGACCAGTGGCATCAGGAGATCATAGAGTCCGAAGAGGCTGTGCTGCATAAGATGAACAGAAAGCTGAACGCCGAGAAAAGCTGGCTGCAAGGGGGCGTGACAGGGCGGCGGAAAAGGAACGTAAAGCGTCTTGCGAATTTGCAGTCGCTCAGGGAGAATCTGCAAGAGCATCAATCACGGCTAACTAATGCCAAGGCGAGGCTGAAAATAGAGCTTGCGGAGGAGATGAAGAAAACTAAGTTTATTATAGAGGCGAATAATATTTCCTATAATTTTCCTGGTAAGAGATTATTTAATAATTTTACTTTTAAGGTCAAAAAGGGCGAAAAGATCGGGGTGATTGGGTCGAATGGCTCGGGGAAGTCGACTCTGATACGCATACTTACCAAAGAGCTTGAGCCTCAGGAAGGCAAGGTTAAGCACGGCACAAATATTGATATCACATATCTTGACCAACACAGAACAGAGCTGAACCCTAAACATAGTTTGAAACAAACGCTCTGCCCGACCGGTGGGGACCAGATTTTTCTGCAGAATAAAACTATGCATGTGGCTGGGTATTTGAAGCAATTTATGTTTGATCCCAAAACTCTTGACAGCAAAGTCTCAACCTTGTCTGGGGGAGAGTCAAATAGGCTGCTTCTTGCCAAAATTCTGATGAACCCTGGTAATTTCCTGATTCTGGATGAACCAACGAATGATCTGGATATGGACTCGCTGGAGATGCTGCTTGAGATATTAGCAGAGTATAAAGGCACATTGATTATAGTTAGTCACGACAGAGATTTCCTAGAGCGTCTGGTCACCAGAACGCTGGTATTTGCTCAGAATGAGGTGATTGATCTTTATGGCGGCTATGAGGATTATTTGAAGTATCATCGCAAAGAGGAGAAAATATCCAAGCCCAAAAAGGTTAGCACTCCTGCTACGCAAGAAAAAAGCAGTAAGCCGCAGCGATTAAGTTACAAATACGCCAGATTGCTGGAGGTTCTCCCCGAGGAAATAGAACAGATTGAGCAGCGCATTGTGACTATAGAAAATAAGCTCGCAGAACCGGGATTTTATAATGCGGATAATCGTCAGTTCAGCCTGCTCACCAAGGAGCTTGAGAAGATCAAGCTAGAGCTGGATGTTAAGATGGAACAATGGCTGGAAGTTGAGGCAATGCAAGGGGATATTTCTGAGTAGATATGTGGTTCTAGGTCTGCTATAAAAGCTTCTTAAGAAGCTTTTATAGCGCCTTGCTGATCCAAAAAGGAAATTATTTTTTGGTCTATTTTAAATTGTATTTTCCTAAAATATAAAATATTTTAGATTGTGCTCGTAGTTTCCTAAGTGCTATAGTTGATGTGTATTCAATATTGTGGAAGGTGTGTATGTCTAGAAAACGTAGCGCTACTACGGCGTTTGGGAATTCATTGCAGCCTAATAAAAAATTAGTTCAGGTGTCTAACCAAGCTTTCCTAGCCACGCCAGACTTCCCAACTTTCTTGGATTTTTCAGTGCTCTCAGGTTCCCCGGGTCTTCCAGGGTGCATGAGTTTTCCTGGGTATGCAGGTTTTCCAGGTTTTCCAGATTGTCCAGTTCCTCCGGGGTTGACAGCTCCTCCAGCTTCTCATAGTGATGGCAATTCTGTAAGCCAAGCAGCTGAGCATAGTGCAAAGCCTGACTTGGGGCCTCCAGCTCTCCCATCTATTTCTAAAAAGCATAATTCAAGTGAGTTAAATCACGCTATTTCCAGCTATTTGAAGTCAGCAGTAGAGATCTCCAACGAATTGGAGACAGCTTTACGTCAACGTTTAAATGGAACGGATAGAGATAGTAATGCTTGCAAGAAGCCATTGATATATCTATTGTCTGAAGGGGCTAACAAGTGGGATCAGAACAAGGGTTTGGTAATTAAGCTTTTGGCAGAAGGTGATAAAATTGACGAGTTAAATAACAGAGGGATAATTAGCAGTGGGGTAATTAATAGCGAGATAACTGCTCTGATGCATACTTGTGGTGCAGGCTCATCCCGTATTAATCTAGAGGCATTTAAGTTCTTGCTATCACAAGACGCAGATATAACTGCTTGTAACTATCGTGGCTGGAATGTTGTGGATTATATAATAAGAGGTAGGTTCGTTATACTGGCATTTGAAGCGCTGTTAGATCATTGTAGAGAGCATAAAAAATTTCCAGTGTCACTTGATCTTATTGAGTCTTGTTTAAACAATTTTTCGATTAGAGAAAAGAACAAGTCTAAATGTATAAAAGTTTTAAAAAAATATTTAACAAAGAATAAGGCAGATCTGAGCCAGAATGATTTTGAACGTGCATTGGAAATGGTGAAATCACCTTCTTTTGAACACGCAGAGCCTGAGGTAGACGAGGTAGCTGAGCTATCCGAGGCATCCGGTGCGCCCCCGGACTCATTCTGTCTGACGCCTGTATCGCCGGAAGATTCCAAGAGCTCATTCTGTCTGACGCCTGTATCGCCTGAGGCACAGCTAGAATCTCTATTTACTCCCCATGTACCCCCTTGTTTTAACCAGGTTATAGCTCCACCTGCTTTAATCAGTGCTGGGATGCTAGGTTTGTCTGACCCCCTTTCTATCTTTGAATTTTTGCAATGATCATAACGGGTAATACTACAACTATAGTTCAATTTACAGGAAGACTCCTCCCTTTTTGCAGCGATGGGGGATTCTCGATCTATGGGCAAGTTCTCCTCCAGCATTTTGAGTTTCAAGCCTCAAATTTTAATTGAATTTTTTAAGCATTTAAAGTATTTTGAATTGCGCGCTGGGTTTCCCTGGTGCTACAGTTAGTATATGCTCAATATCACAGAAGGTGTTTATGTCTAGAAAACGTCGTGTCGATAATGCGCTTGAGGACTCATCACGGCCTCATAAAAAACAAATTGTTCAGGGTCAGCAGGATCATCCAGATCAGTCATCTCCCTCAGCCATTCAAGATGCTTCTAATTCATCTGATTCTTTAACTTATTTGATAGATCAACTTTTTGCTGAACCTATTTTAGGTTCTACGCGTTATTCAAAAGAGAAAAAAACATCATATATGGAAATTGTACAAAAATATTTTCCTGACAAGACTTTAAACCCTGTTGCTTTAGAGCCTCCACTTGAGGTGCTGCGAGTGTCGCTTTCAGAGCAGATAGAGCCACCCAAGGCTCCATTAGTTCCTCGAGCCATTCCGGAGCTCGAACCAGAGCCAGAGCCTGCGCCTGCTGCGCCATCAGTTCCAGTGATTAAGTGTAGTTTTCCCCTTGATGCGAGAGAGTTTTTTGTATTTGATGAGGGAGTGCATGGGGAGCCATCCGAGGCTCCAAGTAGTTCAGATTTTATATTCTGGCAGTTTGAGTATTATTGTTTTGCAGAACCTAGTGTTGATAGGCTCTTGGTTGGCGTACTGGACCATACTGACTTTCCTTGGTTTTAGCGCGACGTGATAATAATTGCAACAACACCCCCATTCAAACTATTTGCTGCGGAAAAATAACTAATATATCGCTATCGGTTATCGTAAATATTTGTTATAATGCACAAAATTTTACAGTTTACCCAGATCAATAATTTTTCCGTTATGACAAAACAACTTACCTCAGAGCCGGCTCTTTCACTTGGATCCACCTTAAGAAAATGCGCTTATTTTCTTTTCCGCAAGCAAAAGCTCCAATCATTATTTCTGGTATTTTTGATAGTGCTCTCAGGCATCATCCCGTCGGTGGATAGTCTATTCCTGCAGAACATCACCGATGCGATAGAAGGATTTTCCGATAAGGATTTGCAACAAACAAACCTAGTCGAGATGCTCTTTAAATGGGTTATAATCTATGCTCTATGGTGGGAGGGTCTGAACATTCTGTGGCGCGTTTATGATTATGCTTACCTAAAAATCATGCCTAAAATCAAGGCACAGGTGATTGATGAATTCTATGACCACATCCAGCATCATAGTCATGAATTCTTCCAAAACAACCTCGCCGGGGATATCTCAAACCGTATCACCGAAGCCTCGCGCTCCCTTGAGATGGTGTTTGCCTTTGCTAATGAGAAAATCATCCGGAAGCTTTCTGTAATATTATTTGCCATGCTGACCCTCTATAGCGTGCATATCATCATTGCATCGATCTTCCTTGCATGGGTGGTTTTATTTGTGGGAAGCAGCCTGCTATTTGCCCGGACGATCAATAACTACTCAACCATCTATGGCAAGGATAAAGCTCTAGTCGCCGGCAAGATCGTGGACTCTATTTCAAATATCTCAGCCATTCGGATGTTCGCCTCGCATCGTTTCGAGCGTAGATACATAACAACTCATCTTACCAGCCTAGTCAAGAGCGATCAGTCCATGCAATGGTTCATGTTCAAACTACGCTATTTCCTGGGAACCTCCTGCACCTTGATGATTTGCGCGATGATTTTCTACATAATCACCCTCCGGAGCAATCTAGACATTTCCATCGGTCAGTGCGTATTGGTCATAACCCTGTGCCTGGCTGTGATTGCAGATACTTGGGATTTAACCCAGGAATTCGGAGATTTATTCGAACAGGTGGGCTCCTTCAACCAAAGCATGAGCCTGCTTGAGAAATGCGCAATAACCGACCATCCAGACGCAAAGCCGTTAATAGTCAAGGAGCCCCGAATAGAGTTCCAGAACGTCACATTTAAATATTATAATAACAGCAATAGCTTCAACAACAAATCGCTTATAATCACCCCATGCGAGCGCATAGGCCTTGTCGGTTTTTCAGGCTCAGGTAAGAGCACTTTCACCAGCCTTATTTCCAGACTATACGAAATAGAGAGCGGCAAGATCATGATAGACGGCCAGGATATCAGCAAAGTTTCGCTAGAAACCCTGCGCCAGAACATATCAATCATCCCGCAGGAGCCGATTCTGTTTCACCGTTCAATCCGCGAGAATATCGCCTATGGCAAGCTCGGCGCCAGCGACGAGGAGATCCGCCAGGCAGCAAAATCTGCGCATATAGATGAGTTCATCACAAACCTCCCAAAGGGCTACGACACTATTTGCGGGGAGCGAGGGAATAATTTCTCCGGCGGGCAGCGTCAAAGAATCGTCATTGCGAGGGCGCTTTTAAAAGAGGCTCCGATCCTGATCCTGGACGAGGCGACAAACTCGCTAGACACCCATACAGAAAAGCTCATCCAAAGCTCGCTGCAACAGCTGATGGAGGGCAAGACCGTGCTTGTTATTGCGCACAGGCTCTCCACGCTTTTGCATATGGACAGGATCCTGGTATTCGACAAAGGACACGTCGTTGAAGACGGCACGCATGCAAAATTACGCAAAAACGCTGATTTATATAAAACATTGTGGGATAATTACTAGGGTCCTCTTTAAATACTTGTTAACCCAAGGAGACATGCCGGAGAGGGGCGTGCGCGGGGAGTATGAGAAAATTCTTCAACCACAAACCCCGTTGCCCCTAACGGGCCTCATTTTGGCGCTATGTTATTAATGTTTTTGTAAAACTCTTGAGTCAAAAAGAGAAATCATTTATCATCATCAGCACGGGTTAGATATCGGGTTGAAACATGGGGGTGCTTGCGGATACGAATTCAGGGTGTAAAATCCACGAGATTTAGCATAAAATTAATGGTTTGGTCTGAAGTTACACTAGGTAGCTTCCAAAAGAAACGGATCAATTCTCGCTCCTGAATCGGCATTAAAACTGGGAGAAATACATTATTACCAACGATATATGAACATCCTTGCAATATCATATAATAGTGGCATTATCGCATTGATATTCATACTTGTTAATAATTACTCATCAAACAATTCTCCCTGCATATAGTGACCAAAAAAGCACATACCATTTCTGTATCCCTGATATTCACAGGCGTTGCAGCTCTTCCACCCTCACTCCCCCGCAACCCCAAGCCCCAATAACACAATGTGTGAGAAAAGCAAACAGTTGCAAAAAACACACAAATACTTGCCAAAAAGTAATAATTGGTGTAGACTGAGCTAGTTGAGATATTTTGGTTTTAAATAAAAAACGTTTTGTGAGGTGGGGTTATGGCTAGTGATTCGGATAGTAATGCGGAGGGTACGCTTAGTATTGAAGAAGACCTAAATTCTTTGAATTTTCAACTTGAGGGCGTTGCGTCATTACCAAGCGAACTTCCTGAGGTTAAAAACGTTCGTCGTAGAGAGGTGCCTACTGGTGTTGGTGGTGAGTACGACGCTGGTAGCAGTTTTTTTCCTGAGTCATATGCTCCTCAGTCAGTGCCATTAGATAACTTGCTTGTAGCATTAGAGACTATTGGTAATATTAAAAATGGAAATTTGGAACCAAGTGTTGTATTGACTACGTTCGCTGAACTCGCTCGATTGGGGAAGAGATCACAAGCATATGTTGATGAATTAAGTGGCGATCAGGCAGATTTTGACTTAAGTATAAGGGAATTCCAAACTCAAATAGTATTTCTTGAGAGGCGGCTGGATGGTGCACTAGAGAAAAAAGGTGCTCTTGAAACTGTCATTACGAGAGCACAATTCAAACTAGGTGATTTACAGCAGAGTTTTACAGAGGAGCAAGAGAAAAACTTAGCATTAGGAGTTAGAATCCAAGACTTGGGTGGTCGCCTGCGAAAGTATGAAAGTACCTATGATGACAGTGCACCAGGACTATCTAGGAACTCCAGTGTTGCGGATTACGACGTATCACTAAGAGATGACTTGCGACGCAGTGAGGTGCAAGTCATATCTCTGAAAAATAGTAATGCAGACTTACTGATTCGGGCTGAGTTTGCGGAAGAAGAGTGTGCGCGTCAACAAGATAAAATACAAGCTCAGAGCCAAGAAATAAAAGATCAGAACCAAAAAATACAAGATCAGAACCAAAAAATACAAGATCAGAACCAAGAAATAGAAGATCAGAGCCAAAAAATAGAACGTTACGAAATCTCAAATGGGATATTGCAAGCAGATCTCAAAGAGCGAGAGCGGATAACTAATAGCGTTTCCGTAGAGTTGAAAGAGCTAAAAGCTTCAATAGACTCGGGGGGGAATACTAGACGTGATTCACAACCGATGCTTGATATGCTGGGGCATCTTGTCAATCGCTTTGAAGTTGACGGTAAGAATGGGGCGCCATCTTCTGACAATGGGGTAGATAGACTTGCTGTTACGGCAGAGGCAGGCCAAAGACGCAGTTCTTTAGCTGATATTCTGGTAGCAGAAGATCTGCAACAAGATCGCCAGAATAGTACTATTATAGCTGATCTTCGGGATCAGCTAAAGGTAGCAGTAGCAGAAAACCAAGGCTTAAGCCAACTACTGAGTCAACTTTCTGAGGCAACTAGTGAAGGTGATCTTGCAAAGCTTTCTAGTGGTTCTGGCCTTGATGTCGTAGCCAGCATCGCAGGGAAGTTGAGTAGTGTATATGCCTTGGAGACTAGGATAGATACGCTAGGAAGAGAAAACAATGATCTTAGGGGAAAAGTATTTACTCTAGAGGATGCAGCTGACCTAGTAGCAGATGAGCATCGTAAGCAGTTGGAAGGTCTTAGTGCGCAACATACTGCAGAGCTAGAAGCAGCTCGGAGTCGAGTATCTGAGCTAGAGCAAACAGCAGAGACTTATGGCGCAGATATGGCAGCTCTTCGTGAGCAGTTAGCAGCAGCACAGCGCCAAGCAACAGAAGCAACAGAAGCAGAAGCAGAAGCAGCTCAAAAACGAGTAGGTGAGCTAGAGCAAGCAGCAGGGCAGTTGGAAAATCTTCGTGGTCAGCTAGCAGAAGCAAAAGAAGAGTTAGAGAAAAAAGAAACCGCTCTAGGTGAGCTTTGTAATCAGCTAGCAACAGCTCGGAGAGAGGCATGGGAAGCAACCCAGCGAGCAACAGGCGCAGAAGAAGCTCAGTGCGTGGCAGAGTTAGCAGCTCTCCAAGCAGCAAATGATAAAACAACGGCTGAGAGACGGTTGGTATTTCTTCGTGCTGAGGTAGGGGAGTATAAACAAGTGATAGCTGGTCAAAGGGAGGTGATGCAAGAATCCCGTGCCAAATTGGAGGAAGCAGTTTATGAAGCAGGCTGTTATCGTATAGCGAAAGATGAAACATTTGCACTACTAAAAGACTCTTGGAAGGAAAAGGATGAACTAGAGAGACAACTGGAAGAATTTCAGTGGATAGCAGACGAAGCTCGCCAAGCAGCATTAGATGCCCAGCTTGAAGAAGCAGCTCGCCAAGCACTAGCAGTAGCAGTAGCAGCAGCAGCACTAGCAGCAGCTCAGCAAAGAGCAGACACAGAAGCGGCTCATCGCGTAGAAGCAGAGCGTCTTCTAAATGAGGCGCTGATGACGCCAGAGATACGAGAAGCTTTACGTCGTTTGATAGAAGCAAGAGCACGCCGAGAAGCAGAAGCTCAACAACGCCGAGAAGCAGAAGAAGAACAGCGACGCATAGCAGCTGAGGCCGCAGAAGAACAGCCAGAAGCCCCTGAGCAACAAGTTGCTGAGCAACAAGTTGCTGAGCCGGATGTCGCTGTGGAAGCGCTCTCAGAGCCGCGAGTATTGACGTTGAAGGTTGCTCTTCCTGATGGGGTTGAGCTTAAAGAAGGGCTGGAGGTTCCGGGGAATGCGCAGAAATTTGTGCCAAATGTCGTCTTTGAATATGTTGAACAATTTGCGCATATTGATGCCTTGCCTAGTGTTGATCAAGGGGTCTCGTTGCAGGCTCAACAGCAGCAGCAACCTATAAAAGGCGGTGTGCTGTTTGAAGAGGGAATTCCTCCTGCGCAGCCTCCTGCAGAGTTTGTTTCAGACGATGAGGTTGTGGCCAAGTCTGGGAAGAAAATTGCCGCAGAACGTCTGGAAGCTATGAAGCAGGCTGCAAGCGCAACGGCATCTGACGCGACATCTGAACATGGAGGCGATGTCGCTTTGAATGGTTCGGGTGCGATGCTACTAGCACAGCAGGAAGTAGCGACAGAGGGCAGCTTCAAAGAGGCTGTTGATGAGCAGCTACTTGGTACCCCAGCAGCAAAGCAATCCTTTGCAGCGCAAGTAGTTGAAAATAATGAGGACGGTCTGGTAGGGATTATGGACACTCTAATGAGAGCGGTTTCAATGATGCCGTCTCCTTCTTTTGGTTCTCAGCCAATACACTCTCAGGAGGCAAACAAACGTCGTAACCAGGACGAGAAGAGGTCTGCAAGCCCCGGTGATGCAAGCTCTGCCAAGAAGAAGCCAGCCGCAAAGGATAAGAAGCCAGAATCTGAAAGCCCTGCCCCAAGCGCTTGATGCGCAAAAAGGCAGTGGCCTGCGGTGATTGATATTATGATTGATCACCGCGCATAGCATTTTAAAATGCTGTGTTTTGTGATAAATGGAATATAACTTAATTTTTATAAACTTCTTGACAGAAGTGCCAGAGGAGATTACATTATCCTCGATTATAACTAATAACTTTAGGTAGTGAATTATGAAAAAGATGTTTGCTGGGTTGCTGTTTGTGGTGACGTGTGTGTTTTCAATGAGTTCTGTTCTTGCAGGTGATGTGGTGGATTCTACTGGAAAAGAGCGGAAGGCTATTTTTAAGTCTAAAGCAAAAGAATCTGTGCAAGCGGGCAGCAAGGCGAGATCTGTAGTGTTTCCTTGTAAAATAAAGAATAAATTACTCGTGAAAACTAAGCATCCTGTGATAAATCATAAAAAAGAAGAAGAGGATGACGAATTCTCTGAAGATAAAAAACTTGATGAGCTGAATTCAGAAGAAGAAACCAAGGCAAAAACCAAGGCAAATACTCAGGTGAAGGGTAAAACTAAGCCAAAAATAACAACTAAAACAACAACCAAAATAAAAACCGCTAAGGCGGAGCCGGAAGCTACGAAGTAGCATAAAATGCAGGGCTCCTTGGGTGCCTGCGTTATTTCTAAAGATTATTTATCGTGCAAAACCTGCCTGTCTTTTTGACTTGGTGGGTTTTTTGTTGTGTTAAGCTCACTATCCTTGTTGAAAAGATTAACCAGATAATGTAACCTTAATACTAGAATCAAACTATTATATAGGGAGCTTGTTTATGGCGGGATCACGCGCGCGGCATGTAATAAAAGAATCTCATCCGGACTGGAAGGCTTTCAAGGGCAGGGCGGCTCGTGATGTGTTATTCAGTCGTTTCGCCTATAAACAGCACGACGCACAAATGCAAGAGCTGGCAGATAAAATGCCCGATGGCTATGAAATGTTCCTGATGACCGACCATCTGGATGACACGAAAGAGGCATCTTTCCGCTGCGCTGCCTTCATGAACTGGCAAACAAAGGAGGTTGTTTTTGCAACAGCCGGAACCAGGCTTGGTCGTGATGTTTCAAAAATGGGTTCCGACCTATTCGATGATGCTCTGCTTGCTGCCTCGCAGAAACCTCGCAAGCTAAACCCGGCTCAGGTTCTAAACGACATGATCCTAGACAGTCTGGGAGCAGAGGCTAGCGAATATAAATTCCATTATACCGGGCATTCCCTGGGCGCTGCCATGGCCGAAATGCAGGCTGTGGATATGGACATCAAGCTGACCCAGCGCGATCTGAAGGCGGGAGAGGAGCAAATATCTGCGGTCACTTTTGAGAATCCTGGCACTAAGAAGATTTTAAGTGGGATGTATAAGGATGCGGGATTGCCTGCGGAGAGTGCTGAGAATCTGCGTTTATACGAGTTTAATAATCGCCCCAATATGATCAACAGCTTGAACGAACAAGCGGGCGAGGTTTATGTCATCGAGCCCAACTCGCAGAAGGAAAATCCGTCACTAATTCAGATGGTGATAGAGTTCGTGACCAAAAAAGACAAAGAAACCAGCCCCTTTGTTGGTTGGGTGATTTCGTTGCTTGAGAAAGGCTGTGACTCTTACGTCAAAAACAACCCCCTTGCTGGTCAGGTGATCGGATTGCTTGAACAAGGATTGAATCTCTATTCAGACCACAAGCTGGATAATTTTGACGAGGTTTTCGTTCAAAAAGAGGGGCGCGTGACAAAAAATGGCGAGCTGATCACTGTTGAAGAAGCCTATAGCGGCGTCAAACCTATGGAATATGACGAGCAAATCGCAAGCCGGGTTGTGCAGTTAAAGAAAGAGGAAGGTGACACCGGCAAGCAGGAATATGCAATGAATCACATCAATCCGGAAACTGGAGAGGTGAGCAGAATCCTCTGTGGCCGCGAGGAGCTGGAGGTAGCTGTGGCATTGATTCAGTCCGAAATTGGTAATGCAATGCAGAACATAATCGCCCGCAAAGCTCCTACCGCACTCAAAAGCAAAGAAGAGTCCAGATTCGAGCTCCCAAGCGCCGCCGAAATAGTCAAAGACGGGCTTGAACGCTAAAATGGAGGAGCGGTAGGTGCGGCGTGCTTACTTAATTTCTTTCAGCAATTTATTTTCAGCTTCGGATAGTTTCTTTTTACCAGTGTTTTTATTGTCATTTACCGGTGCATTTAGGTGGTAATGAGGTGGTATTTCTAGAGATTTATTACGTGTTACTTGATATTCATCAGGAAGCGTTTCAGTAATTCCTAATGAGTTTTTAGCCTTGTTGCTGCAGCTTGCAAGAAGGATTAGGGAAGAGGCGATGATTAGTATTTTTTTCATGATTTAAATTCTTATTTTCTTTTTAATTGATGTAGTGTGATTGCATTCCCTTCAGGGTCTAGTATAACAGCGATGCTACACATTTCTGTAGTGAATTTCTCAAGCTTGAACTGTACGTCCTTTGATTTTAGATCAGCTATTATTATGTCCAAATCTTCAACTTCGAAAGCAATAGCTCCGCCGGAGTTTGGGCTGGGGGTTCTGCCAGTATCGAGGTTGGAAATTGCTAGGCATCCGCCTTCTGGGAGGTCATACTCAATCCAAAACCCATCATTAGGATGCTTGAAAATATTGCCAACTTCCAGGCCGAGGATAGTTTCGTAAAAATCCCTTGCCTTGCTAATATCGGCAGCGGGATACATAGTAAAAGCTATTTTTTTTATCATTGGTCACAATAGTTCAGGTTCAACTTCATTGAATATAGAGGTGATTTTTCTAATCATCAAGGTTTTTTTTGCGTTGTTTTTAATATTTTAAGCTCAGTTTTCTAATTACTATGTGCAATAAGAGAAAAAGCACGTATAATGAACGTTGTTAAGACTATAAACTTTAATTATTTTGAACATGTTTGAACAAAAGAAATATAAGCTAAAACCAGAGGAATATGTCGATTCCTTTGAGAAAATGCTGCTAATTCGGCGCTTTGAAGAAAAATGTGGCCAGTTTTATGGCATGGGGCTCATAGGGGGTTTTTGTCATTTATATATCGGCCAAGAGGCCGTGATTGCTGGAATTACTCTGGCTAAAGATGAAAAAGATAGCACAATTACAAGCTATCGTGACCATGGGCATATTATTATGTCTGGAGCTGACCCTAAATATGTCATGGCAGAGCTGATGGGGCGGAGCTCTGGTTGTTCCCGCGGGAAGGGCGGTTCTATGCATCTGTTTAACAAGGATGGCAAGTTTTATGGCGGTAATGGAATAGTTGGCGCGCAGGTGCCGATTGGGACAGGGCTTGGATTTGCAGAACAATATAATGGAACTAATAATTTGTGTTTTACGTTCTTTGGTGATGGAGCCACGAATCAGGGGCAGGTATATGAGGCGTTTAATATGGCAGCGCTTTGGAAGCTGCCAGTGATTTATGTGATAGAGAATAATGAATATTCTATGGGCACGTCACTGGAGCGCTCAACGGCGATGACTGATCTTTATAGAAAAGGCGAGTCTTTTAATATTCCTGGCTTTCAGGCTGATGGGATGGATATTGATGCTGTCTATAATGCAACTATTCAAGCGACGGAGTTTGTGCGTGGAGGCAATGGGCCGGTGATTCTTGAGGTTAAGACTTATCGCTATCGTGGTCATTCAATGTCTGATCCTGCGCAATATCGCTCTAAAGAAGAGGTGGAGGAATATAAGCAGAGGGATCCGGTGGAATCTGCGAAGAAGATTATTCTGGATAATGATTATGCAAGCGCAGATCAGGTGAAGGAGATCGAAAAAAGAGTGAAGGCAAAGATCGCAGAAGTCGCGGAGTTTGCTACGTCCGAGCCATTCCCAAGCGAGGATGAGCTCTATACTGACATATTTAGGTGAAAGATAAAAGATTTATGAAAGAAATAACAGTAAGAGAAGCGCTTCGGGATGCCATGACAGAGGAAATGAGACGCGATGAGAAAGTGTTCGTCATGGGGGAAGAGGTTGCGGAATATCAAGGGGCTTATAAGATTACTCAAGGAATGCTCGAAGAGTTCGGCGCAAAAAGAGTGATCGATACTCCCATAACAGAGCATGGGTTCACAGGCCTTGCGGTTGGGGCGGCATTTGGCGGACTTCGTCCGATTGTCGAATTTATGACGTTTAATTTTGCAATGCAAGCATTTGACCAGATCATCAACTCGGCGGCGAAGACTAATTATATGTCCGGCGGTCAGATTGGGTGCCCTATCGTATTTCGTGGTGCAAATGGCGCAGCAGCCAGGGTCGGAGCGCAGCATAGCCAGAATTTCGCGGCAACTTATGCGCATGTTCCGGGTTTGAAAGTTATAGCTCCTTATAGCGCAGAGGATGCTAAAGGGTTGCTGATTAGCGCGATTCGGGATGATAATCCGGTGATTTTCTTAGAGAATGAGATAATGTATGGTAGGAGTTTCGAGACTCCAGAAATAGTGGAGCCAATTGAGATTGGCAAAGCAAAAATACTAAGAGAAGGGGAGGATGTGACCATCCTTGCATTCTCTATTCAGGTTGGAATGGCGCTCGCTGCTGCGGATATTCTGGCAGAGGCTGGGATTAGCGCCGAAGTGATTGATCTTCGCACGATCAAACCGCTTGACGAGGAGGCGATAATTGAGTCTGTTGTCAAAACTAATCGCCTGGTGGTGGTAGAGGAAGGCTGGTTCTTTGGTGGAATTGGTGCTACAATCAGCGCAATTGTGATGAGAGAAGCTTTTGACCATTTGGATGCTCCAGTTGAAGTTGTGGCTGGTAAGGACGTGCCACTGCCATATGCTGAGAATCTGGAGAAAATGTCGCTTCCAACAGTTGAGGATATTGTAGAAGCAGCAAAGCAGGCTTGTTATAGAGAAATGTGATTTAAGTCTGTTATAGAGAAATATAATTTAAAGATTGAAGAGTGAATCAATGCCAATAAAAATTTTAATGCCAGCTTTATCGCCAACGATGGAACATGGTAATCTTGCAAAATGGACTAAGAAAGAAGGCGACTCTGTTAAAGCTGGGGAAGTGATCGCCGAGATCGAAACAGATAAAGCAACTATGGAAGTTGAAGCTGTTGATGAAGGTGTGCTTGCTAAGATCATGGTGCCAGAAGGTGCGCAGGAAGTGCCGGTTAATTCGTTGATCGGAGTGCTGCTTGAAGAAGATGAAGACAAAGCAGCACTTGCTGCTTTTATTGAGAAGGAATCGGCAGCAGGTACGGTTGCTTCTGAGCCTAAAAAAGAAGAGAAGCCTGCACCAGCTGCATCTATACCGGCTGCAAGCCCGTCTTCTGCTGCTCCAAAAACAGAGATGGTGCGACCGGCTGGAGCTCGGATATTTGCCTCACCTCTTGCAAAGCGTATTGCGAAAATGGAGGGGATTGCTCTTGCAAATGTCACTGGCAGCGGACCTCATGGCCGGATTATTAAGGCAGATTTGCTTAATATAGGCACAAAACGTGGCACTATTTCGAGACATAAGGAGGAATATCGCCTGGTGCCGAATAATAATATCAGGAAGATTATTGCCAAGCGTCTTGTTGAGTCGAAACAGACTGTGCCGCATTTTTATCTTTCAAACGAATGTATGATGGATTCGGTTCTGGAGATCAGAGCGCAGCTCAATGCTAGCTTTGGGGATGATAAAAGCAAGAAATTATCGGTGAATGATTTCGTGATTCTAGCAACGGCAAAGGCACTGATGGATATTCCAGAGGCAAATGCAAGCTGGAGCGATGATGCGATCATGATGTATAATAATGTTGATATTTCGATAGCTGTTGCGATTGATGGCGGGCTGATTACTCCGGTGATTCGTAATGCTGATCAAAAGGAGATCACGACTATTTCCTCTGAGATGAAAGATCTTGCCAAGCGGGCGCGGGCAAATAGTCTGAAGCCCGAGGAATTCCAAGGTGGTGGGTTTAGCATCTCTAATCTGGGGATGTATGGTGTTAAGAGCTTTAATGCTATCATCAACCCTCCGCAAGGTTGTATTCTTGCAGTGGGGATGAGCAGCAAAAGAGCGGTGGTGATTAATGATAAGATAGAGACAAGGATGATAATGGATGTGAATTTATCATGCGATCACAGGGTAGTTGATGGCGCGGTTGGAGCGTTATTCCTTGCAGCATTTAAGAAATATATAGAATCACCAATATTGATGTTTGTTTAGATTTGAAAGGATTGTGATTATGGAAAATTTTGATGTAGTAGTAATTGGCGGAGGCCCTGGAGGTTACGTCGCTGCGATAAGAGCTGCGCAGCTTGGGCAGAAAACGGCACTGATAGAGAAGGAGCATCTGGGGGGAATATGTCTGAATTGGGGGTGTATTCCAACGAAAGCTCTGCTTAAATCTGCGGAATTATATCAAAAAATGAAACATTCCGAGGAATATGGTATTTCTGCCGGGAATGTTGGGTTTGATCTTCAGAAGATCGTGAAGCGCTCACGAGATATATCGGGCAAGCTGGTTGGTGGTATTGCTGGGCTACTTAAGAAGAATAAAGTTACTGTGATAGAGGGGGCTGCTAAGATCGAAAGCCCTACTCAAATTTCTGTGGACGGGAAGACTACTGTCAAAGCAAAGAACATAATCATCGCAACGGGCGCACGGGCGCGCGTGCTTGAAGGGTTCGAACCAAATGGAGGGAATATCTGGAGCTACCGCGAGGCTCTGGTGCCCAAAACCACACCAAAATCGATGGTCGTGGTGGGCTCTGGTGCGATTGGTGTTGAGTTTGCATCTTTTTATAATGCGATTGGGGTTGATGTTACTGTGCTAGAGGCCGCTGATCGGATCCTGCCTGTGGAAGATAGTGAGATATCCTCTATGGCCAGAAAAGCGTTTGAATCTAAGGGGATTAAGTTTAAGACTGGGGTGGTGCTTAAAGAGCAAAAATCCGGTAAAAATTCAGTTGAGATCATTTTTGAGCATGGCGGCAAGAAGGAGGTGATAAAATCCGAGATTCTGCTGATGGCTGTGGGTATTTCTGGAAATGTTGAAAATATCGGTTTGGAAAAAATAAAAGTTAAGTTAGATCGCGGGCATATAGTTACTAATGGCCTGATGCAAACGAGTCAGAAGGGGGTTTATGCGATTGGTGATGTTGCAGGCGCGCCGTGGCTTGCGCATAAAGCCAGCCATGAAGGGGTGATCGCGGCTGAGATGATTGCCGGCAAAAAGCCTCATCAGATTACTAAAACAAACATTCCTGGCTGCACATATTCCAGCCCGCAAATAGCTAGTGTTGGCCTGACGGAAGAGGCTGCAAAAGCGGATGGGCGCGAGATTAAAATTGGTAGATTCCCGTTTTATGGCAACGCAAAAGCGATGATCCTTGGTGATGGTGATGGAATGATCAAGACAATCTTTGATGCAAAAACTGGCGAGATGCTAGGCAGCCATATGATTGGCTCGGATGTTACTGAACTGATTCAAGGCTACGTGGTTGCAAAGGAAATGGAGGGCACGGAAGAGGATTTGATGAATACGATATTCCCACATCCAACATTATCAGAAATGATGTATGAGTCTGTGCTGCAAGCATATAACAAACAAATTCACATATAACATATAAATAAAATTTATGACCAGAACAATAGAACTATCACAAGCTTTGAGCGCAAAATTATGCCATGATTTGGCGGGCTCCATTGGTGCCATTGATAATTGCCTTAGCATGATTTGCGGACAAGATACATCGATTGCTAAGCAGGCAAAAGTCATTGCATCGGAAGAGTCGATTAATTTGGTGAGTCATTTAAGGCTCCTTCGTGCGGCATATGGCGCGTCTGCTGAAGAAGAGGAAGTCAGTGTGATTAGCATAATGAAGCTGCTGACCGATTTCTTTGAGGACAAAAAGACTGAGCTGAATCTACATTTTGAGAAAGGCTTGATCTTTCTTGACACGCAAATTGCCAAAGCTGTTATGTGTTTAATAGTTATCGCAGCAGAAAGCGGCGCCATGCGGGGCGTACTTGATGTTCATGTGAATAATATTAATGCGAGTGAATTTAAGATCATAAGCCGTAGCAAGATTTTGAAGTTAA
Source organism: Rickettsiales bacterium (assembly GCA_002402195.1). Taxonomy (GTDB): domain Bacteria; phylum Pseudomonadota; class Alphaproteobacteria; order Rickettsiales; family Rickettsiaceae; genus Megaera_A. The sequence continues at coordinate 1,682 of NVVL01000005.1, read as the reverse complement.
AAGAGGATAATGCGCAGATTTTGGAAGGCGATCTTGATGCTCCAATTGATGTTGGTAATTGTCGTGAGCATTATATCGGCAGGATTTGCGCGCAAAATGGATATATAGTTTCCGTGAATCAAACGGATGAATTGATCGAGTATAATTTGAAAAAAAAATAGGGGCGCAAAATGGCAGAATACAGGGTTGAAACTGATTCTATAGGCGAGATTAAAGTTGAGAGTAACTATTATTGGGGTGCTCAAACGCAGCGTTCTATTGGTAATTTTAAAATTGCTGACCAGAAAATGCCTAAGGAAATGATCCGGGCTCTTGCGATTCTCAAACGCTCTGCTGCCAAAGTTCACTCCGAGATCGGCGCTCTTGATATACATATAGCCGCTGCCATAATCGAGTCCGCAGACCGGGTGCTTGCGGGCGAGTTTGACGATAACTTCCCATTAGTAGTGTGGCAAACGGGCTCTGGCACTCAGTCAAACATGAATATGAATGAGGTTCTAGCGGGCATTGCGAACGAAAAACTAACAGGGGAAAAGGGCGGAAAGTCTCCCGTGCATCCGAATGATCATGTGAATATGGGGCAATCTTCGAACGATGTATTCCCAACTGCCATGCATATTGCGACCGTTTTGCAGAGTAATGAGCTATTAATCCCTGCTCTTGAGAAGATGCATAAAAGCCTGGATAACAAGGCCAAAGATTGGGATGGAATTGTCAAGATTGGCAGAACGCATTTGCAAGACGCAACACCGGTGAGCTTGGGGCAAGAATTCTCCGGATATGCGTATCAGATCAAATATAGTTTGGAGCGAGTAGGGCACTCACTCGCAAGGGTGCACTATCTGGCACAAGGCGGCACGGCGGTCGGAACGGGCATTAACTGCAAAGCCGGATTTGCTGAAAAATTCGCAGAGGAAGTTTCGAAATTTACTGGATATAAGTTCCAAACTGCGCCGAATAAATTTGAGGCTTTGGCGTGTAATGATGCTTTGGTCGAGTTCTCGGGAACGCTCAATAGCATAGCGGTTAGCATGATGAAGATTGCCAATGATATCCGCCTGCTAGGCTCAGGCCCCAGATGTGGTTTGGGGGAACTGAATCTTCCCGCCAATGAGCCCGGCTCCTCCATTATGCCAGGCAAGGTTAACCCGACTCAATGTGAGGCAATGACTATGGTTGCAGCCCAGGTGATGGGGAATCATGTTGCGGTGAGTATTGGAGGCTCAAACGGACATTTCGAGCTTAATGTGTTCAAGCCTTTGATCATACAGAACGTGACTCATTCTATCCGTCTGCTTAGCGATGCGATGAATAGTTTGGTGTCTAATTGCATTGATGGGATCGAGCCAAACATAGAGCGAATCAACGATTTGAGGGATAAGTCACTGATGCTAGTAACCGCCCTTAACCCACATATAGGCTACGACAACGCCGCTAAAATTGCCAAAAAAGCCTTTATAGAGGGTACGAGCCTAAAAGAAGCCGCAATCGCATCCGGAGTGATATCATCAGAAGATTTCGACAAATATGTCGTGCCCCAAGATATGATTGGGAAGTAGGGGGGGTATTTTGGATCTTTTTCCATCTATTTTTCAAACTTTTAAATTAAAATATGTTCAATATTTTAACCCAAAAATTTAAATCTAGATGAAAAAATCTCTAAAAATATGGAATATTCTAGG
>NVVL01000021.1 GCA_002402195.1 Rickettsiales bacterium | reverse complement strand
TGGATCATGTGAGACAACTACATCAACTTAAGGAGAATTTGAGAAAGTTTAAACAGGCAAGTATAGTAGGTACTAGCGGTATTGGTAAAACACAACTTATTAGAACTTTCGCCTATGAAAACAGGAGTAATTATAAAGTTATTTGGTTTGTAGACTGTAATTTAAATTTAAATCAAGAGTTTATAAAGCTAGCTAAAGAATTAAATAAAAACAATGGGGCAAATATTAAAGAAGGCGGGAATTTAGTAAAAGAAAAAGTCTTAGAATATTTGCAAAAAAAAGATAATTGGTTGCTAATATTTGATAATCTTAAAATTGGAGAAAATAAAAAAGTTCAAGATTTTATCAATTGGGAACATAACGGGCATGTAATATTCGCTTCCCAAGACAAAGAAAATCTTCCCTATTCTATAGAATTAACTAAATTCAATAGAAATGATTCTATTATTTTAGCAAATAATATTTTAGAAAGTTCTTCTTCAGAGCAAGAAGAGTTTTTAGCAAAGAGTTTTAATGGCTATCCGATATTGATAGTTCAGGCGGCGCAGTTACTCAATCAGGTACCTGGTCTTAATTTTAAAACTTACAAAAAGCAGGTTTTGCGATCATCGAACAAACTAAAACTAAATATTGCCTTAGCAATTAGTGAGTTCACGCCAACAGCGGTCAATTTGTTGTATAAAATGGCTTTAATTAATAATCAAGCTTTTTCAAAAGATTTTTTGAGTTATATCACTGATAATAAAACAAGTCTAGAGGACGATATTTTCCAAATCTCTAAATTTGCTTTAATTTCTAATATTAGCAGCAGCGAGCAAAATTCAATTTTTGAGATGCATGATATTATTGCGCAAACAATTATTGATATGAATGGAAGAAAGAAATCTCAGGATGTTTTAGAAAAATTAATTAGTAACTTATTAAAATCTGTGCCAAGATCTGTCACAGATTTTCACGTTTTTCGTAGTGGAAAAACAATATTTGAGAACTTCAAGGTGATTTCTAGATATACTGAAGAATATCCGATTAGTTTGTTTGGAACAATGGGTTTAAGTCTCTATTTGATGACACAATATAATAATTATTCTGATTATGAGGCGGCAGAAGAGTTGGTAAAGTGGTTTAATGAACGTGAGGATATTAATAAGTTCAATCCATCGTTAATGAATAATGATGAAAGAGCTAGATACGCTGATTTCTTACAGTCACTTGCACGGCATTATAGAAATCGACATTTTGATTTTGATAAATCTATGAAATATGCTATGAAGGCAAAAGAAGTATATAAAAACGTAGAGGGGTATGAAAGTATTAAAGCTGACTTATTCTATCAGCTTGCAAGTAATGAGATTAAAGTTGGAAATATGAAGAGCGCAGAACAATATATTGTAAAATTAAAAAACACGCCTTTTATTAATAACGTAGAATCTATGTTGTTTTTTCTTAAAGGGGATTACGAATCAGCTCTGAACAGAATGTCATTATTAATAAAAATTCGTCTTGGCAAAATTAAGGCAGATGATTTAGTGCTCACATCAAATTATCTTTTGAGAGCTAAAATATTAAACTTTTTGGGTAGATATCAAGAAGCATATGACCAAGCGAAACAAATTTATAATATGCATAAATTCAAAAAAAAAGAAGATCATCTTATATTTGGACGAATATTTGCAGAGCTTGCACGAAGTGAATTAGGATTAGGGAAAATAGCAGATGCTTTGGAGCATATTAAGAAATCTATATCGATATTAAAAAATATGCAGCAAGAAAAAGCTCAAAAAGCAAGATTTTTAGAAAGCGCCTATTTGGCTCGTAGTTATGTAGTGCAAGGCGAGATTTTTATGAAGCAGAACTGTTTTAAGGATGCGATAGAGTTTTATAGAGCTGCCCAGAAAATTTACTTCTATTTATATAAAAATAATATGGCTCATATTGAACATGTAAGTTATCTGCATTTGCAAGGAGCTAAGGCGGCTTGTAGAGCAGGAGATTTATATCATTATAAAACCTTTGGCGAGCCACAAGTAAGGGGTTTTGGGCAGGAGCATCCAAATACTATTGCTATGTTTAAATATTGTGGGAATTATAATATGAATTTATGGCAATAATATACTAGTACAACAACGATATTAAATAAATGATATCATTGCTCCCCATATTTTCTTAGTTAGATGTTATTTCCCTTTGGAATATCATTTATTTAATGTTGTCGCCGCACTGGAATATCTCGTATTTTTAGAGATTCTTTAATCTAGATTTAAATTGTTGAGTTAAACTATTGAGATATTTTAATTCAAAATACAGGGTATTTTAGGTTGTTTTATAGCTTCTAGTGACTCAATAGTGACTATTTTCCAATAAAAAATAAAAATAGAGATATTGAATTAATTTTTTTTGCTGTCTTTCCACCCTAGGTACCGCCTACCTTTTGACCCAACCTTTGGATGAAATAGCCTTTTGTAAAAATAAAAAAAGCTTGCAAGTAGGTTGAATTTATGTTTTACTTGCAACATAAAAATTCTACTAAAAGTTACATTTTTTAGTTGTTTTTATAGTTTAAATATTTTTAACTTAAATTGGTAAAACGATATGGGAAATAATTCTCAACTACGGGATACAGCTAGCTCTAATGCAGAGTCAGTAGTAAAGCCTGGCACTGTTACAACTGAACTAGATAGGGCAAGCCTTAGGAAAAGCGTAGGAGACGACTTGCCTGGCGACTCTAAGAATGAGGACAACGAACCGCCATTGCTAAAAAATTTGAGTCCGTTTGAACAAGCTATATATAATCTAAATCAGCGTGAAAATACTGAACTAGGTGATCTGCTTGAAGTATCTGGTCAGATGACTATAGAAGGTACATCTGGAGAATAAATTGCCAGACCCAGTGGTTGATTTTTTTTAAAGTGGAGGTAGTAAACATTGAAAAAATGCGCTCTGGTGTCTAAACCCATACAGCCCCTGCTGTCATTTTAACTCGGGAGAAAATAGAAGCTTTTGGTTTGCTGCTTGAAGATTATAGTAGCTTCTTTGAACTTCACAACCATCTTCCGGTAAACCAGGGGGCTCTGGCAAGTAAGACAGTAAGCTTGAAGAAAGCTGAGCAAGAGGTGGCAATAATTCTTTCAAGCTCTAACCCAGAAGAGACTATTCAAAATAGAGTAGCATACAAGGCATCCTAAATATGGGGTGCCTTGATTGGATCTGGGGAGGGGTAACAAATCCCTGCCCCGTTCATTACACATATCTAGCAGATATAATAATCACATCCTTTTTTAACAATATTAGCACCATCTATTTCTGCTGAAATGGATGTAAGAAGCTACGCCCACAGGCCTAATATCACCCAATTATTGATTGTTCTTCTAGGCATAAAAATGCCGCATAAGATGAATGTAGGCATTAACCCTATAATTAAAAATGCCACAATTTAGTTAAGAAAAAAAAAGAAACATAACAAAGTTTTTGACAAATATTAGCAAATATCCCAAGATGCACCCTGGTAAAGGGAGCAGATGCACTAATTTCTATAGTAAAACAAGCATATCTATAGACGGTTTCAGAAACCTACCCATGGGTATGCATACGTTTAGCCGCAATAAGATTTACGTCAATGGCTTAGGAAGAGTGGTCTGGTTCTTTGTTAATATTATTATAATTTAAAAATGGAGGTTATTTTATGCCTATAGGAAGAACTAATAGCCGAATAGCATCGGATTTTATTTTGTCTGGAATTGTCGTAAAAAAAGAACTTAGTGATAATATAACTCAAACTCTCCAAGGCGGACTCGCTCTAAAGTCATATGCTGCTATCTGGGAAAATTTCAATCACGAACAGGTAGGTAACATCGTTGAGGCATTTGTAAATCATGGTGGTAAGGAAGTCTGGAATTTGATGCCAGCGTTGTTAACTCCTAACTCTACACAAGAGCAGATAGGAGTAATTTTTAGCCCTAAGTATCAATCCTTAGAATTTATTCGTATATGTGCCGTGGTAGCTACCATCTTGCCCCCTTCTCCCCTCAAGTCATATGCACTTCAGCAAGCACAAATAATTTTAGCTAGAGACCACAGTGCTTTTGAGGAGTTTGAGGCATTAAGTAACCAAGTAGCGCTTCTTGGAGCATCAAAGGAGATGGCTCATGTTATTTTTCAGTTTGTAGTTGGGGATGTTGGTATAAGAGACGAAGTGCATGAACTAATTGACTTGGAACTCGAACAGCTACAACCAGCCGGCGTCGTTATAGAAGAAGTTGCTGAGTAACCTCCTCCCATCCCCCACCCCCTTTCACAAGAGGAACAGCTCTTGTTCCACTATGCGTCTATGCACTAGGCCGGCGATTTTTCGGCCATCTGCATAGACCCATTTGGGGAATTCGTTGGCGGCTTCATTATATAAACCGTAATTTATTTTCTGCCTCAAGGTAGAGCGTTGCAGTGCCGCGGCGCCAAGATTGAAACTAAACGAAACCAAGGCCGCAAATTGATTGTTATTTAAAGGATTATCGATATATCTGACAACCGCACGCTCGAATCGGAACAGATCTTGCTCCAATAGCAAGATCCCTTCTGCTTGCGATATTTCTTCCGTGGGCTCATCTGGTAATAATTTATGACCATATCCGATGGTCAAATGCCCTCCAGAGCATATATATGGCTTGGCGCTGAAGCCTTCGAATATCTTTATTAGCTCAATCCCCTCTTTGGTGATGCATCTATGTACGATAAGACCGCCTGAATGTTCGTTGCCCATAGTAAAAACTCACAACACTTGCAAAAATTGCTTGATCGTCAATATTCCAGATTATTTCTATATGCTCCACAATATGCGCCGAGGCGGAAATCGCATTATATTGCAGATATTTGACAGCAACATACATTATGAAAAAACTATAAGCCAAAACCGGGCGCACAGAGCCGTTAAGCATATCCACCCACCAGATTTTGCTTTCAAAGGTGGCATAAAGTGAGGCTTGCTCCAGAATATCCCGGGCGACGTATATTTCCTCCAGACTGCGCGCGTCATTGTCGCGATTATATTGCATTTGTATTTCTAAAATGGATAGCTCATGCTCTTTGTCATTCATATCTTTGAAATATTTTATTATTTCTGGAATGATTGAGGTGAGAAATCCTGCAATAGACGCAAGTAGTGTAACCATGATTTATCCTCCTGATGATTTGTCCTTCAAAAAGAGTTGTGGACATAGTTTCCAAGAAACCTTGCCGCTTGACTTGAAATTATGTTCCCAACTCCTAAAATTGATAGTTCTGCCCTATTATTTTCCCAAGAAAATGCGTGCTTTCCGGCATTCTGTATAGTTTGACTATGTCGATAGCATTTGGAGCCTCACTCATTATATGTGCGCTCCCATCTGGCCATAATATATTGTGCGGCCAGGTCAGGGAGCGTGCCGCATTGTAGCATTGTTTGATGAGTATAGTGACTTCGGAAAAGAGCACATTGTCAAAGTTCAGAGTGGTATTTGAGTTTAGATAAAGGGAAAAATGTTTTTTATTTGGAGGAGCGATAAATTCATCATCAATCCCGGTGAAATTATCATCCACATAGGCGCCTCCAACGTTAACAGCATCAGCATCATCAGCTACGACGGCCGCGTCAACCGCACCGCCAACCATAGCGCCGTCTTCTCTTGGTGGTTCGTGTGCTGCCTGCATAATCTCGACCCAATTATGCTCATGATATAGCATGAAACTATGGGCTTGAACCGAGAACACAACCATTCCTTGTTTTGGACGAAAATATTGCACGCCCTTGGACTCATGCGAGCTATAGCATATGTGATGCTGATATTCCCCATTAGTGATGATGTATTTTTCACCAAGCGGAACCTCATCTGGAACCTCATCCCTGAACCCATTCACACTGAGATTCAGGAAGCTATCTATTTTAAGCAAGGATTCATTAAAAGTTACATCCTTATTTTCCTGCCCTGGAACCATGAGCTCCATATCAAAATTATTCGTTTGCATAGTTTTGCCTTATTTATATTATTTAATTTCCACCTTTTATTATATCAACCGAGTACCCGGCGCTAAGGTCCAGCGCGCTAATAGCTATTATTATTTCCCAGGTAAGGCTCTGATACTCCGCAGCATCGCCATTTGCATTGAGATGAAGCTTGACTGTAAAACTGCTATCCTCTGCCCCGGCGGGCTCGTCCCATTGATTATAATGCCGGCTTCGCGTTACCCATTTTATATGCAGCTCGTGCCCTGAAATTTGCTCATATGTTACAAAAGGAGGCAGCGGGCTTTGGGCTTTATTTTCATAAATCATGGATTTTTCTATGCTGCACGCACGGAAGATAACGGGCTTTCCGATGAGTTTTTTCGATACAGAAATCATATTCATGCCCATTCCTGCGTTAATAATCACAAAATCCTCACCTGGGGCGTGGTTTGTCATGAGATTTTCCGTGCCCATCCCTCCGCGAGTCAGGTATGAGATCTTATATAAACCATCTTGCAATTTCTCTATATGGCGAAAAGTGATCACCTCGCCCCCTATCATCGCTAATTGCTGAGCTCCAAGCGCGTATTTTTCCAGGCGGCGCCCTTTGACGATCAGCTTGCTTGTCTCGTCAATCATGAACATATTCACGTGGCGCGGCTGGATAAATTCAACTAATGTACCCAGAGCATTTGTTGGTTCTAATGAGGCGATGCGGCTCCAATTACCGTGCAGATCATGCGGGAGTTTGCTATAGAGCGGCGCAGATGCATTATTGCAGAGATAAGCCGCCAGATAGGGCGCGCGGGCATTGTTAAATATAAATGGCAGATCTAATATTACGAGATTGCTATCTTCGCTATGCTCATATTCCAGAGTAAGCTGATTCTTTGCAGAAGCTACGCTCAGATAAAAATCCCGGTAATCCACTATGCCTGTAACGATCATTTGATTGCCGTGTATCTCGGTGTTAATGACCCTGATGGAATATTCCCTGCCTGCATGTTTAAACGAGACAAAATCCGTTGGTTTTAGCTTGAAATCTTGCTTATTTAAGATAAAACTAATGATTTTATCCTCTATAGATGCATTCTCCAGCAATAATTCCCCCATTATCTTCGCCTCAGCTTCGGTGATCACAAGAGGAGTCCGCAGAGTTGCTTTATCTGTATATGAGTTTGTTTCGTTATTTACATAGATATAATTGGTGCTATATTCCTTTGACCCATCGATGAAATATAAATCCACCTTGTCAAGAGTGACTTCCTTGGGTATTTCTATCTCCTCTATGAAACTATTATCTGAAAGCTTCAAACATTCGCTAGAAGAGACAGAAAGCTCCCGCGCACTTCCCCTTTTTATAAAAGAAATCATTTCCTGATTAGCGCCGCAAATATCAAAGAAATAAGATGCTCTGAGCATATCAATCGCGTTTATCGCTGTCATTTGGTTGCTCAAAACGAACCCTTCTATAGTGTCATCAAGAGTGCTGACATCGACATGGTCCAGGTTAATCTGAGATCTGAGCGATATCTCCAACAGGATAGCACCAAGATTGCTCGTGCCGAATTTATTATTAACCCAGTGCCCTTTTTCCCATAAATTACCATCTCTCCAAACACGCATATGTGGCCATGCGGGGTAGGGGCGTGCATCCCATGTCCATAGGAACATTTGCCCTATATATTCCTGAGTTTTCCAATATTCGATAAAGGCTTTGATGGCCCTTCGCTGAATCGTGAAATCAATATTCCCATTTGAGCCCTTAGGCACTCCACCATCAATACATCTGGGGTCAAAAAATACGTTAGGCTGGTTCGTTGCTTGGTTGATTGAAGGAAAACCAAATTCAGTAAACCAGATAGGCTTTGAGCGTGGCACCCACTCAGTTAGCGCTCCATCTGGGTTTTTATGTGGATTCTCCCACCAATAGCGCAGGTTTTTCCACGCATATTCAGGGGCAAGCGGATGTTTGGAATCATCGCTCTGGTCTATATAATAATCATACCCTTCCCCGCTATTCCAACCAGCTTCCAGCTCCTCTTTGGTGATCACGGAGCCGGCTGCTGGGGCAACTGGGAAGTATGCATCGATACCGACAAAATCTATGCCTGATGATGCCCAGAGCGGGTCAAGATTAAACCAGCCTCCTGTTGTGTGATGATATTCAGACCAGTCTGCTGCGTAAGTGACGAGCACCTTGTCTCCCATGATTTGCTTTACTTTTTGTGCCAATGCTACTAGCTCATCCACGGCCGGAAAATTATCTCCGCTTCTTATGCTGGTGAGCCCGATGAGCTCAGAGCCAATCACGAATGCATCAACATGATCCCTCGCAAGCTCTGCATAATGCAGGATAAAATCGTTATATCCGTGCTCTTTTTGGAAGAAATCCCGCACATATTCTGGCTCTGTTGTCATGTGTCCGCGCCATGGTTTTTGAGGAACATCCAAGAAAAACATAGGGTAGAACATGGTTTTTAGATTACGGCTTTTTAGCTCCTTTAAATAGCGCACTACGCTAGCATCATTCACGCTTCCACCATATAATGGGCGGTCAAACGCATCCTTGGTGATTTCATAAGCCGTTTCTCTATTATACCCCCCAACTCTCCATTCTTCGGAATAGGCAACTTTCGTATCCTTAAACTCGACAGCCGGCTTAATAAGGCAATCACGCGCATTGATATTATCACCAAACCAGCAAACCACAGGAGAAACCCATTCGGTATTTTTACAAATTTGCTGAAGCTGATTCAAACTATGCACGCTATTTGCGATTTTATGATAATTATGTGAGTTAACATCTGTTGTCTCTATTTCAGCGCCATGGGGGGTTAGAATAGTTTTTTGCTGAATTTTAGTATCATAAACATACTCTCCGGAGCCTGGAATCATAATCATAGAGGTGACCAAATCCTCGACCGAGGCGGATTTATGCGAACATGCAGGCTTGCGGAGCACCTCAAAAGAAAAATT
>NVVL01000004.1 GCA_002402195.1 Rickettsiales bacterium | reverse complement strand
ATAAAAAAATATATTTATATGAAAAATAAACTACTATATTTGCTAGTTGCTTTGTTTCTTGCTTGCCCGGTCAGCTATGCGCGCATGCAAACATTGCAAGATGCAGCGTTGCAATATGATTTTTATAATAGAGATACGAAAATCCATAAGGATGGCACTCATGAGAGTATTGTGGAAATACAGATCACATTGCTTAGAGAACAGGCAAGGGAATTTGTAGCTAAATATACTATGGGTTATAATAGCGATAGTTCTTCTGTTCAGATTCTTGAGGCTAAAACTATTTTTCAAGGCAAGGAATATAAAGTCACTGACGGGATGATTGAGGATAAGCCCGTTGCCAATAATAGAGCCGGCTTTGACGAGATTAAACAAATAGCTATAAGCTTTCCCAAGCCAGAAGTTGGCGCGACAATTTATCTTAAATATAAAGAGATTACTAACAAAGTTTTAATTGATAAAGAGTTCTTTGCGAAATACGCTTTTGGCACTGGGGGTTACTGGAAAAAATCTAATGTTACGATTAATTCTGAAATTCCGCTGCTTGTAGAGCTGAATGATCCGTATAAAAAATTATTGCTCACTACAGAAAATCCAGCTGATAAAAAAGGTTATTTTCATAAAATTAACCTGAAGCTACTATCTCCATTGATCAACATGCCGATTAACGAGGTGGCCGGCAGCGCGCTGAATCACAAGCGCATTACCTATGTTTCCCTTGCAAGTTTGGATAAATGGAGTAATCTTGGTGACAAGCTAGCGGTTAAATATAACGAGGTGTTGGAGCAGTCTTTGCCTGATGTGTTTTTGGATATAGCAAAAGCCGCTGAGAAAGAAGGGGTTGCAAAAAAAGAAGGGGCTCTAGAGAAAGAGGAAGATATCGTAGCTCGGATCAATAAAATCACAACTATGCTGAGTAAGAAGGTTCAATATTGCGGCGATTGGAGATCTATAAATGGTAGATTGGTGCCACAAGATTTGGCTAAAGTGGCAGAAAAACAGCTTGGTGATTGTAAAGATTTTTCCACTATCACTGTGAAAATCCTGAGGCATTTGGGCTATGAGGCGCATGTTGCTTTAGTGCTTCGCGGCGCTGGCATGCAGGCATATGATGAGAAGTTCCCGTCTATGAGTAATTTTAATCATGCTATATTAAAGGTGATTTCCAAGGGGGGCAAAACTTACTGGATTGACCCCACAAATGTTGTCAGCATGGCAGATGGTATTTTCCCAGATATTGCTGGCAAAAGCTCCCTCGTTTTGGCAAGGGGAGGGGCTTCATATGAGGAAATCCCGGATGTTGCTGAGGCGCATGCTAAAACTATTATAGTCAATGCGGTTAGTTTGGATAATGTTGGAAGTTCTAATATCCAGCTACTCGGGGAGGATGCGATGTCTTTGACGGGGGCTAGGCTATATGCCTCAGCTCAGCATATTGAGGATTGGGTGTTTAAGAATTTCTTCTCAGTTTTCATTCCCAAAGAAGCAAGAATCAGCAGCTCGATACCGAATCTAAACAGCCGTGTCGTCACGCCGATTACCATTTCGTTGGGTTATAAAAACCCAAGCATGTTCCATAAAACGAATATTGGCTTGGCCTACCGGTTGGAAGGCGGGCTTTCCTTGGGTGCGGATATGCTTGATATGGACATTAAAGGCTCTGTTAACGATCTATATTTAGGAAATCCCAGAACCATGCAGCGTACAACTATTTTTAAGAATAATAAAATCCGGAATCTTAAGGAGTTGAATTTTAATTTCTCTAGTGCGCATCTGACCCTCGCGCGTGAATGCGTTATCAAAGGGGAAGACAGCATCATTACGGATAAAATGATCACACATAAGGCCTGGATGGAAAATAGCTATATCAAATCAGCCGAATTCAAAAAGCTACAAGATATCTTCCGCGAAAACAGGAATATCTCTGTGGTGATGGTGAAAGACGAATAAGGAGTAAGAAGCTTTGCTGGCATGCCTAAAACAGTGCGTTTTTAGGCATGCAGGCGCAGGCTTCTTACCCATATTACCTCAGATTTTTAATGCGCCTACCCTCTACCTAATCACCGTTTGGAATGCTCTGAGCTCAAATTTCGCAAGCCCTCCTAGTAAATGGTCGAAGATGCTGGCTTGTATGGCTTCGTAATTTGCCCATGCGGTGTCTTTTGTGAAGACGTAAAGCTCCAGCGGGATCCCTGTTGGTGTTGGGTTGAGCTGCCTTACTAGGAAGGTGAAACCCTCTTGGTGGATGTCCTGATGGCTTTTTAAATATTCCTCAACATAATACCGGAACATGGTTATGTTTGTTGTCTCGTTTTTTGCATCAAACATATGCTTGTTATTTTTTGCAAAATCCGTCATGCAAGGCATTTTCCTGAATTTATCAAGATGCTCTTGGCTGCATATTTTTATAGTATCCATATCCAAGCTAATCGCGCGCTTGATACGACGGCCGCCAGACTCAAACATCGTGCGCCAGTTTTTCACGCCGGTGTTTAGAAAGGCCGAGGTCGGAACGGTAGTGCATGTTTTGTCAAAATTACGAATCACCACAACGGTTATAGTGATTTTCTCGATATCACCGTCAGCGCCATAGCTTGGAAGGCTCACCCAGTCTCCAATTCTGATGATGTTCTGAAATGTCAATTGCACGCTCGCAAGAAGCCCAAGGACGGTGTCTTTAAACACAAAGGTAAGAAGGGCAGCCGCGGCACCAAGGCTTGTGAATAGAGATGATATCGAAATGCCAAGAATTACTGAGATTATGCTGAGCGATGCGCAAGCTGTGATGAATATTTTCAATATATGCGTATGGAGCTCAATTGCAGTATGGTTAAAGGTTTTTCGAGATCCGTGCAAATCAACCCCGATATTAATTGCTGTTAACAACACAGAGCTTATGGTAGTGACTAGATATATTGAGATAGCAGAGTCTTTAATCCTGATGAGAGATTCGCTCATTAAGGTGAGGTCGTCCAGGATATCTCCCCAGAACATCAGGTACACAGCAATGAACACCTGGATTAGGCGCGCGGTGATTCGATGCTTTTCTATTATTCTAGTAGAGTTTTTGCTCCTAGTTTTTATTATCTTGTCCACCCTGGGCGAGATGATTTTTTTCATTATCATCAGCATAGGGTAAAATCCGGTCAGCATTATAAACAGCGTGACTAGCACGCGATGTCCTGTGTATAGTTCGTAAACGTTTTTGAGGGCAAAGAGTTCTTCCATAAATCTAGCTATGTTTTTAGTTCTGAATAAACACTATAATATACGGTTATTGCCCAGAGCAAAGTGTTTTTTTCAAAAATTGCAAATTTTAAATAGACAAACCTGATTTTATTGGTTATAAAGTTCTTGCGAACAATTATTCAGATGGCCAAATAGCTCAGTTGGTAGAGCAAAGGACTGAAAATCCTTGTGTCGGCGGTTCGAGCCCGCCTTTGGCCACCATTTCTTGTTGTTATTCACTTATTATCTAGAAATATTCTACAATTCCTGACAAAAAGAGCTTGAAAGAAATCCGCATGTGATGTATGATGCGAGAGCGTTGAAGCGACGTGGCTTTGGTATGCCTAATTTGCTCAACTTATTTTTTCTACGATCTAGAATTATTTTTTAGATTAAATACCAAAATACAGAGGACTATAATGCCTAAAATGAAAACCCACTCCGGTGCAAAAAAGCGCTTTAAGCTTACTGCTAGTGGCAAAGTTAAAAGTGCACAAGCGGGTAAACAGCACTTCATGAGACGTCGTACAAAATCCCAACTTCGTAATCAAAGGGGAACTGCAGTTCTTTGCGAACCAGATGCAAAGAGACTGAAGAAGATTTTCCTACCGAATGGTTAATTAAAATTAAAGGGTATATAAGATATGACACGTGCAAAAGCTGGAAAAATTTCCAAGAATAGACATAAGAAGATAATTAAAATGGCCAAGGGCTATAGAGGCAGAGCTAAGAACTGTTTCAAAATAGCTATTGAGAAAGTAGAAAAGGCGCTACAATATGCGTATCGTGACCGCAGAAATCGCAAACGTGACTTCAGAGGGTTATGGATTCAAAGAATCAACGCAGCCGTTCGTCAACATGATATGATATATTCAACATTCATGGGCGGCATGAAAAAAGCCGGTATAGAAGTAGATCGTAAGATGCTAGCTGAAATGGCCGTAAACGACCCAGCAAGCTTTACGCACATCGTAGAGCAAGTGAAGAAGGCTCAATAGCTGGAAGTAGCGGGCTGGTAGCTTAGAGTGCCTAAAGAGTGCGGCTCAAAATGGGGCGCGCTCAAAGGGGATGCTTGAAGAGTGCAGTTCAGCTATTGCTCCAGCAACATTAAACAAAGCGATATCATGGTACCTCCGTCTCTTCTTGGTTAGGTACTATACCACATTAAAATATCCATTTATTTAAGTTGTCGTTATACTAGTAGGCAAGGGAGGTGCAAGCCTCCTTTGTTGATATTCGTTGGGGTGAAGGCTAGTTTGCTGAGCTTCTGTTTATTTTTTTAGGGAAAGAGATTCTAATGAATATCAATTAAATTACGAAGGTAGGGACTATAAATTTGATCAATCAGAAGAAACAGATTCGGGTCATGGCAGAATAGAAATTCACAAATATACGGTTACGCACGTAGCTTCTTAGATGCATGAGTCTGAAAAAGGGGAGGGCGTATAAGCCCATAGTGAGAATTGAATTCACGCGAATTATAAGTGACAAATCAACAGCAGAAACCAGGTATTATATCACCTCTTTGCCAGCAAAAGCCTTGTATATTAGCAAAGCAATCAGGTCTCATGGGGGAGGAGAAAACAGTCTGCACTGGGTGCTTGATGTGATTTTTAACGAAGATCAGTCTCGAATCAGAAAAGGCCACGCGCCAGCCAATATCAGTGCTGTGCGGCATATAGCACTTAATATACTGAAATCAGCACAGAAGCTCTGCTGGAGGCACTAGCATAAAGGACTTGCGCAAAGCCTCAGGTTGGGAGGAAGATACTTTTCTTACCATAAATTCATTTTTAATATGATTGCCCTGGAGGGGTCAAAAATTCTGTCTTCTAAAGGCTTGACACGTCAGATTGCCTTGGGTATTATCGCAAATATATTAACAACAATTAGTAAATTTATTTTTTTGAGGAGTGTATTATGTCAACATTGAGTTTTTCGACGGAGTATGTGCATGGCTCATACGAGGAGACCAAAGTCCCGAGTGGGGATGCTTGCGGTTCAAATCAGCTGCCTCAACTAGAGTGGCCGCTTCCGTTAACGTCGGGGCTTTCGCTAAGTATTACTGATCAGGAGTGGAGCGAACTAAATCTGTTGGCTGCTAATCAGAGGTGGGAACAACTAAAAGCAGCCTTGGAGGAGAAGGGAAGAGCAGAAAAAATGTTCCCTAAGTGGATAAAAGTGTTAACTATACTACTTAACAGGACTTATCTCCAAAAAGATCTAGACGAGGGGTTAAATGCACTTGTAGCTCAGAGAGATTATCAACAGATTGATATAGAGTTAATAAAACAGTTGGCCTCTATGGGAAGCGATGTAAATTATACTTTTCGCGGTCAGATTCCCGATAGCGCCCTACAAATAGCCGTAAGAAGTGGTAATGTTTCGCTTATTAAGACTCTTTTAGAGAGTGGTGAAGAGAGGGCGGTAGTTAAACTCAATAAGTATAACGAAAATAATAAGAATGAGCACATATTATATTCGGCTATTCAGTTAGGAGACCTTGAGCTTGTAATCTATTTGCTGCAATATAATATACTAGACTCTTGTCAAATAGCCTGTCGTAAAGATTACGACAAAGATACTCTTGTTGATTGTGCAATACTGAGTGACCTAGAAAAAGCTCTACAGATTATACCGCGCCTATTTGCCGCAGGATATAGTTTTGGTTCTGTTGAGAACCTCATGCAACATGGGGAGCTTGATTATCTAGACTCGAAAATACTTTTAGATCTATTGAAATGGGGACTTAGTGTTGACGATGGTGTAAAATATGGAATGACGCTCTTTTTGGAAGATCGTGATGAAGGGTATGATCCTAAGCCTTTTAGAATGTACGCCATCAAAATGTTACAATTCTTTCTAGGAAAAGGAGGAAAGATACCCGAGGAACTATCGGCTTCATTAGATGAGCGATTACAAAAATTAGTAAAAATCGCTAAAATTGCAGATGATTTGTATAGTGGGAATCCGCTGAGTGCACCTCTATCTCTGGAAGATATAGAGCTAAAGCTGAAGCTGAAAGAGGCAACTGAAGCTCTGTTTCAGGTTCTAGCTCTCCCAGAAGATACAGATCAAACTCAAGCTCTAGATCTGGCTAGAGCTCTAAGAGGTCAAGATCTAGGTAGCTTTACAAGAAATATAGATCTAACAAATACAGGTCGAGTTCTAGATCTAGATCTGGCTATAGCTCTAAGAGGTCAAGATCTAGGTAGCTTTACAAGAAATATAGATCAAACTCAAGCTCTAGATCTAACAAATACAGGTCGAGCTCTAGATCTAAGACAGATGGAAAAAGCTGTAAAAACTATAGC
This sequence comes from Rickettsiales bacterium, assembly GCA_002402195.1. Taxonomy (GTDB): domain Bacteria; phylum Pseudomonadota; class Alphaproteobacteria; order Rickettsiales; family Rickettsiaceae; genus Megaera_A. Next base: position 53,589 of record NVVL01000004.1, on the reverse strand, counting down.
TAAAACGATAGCTAAAACTCTAGCTCTAGCTAGAGTTTTGAAATATACAGATGAAACTCTAGAATATACAGATGAAACTCTAGAATATACAGCTAAAGCTCTAAAATATGCAGATCGAGCTCTAAAAGATGCAGATCGAGCTCTAAAAGATGCATATCGAGTTTTAGCTCTAAAAGATGCATATCGAGTTTTAGCTCTAAAAGATGCACATCGAGCTTTAGAAGATGCATATCGAGCTTTAGAAGATGTATATCAAGCTCTAGAATATACAGATCGAGCTAAAGCTCTAAAATATGCAGCTAAAGATTTACAATATGCAGTTCTAGCTCTAGTTCTAAAAGATGCAGATCAAGCTCTAGTTATAAAATGTGTAGATCAAGCTTTAGATGCAGCTCTAGCTCTAAAAGAATCGGATTCTAAGTTGATCGTTCCGAGACTTCTTCGCCTCTGGAGCAGAGACGGTCAGAGTGAGTATCCAACATTTGATGAGTTTATCAATTGGTGCGAGGGGCAGAGTCTCCAACTTATTTTTGGTGGATTGCCTTTAACACTAAGGAATGCACAGAGTGATTTGATGTTTCTTGAAGATTGGATAATACAAAAGTTAGTAACAGGTCAAACTAATAGTATGCCTTTAATTGTGTCATTACAAAATTGTAAGAATAGTGCAGAGCCTGTACTAGATAGGCGCATAATAAACAAATACATTGAAATTTTCCCTACACTTGAACCTTTAATAGAGCAATGTATTCAAACTGGGGTTTTGACTTATTCCTCTCTCTCCATGGAGCAACCTAATGACAGCGTAGGCAGCAAAAGACTACGTGAAGAGGTCCCCCATCAAAGAGTAGTTAGACGAAAACTTAACCCAGACGATGGCTCTCTTGTTAACCAGTCTCCGGTTGAAGAAATGCTTGAGATATTGCAGAGAGGTATTGGTAGTTATCTTGTATCTAATAAACCAGAAGTATTGGCTACATTAAGTATGCACCAAGAAGCAAGGACTCTATTAGACAAGGTGGTTAACAATTGCTTACCATGTAATTTAAAAACAGCAATACTAGACTTATGGTGTGATTTACAAAAAGCTATATACAGCCCAAGTGCAGATACGTTAGAATGGGCAGGATCAAAAATACAGGAATCACAGTATGAAAACGCTGGATTAAAGGATGAAAACGCCAGATTACAGGGTGAAAACGCCAGATTACAAGAAAGGCTAAAAGCACTACTAGAACCTCAGCTTGATGATGTTCACATGCACGAGGCTCCTGATCTCATAGGTAGTAGTGATACTCCTGAGGCTCCTGATTTTCTCTGAATAAATTTTCTCTGTCTATTCAAGGTCATCGTGTCTCCTCTGAGTTGGGTTTGTAACTTTTGTTAGAAGCTTCGCGGGTCGGCCTAGAATATCTCGTATTTTTAGAGGTTTTTTCATCTAGATTTTAATTTAAATCTAGATAAAAAAATCAAAAATATAGAATATTCTAGGCTGCCCCGCGAAGCTTCTTAAATTAGGATAGAATTGATTTAATTTATAATTTTCTCAAGCTTGATTCTTTGAAAACTTAAATTAGCAATTATCAAATCTGTGCATTTTTCCTTCAACAAGAATTGATAAAAATATATAATATAGGCTCAGTGCTTATTGCTATATGAAACATCTACAAGGTGTATATTATTTTTTGGCCGGTGTTATGCAGCATTTTTCTGAATAGAATCTTTAAAACAGCTTGCTATTTTTAGTATAAATACTAGCCCAGAATATAATCGATCTAATAATCATTTAGATGTTTTTTGCATCATTAATTTAAATTACAACTGTTAGTACTGGTAATTTTTACAATCTAAAATATTTATTTTGAGCTTAATGTTAACTTTAGGTATATTTTTACTGTTAGGTGTTTTACATTAACAGTAACTATAACTATAACTAGCATTTTTAAATTTTAAGTAAAAACTATAATTTTTATGAAAAAAATATTAATTACAGGCGGAGCTGGTTTGATTGGTTCTGCTTTGAATAAAGAACTGGTGGGTCAAGGTTATGGAGTCGTTAGTTGTGATATAAGATTTAACGATAATCCGTTAAGTTTTTTTTCGCAAGAGATCAAGCCTTTGCTTGCGCAATGCTCAGGAATTATCCATTTAGCTGCTATTTCAAGAGTTATTCATGGTGAAGAGCATCCAGAGCTTTGCCAAGAAGTGAATGTTGATGGCACTATAAAATTACTGGAATTTTATAAAGATTTACCACATAAGCCTTGGTTTATTTACGGCAGTAGCAGAGAAGTTTATGGACAGCAAGAGACATTGCCAGTATCAGAAAATGCTCCGTTGAAACCAGTGAATAATTATGCTAGGGGCAAGGTGTTGATCGAACAACAGGTCTCTGGTTTGAGAGAATTTGGTTTCAATACTGCCATCTTGCGTTTTTCAAATGTATATGGCGGAATGCTTGATCATTATGACAGAGTTATTCCTGCTTTCTGTTTGAAAGCGCTCCGGGGAGAGCAAATCAGAATCGAAGGCAAGGAATGCGTGTTTGACTTTACCCATCTTGAGGATGTAGTAGGAGGCATTGCTCTTGCAGTAGGCGTTCTGCAAAAAGGTGCGCCATTGGAGTCAGCCATTCACTTTACAGGAGGCAGAGGCTGCAATCTTGAAGAGCTGGCAAATATGATATTGAAAATTACCGAAAGCAATTCACAGATTAACTATTACCCAGCAAGAAATTTCGATGTAGGGCGTTTTTACGGAGATTATAGCATGGCAACTAAGCTGCTTGGCTGGAGGCCGCAATATTCATTAGAAGAAGGATTACATAAATTTATTTACGATATTCAGCATCACTCAGTAAATTGTCCATATAATGTAGGAATGAGAGTATATGAAAATATTGAAAGTTATTCATGGTTACCCACCATACTACAATGCGGGATCAGAAATATACACTCAGATGCTCTCGCAGAAACTGGCAGATAGACACGAAGTTCAAGTATTTGCTAGGTATGAAGATAGTTTTCTAGCTGATTTTCACTATCGCACCGAACTGGATTCTTTAGATCCGAGAATCTTATTGAATCTCGTAAATATTCCATTAACCAAATATCGCTATAGATTTGTTAATGAGCAAGTGGATATCAGATTTCAAAAAATATTGGAAGAGTTTAAACCGGATATTGTGCATTTTGGACATTTAAACCATCTGTCGCTAAGCCTGCCATCGATTGCGGCGAAACTGAATATACCAACTATTTATACTCTGCATGATTTCTGGTTAATGTGCGCAAGAGGACGTTTTATTCAGCGTAATTCGAAGCAGATACTGCAGCCCTGCGACTGCCAAGAGGATCAAAAATGCGCAGAGCAATGCTATAGTGGCTATTTCACTGGTGATGAGAGTTCTGCTGAAACGGATCTTGCATATTGGCAGCAATGGATCGCTACTCGCATGCAACATACTAAGGGTATTATTGAGCATATAGATCACTTTATTTCTCCTTCAAAGTTTTTAATGAATAAATTTATTACTGATTTTGACATTCCCCAAGATAAGCTTTCCTATCTTGATTATGGTTTTGATTTGGAAAGGCTTAGCGCGAGAAAAAGGCAAAAGGATAAGCAGTTCGTTTTTGGCTATATTGGAACTCATACACCAGAAAAAGGAGTGGATTTATTACTTCGGGCTTTTGAAAATATTACCTCGGATGCTCATCTTAGAATATGGGGAGCAGAGCGGGAGGAAACAAAAGCATTAAAACAAATCTCTAACCAATTACCAGATCATATTAGAGATAAAATAGAATGGATGGGCAGCTATAAGAATGAAAATATAGTTAGTGATGTGTTTAATCATTTAGACTCCATCATTGTGCCATCTATTTGGGGAGAGAACTCTCCTTTAGTGATACACGAAGCCCAGCAATTAAGAATTCCGGTTATTACTTCTGACCATGGCGGAATGGCGGAATATGTGAGAGATGGCGTGAATGGCTTGTTATTTAAACATCGTGATGAATCCGATTTAACCGCAAAAATGCAGAAGCTATCTGGTGATAAAAATTTATATCAAAAACTCACGCAGACCGGATATCTTTACTCTAAAGATGGGCAAATACCAGAAATAGGAGATCATGTTGCTGCGGTAGAAAAGCTTTATATCAGCGCTGCAAAGAAAAAAGGCAAGCAAATCTCAACAAAACCAGGCCCTTGGCGTATTACTTTTGATACTAACCCTGATTATTGTAATTTCGCCTGCGTGATGTGCGAATGTTTTTCTCCCTACAGCAATGTTAAAGAAGATAAAAAGGCACGAGGGATCAAGCCGAAGATTATGCCTATAGCAACTATCCGCAAGATCATAGAAGAAGCGAGCAACACTCCTTTGCGCGAAATTATTCCCTCTACTATGGGGGAGCCCTTAATGTATAAGCATTTTGATGAAATCATTAATATGTGTCATGAATTTGGTTTGAAAATGAATCTCACAACGAATGGTTCTTTTGTAGTCAAAGGAGCGAGGAAATGGGCAGAGCTGCTGGTTCCTATTTTATCAGATATAAAAATCTCCTGGAATGGGGCAACCAAAGAAACTCATGAGAAAATCATGAAAGGTTCAAAATGGGAGGATGTAACCAGGAACTTACAAACATTTCTTGAGGTTAGGGATGAATATTTAGAAAAAACTGGCAAAACTTGCAGTGTTACCTTGCAGCTTACCTTTTTAGAAAGCAATCTGATGGAGCTTTATGATTTGGTAAAAATGGCGATTAATCTTGGTGTAGATCGTATTAAAGGACATCATCTATGGGCTCATTTTGAGGAAATAAAAGATTTGTCTATGCGCAAAAATTCAGACTCTATTAGGAGATGGAATAAAGAAGTAAACAGAATATATGAGCTCAGAGATCAGATGTTGCTACCATCTGGGGCGAAAATCAAGTTGGAGAATTTTACAATTTTAGAAAATGATGGAGTAAAAGATTTAGCTCCCGGAGGCGCCTGTCCTTTTCTTGGCAAGGAAGCTTGGGTGAATCCGGAAGGAAAATTCAGCCCTTGTTGCGCGCCAGATGAACTCAGGGAAAGCCTGGGGGTGTTTGGTAATGTCAATGACACGAAGATAGGTGACATATGGCAAGGTGATAAATATCGAGATTTACAAAAAAATTATTTAAATTATGATTTATGCAAAACATGCAATATGAGAAAACCTCTAGTCAGTTAAATCTGCTAGAGCAAATGCAAAATATAAAAATCTCGCCTTGTAGGAGCTTTCATACGTTGGCGGGCTCTCCTATATATCAGGCTAGATTCAGAGCTGTTGAAAAATTCCATAAACCGGGCTTTGCTCCTGTCTATGATAAAGATAGTGACCGCAATAATAAAGATAGTGGCTATCATATAGATTTTACAGGCAAAGCTCTTTATAAACGAAGATTTACCAAAGTCTTTGGTTTCTACTGCGATAGAGCCACGGTCGCAGATCAAAATGAGTATTTTCATATAGATATTACAGGAAGCAAAGCTCATGATCACTCTTATCAATGGGCGGGTAATTATCAAGAAGATGTTTGCGTTGTGAGGCAAAATAATCAATTTTTTCATGTTGATATGGAAGGAAGAGAAATCTACTCAGAAAAATATGATTATGCTGGAGATTTTAAGGATGATATTGCTGTAATCTACAGAAACGGGCAGGCTAGCCATATTAATAATGAAGGCAGGCTCATCCATGATAGATGGTATAAAAAGCTTGGAGTATTTCATAAAGGTTATGCAAATGCGGAAGATAATAATGGCTGGTTTCACATAAACAGAGAAGGAAAAGCAATTTATGAGCAAAGGTATAAGATGGTTGAACCATTTTATAATGGCCTGGCCAAGGTTGAAACATTCGATGGTCATCTAGGTCAAATTGATGTAATGGGCAGAATGTTGGTAAATATTTATACCCACAAAATAGATTGAAAAAGATGAATTTTTTAGATCAAGATGGGTTTGTAGTAATAAAGAATCTCATTCCTAAAGAGGCGATAGAGAGTTGTACCTACCACATAAAAGACGCAATAAACCAGGCATCTGCTGAGTTAAAAGTCGATGTGGCAGATTATCTGCACGCTACTGGCCGCTGGGCAACTAAGTCACCAATCACTAGGATTGCTGCAAATATTGTTGATCAAGATATTGAAGCTCGTCTTGCAGAATTATGCAGTTCTAAAATCATACAAAAAAAATCTAATGTTATCTGTAAAACAGCAGATCTTGTGGATGCGATTCCATTTCATCAAGATATTTCATATAGCCGGAGGGATCCTTATCATTTCTCAGTATGGCTCGCGCTGAATGATGTTGATAAAAACTCAGGAGCTCTGCAAGTAATTAAAAATAGTCATACTTTACCAATTGAGCCTGCTGCTGATTTTTGGTCGCCATATTTCTCAGATAAATCTAATCAGGAAAAGGGTAAGGCGCAATCCATAGAAGTTTCTGCTGGAGATGCTATCATATTTGATTCAAGATTATGGCATGGTAGCAATAAAAACTTTGCGGGTAAAGACAGGTTTGCATATGTCACTAGATGGTCAATTCCCGGGAAGGGATATCCCGACATCCCAGAGATCGTGGCAGAAAAATTTGGAATGTTTAATTGCGGTCATATGACAGACGAGATATTGCAAAAATCATTGTTACTATATGAAAAGCAGCCTCCTGAATATGAACTACCTACAAAAGAAAAGTTGGTTGATAAATGGATTGATATTTTGCAGAAAAAAGGAGATGTTTTGAATAAAGTTGGTGCTCTGAACGAAGGAAGCTCCCTAAATATTGACTCAAGTTTAGCTATACAGCATCTGAAGAGTTTGCGTGTTTTGCACCTTGCTCACGATGCGCATGATGCGGGGAATATTTCAGGGGAAGTGTATAAAAATTTGTGGTTTTCCCTGCTTTCTCCTCTGGGTAAGAAGATTCAATTGTTAAAAATATAAAAGTATAAAGGGATATAAGTGACTGAAACTAGATTATATAATTTTAGAAAAGTTTTTGCTTTTATCATCAAACTATTACCTCCTTTCAAATTTAATATATTTGTGATGCTTGTGGTGGCTATGATATGGGCTTTTGACTTATCATTCAGGCAATATATCATAAAGAATATTCTCAATGGTTTGGTAGGTAGCGAGGGAGTAGGGGTAGCAGAGCAGATATGGCAACCGGCTTGTATGTATATTTTCATGGCTCTGCTAATTACAACAACATTCAGAGCCTATGGTTATTTTGTTGACGTTAGGATGTGCCCGGCATTACGACAAAACATAGCGAAGTTTGCCTTTCAGAAATTACTAACTCATAGTCATGTATATTATCAAAGTAATTTTGCTGGCAGTTTAACGCATAAAGTTAACAATTTGACAGATAGCATAATAGAGCTAGTAAAATTATCTATAGATCGTTTTTTTGGATGTAGCCTTGCCTTGATTTTATCCATTTATACTTTATTTTTGGTAAATATCAACTTTGCTCTAGTTACTTTGATCTGGGCGGGGATTTCTACGATTATGTCCATTTTCTACTTTCAAAAACTATCAGATTTATCTAGAGACTATTCTGCGAGTAGCGCATCAGTTAGTGCTAATATTGCTGATAGTTTAATCAATATTACGACAATACGTTTGTTCCATAGCAGATTCTCTGAGCAATATAAATTATTCAAGGTTTGCAGAAAGAAACTAATCGCAGAGAGAAAATTCAATTGGACATTTTTCCTAATTTGGTGCATACATGGCTACTCATTTAATTTTTTGCAAATTATCAGCCTATATTTTCTGATTGATGGATATCAAGCTGGCACCATCACGATTGGAGATTTTGCTCTTGTGATTGGTCTTAACCTAGAAATCGTTGATTTTTTGAATAGGTTGGTTAAAGAGCTAGCATTATTTTCTGACCATTATGGCAGAGTAGTAGATGCTCTATCAACTATATTTATAGACTCAGAACTGCAAGATCAAATAGATGCAAAACCATTAAAAGTCGCTTCTGGCAAAATATCCTTTGATAAGATCAGTTTTGCATATGAAGGAAAAAAACCATTATTTGATAATTTTTCAGTTACCATTAATCCTAAGCAAAAAGTGGGTTTAGTCGGCTATTCCGGCAGTGGTAAGTCTAGCTTTATTAATTTAATACTCAGATTATTTGATCTGGATGCAGGCAAAATAATCATCGATGGGCAGTCAATTACAGAAGTTAAGCAGCATTCCTTAAGGCAAAAGCTGGCAGTTGTGCCTCAAGATTTAATTTTATTCCACAATACTTTGATAGCCAATATTCGCTATGGAAAATTTGATGCTAGTGATGAAGAAATAATACGAGCAAGTCGTTTTGCAGGCATTCATGAGTTCATATCAGGTTTACCTTGCGGGTATGATACCATCGTTGGCGAGAAGGGGATAAAGCTCTCCGGGGGGGAGAGGCAAAGAGTGCTTATCGCCAGAGCATTCATAAAAAATGCCCCAATATTACTGCTAGATGAGGCAACCAATCAATTAGATTCTATTACAGAACAAGAAATCCAAAATAGTCTATTTAAGTTAATGGAAGACAAAACCACCATTGTTATTGCTCATCGTCTTTCAACCTTACTGCATATGGATAGGATTTTAGTATTTGAGCAAGGCAAAATAGTACAGGATGGCACTCATGACGAGCTAATAGTGCAAGGCGGGCTTTACCGCAAATTATGGAACGCTCAAAGCAACGATATGATAAGATATTGAGGAATTTTTCATGAAAATCAATAAACCAATAAATTTAAGAAGCGATACTACAACTCCTCAAACCCAAAACATCATTGATGCAATGACTAGTACGCCCGTTGAGGATGCTGCATACGGGGAGGATATGGCAACTAACGAATTATCAGAATATTGCAAAGAATTATTTCAAGTAGAAGACGCAGTATTTCTAACAGGCGGGATGCTAGCAAACAGGCTCGCAATTGCTAGCCAAACTTCTCCAGGAGACGAAGTAATTACTCATCATAACTATCATATAAATTTTTTTGATAGCGCAGGAAATGCCAAGATCAATAACGTTGTATTAAATTGCAATCATAACCCCACTGGAGTTTTATCTGCGCATGATGTTGAGGAGGCTATTAATTCAAAACCGAGATATCATATGTGTTCTCAAGTTAAATTAATTACGATAGAAAATAGTATTAATGGGTTTAACGGCAAGATTTATCCTTTCGGCAAACAAGTAGAATTATATAAATATACAAAAGATCGTGATATCAATTTACACCTAGATGGCGCCAGAATTTTCAATGCACATATTGAAACAAAAATACCCCTCGCGGAATATGCAAAACACACAGATACTATGAGTTTTTGCTTTGCAAAAGGGCTTGGCGCACCATTCGGATCTATGCTTCTTGGCAGAAAAGAGGTAATAGAAAAGGTTAGAATAATGCAGATTTGGCTTGGTAGTGGATATCATCAAATCGGCTATTATGCGAATGCAGCAAAATATGCATTACAAAATAATATTCCAAGATTATCAGATGATAATAAGAATACAAAAATACTTGCAGACAAAATCAAATCATTACCGCATATCAAACTAATATTACCATATCCAGAAACTAACATTCTAACTTTCAGCATTAAGGAACTTGGTGTTAGCAACGACATATTCTTGGATGAGTGCAAAAAGCTAGGACTATTACTTTTTCCTTGGCTTGAGGGGCAGATTAGGGCGGTAGTACATTTGGCAGTAAGTCACTCGGATATTAAGCAAGCTGCCAAGATTATCGAAACAGTAATCCTTGACACACTCCCCCTGACTAAAGTCAGGGGCTAGGTTGCTGACGTAGTTTTTGAGAAGCTATGTCAGCAACCTAAAATACCTCGTATTTTTGATCTTTTTCCATCTGTTTTTTAACTCAAAAACAGACGCCAAAATTAAATTGGAAAAATTATACCCTCCTGATTTAAGAGCGTTGGAGTACTAGTGACATTTTTTTAGATTTTTTTTGATCAAATAATAATTCACAGGTAGTGCTGCAAAATATCCAGCTGGGATTGCAAATAGGAGTCCTTTCCAAAATATGGGATCTGTGATTGATTGGGCGCCTACTCCACCGATATAATAATCCACACCATTCATTACGATCTCCATCACAGAAATAGACACGACCTCACCAAGCCAAACAATTCGTATGGCAAGCATATATGTCGTCCGTTTGTTCCTGACAACAGATGTGGTGGCAAGTAACATTCCTGTGATGAAAGCCAAGATAGTTGCTAAAGCCATGGTAGCTACCGGATGTAACTGCATGGTGACACCAATGCTAAGCCCTATGATTTCTCCTATCACACATCCTATTAAACAATGAACAGTAATACCTGCTGCAAATAACCAGGTTGATAACATAATGCCTTATAATTGATTAAGCGGAATCTTTATATAACCAATATCATTTTTCTCTGGAGCTGTCTAGCAACAATTATAATTACCCGAAGCATTAGAAGCTACGTGCGTAACCTAAAATACCCCGTATTTTTGATCTTTTTCCATCTATTTTTTAAATTTTTAAATTAAAATATATCCAATATTTTAACTCAAAAAYTTAAATCTAGAYRAAARAATCTCTAAAAATACGAGATATTCTAGGCCTGCCCGCGAAGCTTCTAAAAGAGTATAGAAAAAACGAGCTCCAAATTTACTGGAACTCGTTTTCTATAGGGATGATTTGCGTTTATACGCTATTTTCTTAGACCTAGCTTTGCGATTAGAACGGCGTATCTGTCAGTGCTTTGCTTTTTTAGGTAGCTAAGCAAACTGCGTCTGCGTCCGACTAGGATCAGAAGACCTCTTCTTGAAGAGAAATCCTTAAAGTTTTCTTTCAAGTGATCAGTTAGGTTTTTTATTCTTTCAGTTAGAACTGCACATTGTACTTCCACTGAACCTGTGTCATTTGCCACTGTGGCATATTCCTTTATAAGATCAGTTTTGCGTTTTTGTGTAATCGACATCGTCATTCTCCTTCATTTATAAATTAAAAACTCTTGATGATTTGAAGTTATTCGACAGCAAGCTTCCAATAGCAACAATTCGGCTATTATGTCTGACCCAAACCAAATCATAATCCTGGTCGTCCTCAAATTGACAATTCTGACCAAAGCGTATTTTCTGAGTTTGAGACTCGCTTGCTTCAAGCACCGGGATGTCGTCTAGCACATCTTCAATCTTCAAGCATTTATTTTGCAAAAAAGCAGTTGCCTCTGCAAAATCTATTGTCATATAGTCAGAAATATCAACAGCGCTAGCCGCATCAAACATTCCAACTTTAAGACGCCGTAATTGTAACACAAATCCCAAACTTTGCAAGGATAAAGATATATCTTCCGCAAGTGTGCGTATATATGTTCCTTTCGAACAGTCGCAAACATAGCTTGCTGTCTGGGCTTCGTGGTCATAGCTTGTGCATTTTAAGTCATATATCGTTATGCATCTTTTGGCAAGTTTCACTTCTTCCCCCGCGCGCGCTAGCTTATATGCGCGCTGGCCGTTCACCTTAAGCGCAGAATATGCAGGAGGGATTTGCTCTACCTTGCCAATAAATTGGCTGCAAATCTTGTGGCATTCCTCCTCGCTTGGTATATGATTGCTGGTTTCTATCACCTTGCCGGCGCTGTCTGCCGTATCGGTTTTTGCGCCGAATTTAACGGTAAAATTATAGCGTTTTTTTGCGTCAATCAATATGCTGACAAGCTTTGTCGCCTCGCCAATGGCAATAGGAAGCACGCCTTCTGCCTCCAGATCCAGAGTGCCTGTGTGACCAATTTTACTCCCCCGAAATGCCCGTTTGATCAAGGACACAGCCTTTGCCGAGCTAATCCCGCGTGGTTTGTATATATTCAGCCAGCCGCTCGTTTTGCGGAGGTTATCTGAGCTTGAGGAGTTACTCATTTGGGGAGGTTTATCTGAGCTTGAGGAATTGTTCATTTTGTGCGGCTTGTCTGTAGTTGGAAAATCATGGGAGTCACTCATTTTAGGAGTTTTGAGAGGTTTTCTCTGTATTTTGGAGCTTTTCTCTATAAAACTCTTCACCAATTGCGATTTCGCTGCGGTCATTCTTCACGCGCCAATCATTAGTATCACGCAGGGAATAGATGCATCCGCAATATTCTTGCTTATAGAATTCTTCCTCTTTGGCAAGCTCATACATACGGGCGCTCCCGCCATTTTTCCGCCAATTAAACGTCCAATATGTCGTACCGGGATAATGGGATGCCGCACGCACGCCGCATTCATTGATCTGCTCCATATTCTTCCAGCGCGAAATGCCAAGCGAACTGGTGAAGATTTTAAAATCATTTTCCTTAGCATAAAGGGCAGTACGTTCAAATCTCATATCAAAACACATGGTACATCTTCTGCCACGTTCGGGGTCGCGCTCCATGCCTTTTGCCCGGGAGAACCAGTTTTGTACGTCATAATCCGCATCAACAAAAGCAAGGCCTAGTTTTTCAGCAAAGCGGATATTTTCTTGCTTACGAATTTCATATTCTTTCTTAGGGTGGATATTAGGATTATAGAAAAAGATGGTAAGGTCAATCCCATCATTAACTATTTTTTCGATCAAAGGTCCAGAGCACGGCGCGCAGCACGAATGCATGAGCACTTTATTCTCTCCCTCTGGAACCTCGAAAATATTATCATTCATGTATTATAATCGCCTGCTAAATCATTCCTATATGTTTCCTTATAGAAATACAAAGTGCAAAGGCAAAAGAACGCAAGCCCGGTTAAATAATAAGCCAGCGAAATCTGCTCTCCCGTAAATTGATACAAAGCAGCGCCCACCATAGGGGCAGTTCCACCAAAGATCGCAGCGCTTAAATTATACGAAATTGCAACACCTGTAAATCTAACTCGTGTTGGGAATAGTTCGACAAGCAATGTCGGAACTGGCCCCATATACACACCCACTATAGCAGCAAATAGCACCTGAGACAATATCGCAATCACATAATTCATAGAATGCAGTGCCAGGAAGATAGGATATATCATTATCACAAGCGCAACACTAGCCCAGACAATCACAGGCTTTCTACCGATTTTATCAGATATATGAGCAGATATCGGGAATGTTATAATGAGCGTAATCAATATAAGTGCGCAAACCAGCGACCCTTGCTCATTAGCATATCCAAGAGTTTGCATGTAGTTTTTAATGAACACAGTTGTCGTATAAAACGGCGCTGTAACATTAATATAAATAGTAATCGCAATCAGCACCTCGCGCCAATATTTTGTCAAAGTTTCCCTGAGCGGAGTTCTAGACAAAGCCCCTTGCGCCTTTGCTGCCTTATAAATAGGGCTCTCAGACAGGTGCGATCTGATATATAAACCAACCAAACCGATGAACAAACCAGCCACAAACGGCACTCTCCAGCCCCATGAAAGCAGATCTTCTTCTGACAAAACATATGTAAACACATTAGCAACAATAAGCCCAAGCAGCATCCCAAGGCACATGCTCACAAACGAGGCGCTCCCAGCAAGTCCGCGCTTATCTGCGGGGGAGTGTTCGACTATATATGCAATACATCCGCTAAACTCACCACCAAGCGAAAACCCTTGCACAAGCCTAATTAACACCAGAATTATTGGCGCTGCAATACCAATTGAGTCATAAGAAGGAAGCAGTCCTATGCCGGCTGTTGGAATAGCCATAAGGAGTATGCCAAGCACCAACGCCATCTTCCGCCCATAGCGATCACCAATATGTCCAAACAAAATACCACCAATGGGTCTCACGACGAATCCGCATGCAAACACGGCGAAAGTTAATATGTCGGTAAATTCGCTTGGGGGAAAAAACTTTGAAGCTATTATGTAAGAAAATTGTGCATATAATGCATAATCATACCATTCAAGAGCGTTACCTATCATTCCAGATATTACTATTTTTCTCATCGTCCCTACATGATTAATTAGAGTCATAATTAGCTTGAGATAATAGTGATATCGCAAAAGGATGCAAGGAATTTAAGGGATTTTTGCAAAAAAATCTTTGAAATCGGGTGTTTATGCTGCTTGGGACGGGTGAAGAGCTTGCACTTGAAGGCGTTGGGTTTTGCTCCTTGACGGGTGAGGGGGGGTAATTTGTTGTAAGCCATTTTTATTTATATGGGAATATATTCAGCTATGTTCCCATATAGTTAATCTAGCGGCTATGCACGGGCGATGACCTCCCATAACCCCTCTTCACATCCCCAACATAAATACCATTTTCTTTCCGAATCACATCATATTTACGCTGGGCGATAGAGTCGATAAAATGGATTCTACCAGCGATGCCAATAAATTCTTCTTTAGAATTCATCCGGGTTAGGAATTCCTCTTTATTATATCTTTTTCCAATATATTTTCCGGTCATTTTCCCGGCATCATAAGCCAGAGCATGCATAAAGGAAATATGCCTCACCCCGGCTTTTCTGGCGCGCGCAGCGAGTTTTTCATTTGCAACGCCCAGAGTTCCGGTGAAGGAGATATTCGTATTAAATGGCGAGTCGATATTGATTCTGCTATCACCAGCAATTATCGCTTTTTTATCCAGCCCATATTTACGAATATTAGCATATACCATTTCCAAAGTAACAGGGTCATCGGCGATCAGGATCACGGGTTGGGTTAGGTTTAGATCGCTCTCATTCAGCTGGCTTGCGGTTTCTGATACGATTTTCACGGAAGATTTTATATCCTCAGGAGAGGCTCCATAAAGCTCCAAGCGACTAAGTATTCCATCTCCGTCAATGATCATTTCTCTCAAGATTTTGCTCACTACATTCGAATGTTTCCCAGACGGCAAAAGTGCGATATAGTTTTTATGTCCATTATCCAAAAAATAGTTAGTAATTTGCTCAAGCTGACGCATTGGTGCGTGTCCATATATAAAGAGATTTTGCTCTGCAAGTGTTGGATTATTTGAAAATGAAATCGTGATGATACCTTTGCTTCCTGCCTTTTCTGCTACTATTTTGGTAGGTCCTGAATATATAGGACCTATGATTATGTCCGTTCCTCGGTTTAATATTTTATCCAGAGAATCCTCGAGCGCTTCTTGATTTGCTGAGTCATATATTGTGACTTTAATTTTACTAGCGGCGCTATCTTTAATACCCATTTTGATCATTTTTGCATATTCCATACCCATCTCTGCTTCCACTCCAGACATAGGAAGCAAAATCGCTATATCAGCTGCATTTCCGGCTTTAAAATAGTCACCAGTTTGGGAACATGAGCCAAGAAAAGCAAAACATACAAAAGAAAAGATGTATTTTAAGAATTTTTGTTTTATATTATGCATAAATTAACTCTCCAACGAGGAATGAATGGGTTTAATAGCAGGGCTTTATATTGTCTCAACGCCAATAGGTAATTTAGGTGACATATCACTACGCGCATTAGAGACTCTAAAGAGCTCCGATGTCATACTATGCGAGGATACTAGAGTGTCTGGTAAATTGCTAGCAAAACATGGTATCAAGGCTTCGTTAAAAGTATATAACGATAATAGCGACAACTCGCTTCGCCGCACCATTAAAGGTTATATTGCAAAGGGAATGGCAGTGTCGCTTATTTCGGATGCGGGCACTCCGCTTATTTCGGATCCTGGCTATAAGCTAGTGCGTGAGCTCAAAGCGGATGGTCATCACATAGACGCAATTCCCGGAGCGTGCGCTGCGATAACGGCTCTGACATTGTCTGGGATTGCTACAGATAGGTTCTTATTTGCCGGATTTCTGCCTAAAACAAAGGAGAAGAAAAAGAAGGCGTTTGAGGAGTTTGCTGATTTAAACGCCACTATTGTTTTCTACGAAACGGCAAACCGAATAGTGAGTTCGTTAGAGGTTGCGATAGAAGTTTTTGGCGACCGGGAGGCTAATATCGGCCGGGAGCTCACAAAATTATATCAGGAATCCAGGTCAGAAAAATTAAGCGTATTATTAGAATATTACAAAAACAATCCCCCAAAAGGAGAGATCGTTTTCACTATATCTCCAAAGTCAGAAGATGAGCTTTCTATAGATGATATCAAAGACGAGCTGTCTGCCAAGCTCTCCCGCGGAGAAAGCGCCAGAACGGCTTCGGATGAGGTGTTTTCCAAATATAAAGGCCGGATTAGCAGGAAAGAGGTTTACAAGCTAGCCAATCAGCTCAAAAACGAGGTCAAGTAAGTGGTGAGTGCAATTAAGTAAGTAGAGGAGGCTAATTAAAGAGCAGCCGAGCTATCATCTTACCAATTGGCCGGACCACCAAGTTTTTGAGCAGCGCATATATATTATTACCAATGAGGATGCTGATCAGTGTCGCGATTATGCTATAAATAATGTCTGCTGGATAGTGCATTGCAAGCGTAACCCTAGACGTCGCAACTGCCATAGCGACCAAGCACGCAAGAATCTTCAAGGCCGGATTCATATGTCGCCAAAAGCAATAAGCAACCAATATTGCCAGCCCCGTATGAGCGCTCGGAAACGAGGAAAGGCAACGCTCCAAGCTGGTATCTGCTATGGTAATAAAGTCCGCAGGCGGGAGCGAGCAAAATGGTCGCTGCAAATTAACAGAAAATTTAAGCCCAGCAAACACAAAACCAAACATAGCATAGCACGCCCCAAGGCGAACAAGCTCATTATAGATGGGTGTAAAATAAGCCTCCTGATTTGGTGCTTTTTTGCTTTTATAATAAACATACACGCATGCGGCTATGTATCCAATTGCGAAGTTTGCAATAAAAAATACACTCGAAATCGCTTGTAAGACTTGCGGTAATGCGCCAATATTTGTATAATGGTTTATTGTTAAGAATAATTGCTTGTTATAGCCAAATAGACTATAAAATATTTCGTACATACGGGTTTTTATGTTTTATTGATGCATTTACATTACAATAAAATGCCCCTATGTGCAAGTGTTGACATGCTTGGGTTAGAGGGTAGGATTTTGGGTGAGAAGGAATAATATGTGTTTCTTTGAATAAAGTCCTTGCCAAAGGGTGAAAAGTTGGATATAGTTCTGAGAAATTTTAGGTTGGACTTTGCGCACCAAGTTTTGGTCGCTTGTTTCTTCCTCGTGTTTAGTAATTTATTTAAAGTATAGATAGTAAGGTGATATGCCAACAAATAATCAGTTAGTAAGATTTGGTAGGAAGTCGAAGGTCAGAAAGACTAATTCTCCGGCGCTTCGTTCAAACCCTTTTCTCAAAGGTGTGTGTGTTATTGTGAAGACTGTAACACCTAAAAAGCCAAACTCAGCTCTTCGTAAGATCGCAAGAGTGCGTTTGAGCAATGGTGAGTATGTTAATGCTTACATCCCGGGTGAGGGTCACAATCTTCAAGAGCACTCAGCTGTTCTTGTTAGAGGTGGTAGAGTTCCCGATTTACCTGGTGTTAAGTATCATATCGTGCGTGGTGCTTTAGATACTCAAGGAGTGAAAGGGCGTAAGCAGGCTCGTTCACGTTATGGTGTTTCTGCTAAAGCTTAAATAAATTGTACAATTAACGATATAAGGTATATAAGATGTCGCGTCGTCATGCAGCAGTAAAGAGGGTTGTAAAACCTGATACTAAATATAAGAGTGTTTTGCTTTCTAAATTCATCAATAATTTGATGAAAGATGGGAAGAAGAGTATTGCAGAGAAGATAGTTTATGATGCTATGGAAAGGGTCGAAAAAAAGCATGGAGCTAATCCGCTTGAGACTTTCAACGAGAGTATCAATAATGTAAAGCCTTATGTAGAGGTTTCTTCTGTGAGAGTTGGTGGTGCGAACTATCAGGTTCCATCTCCTGTGGATGAGAGAAGAGGTTATGCTCTTGCTATTCGCTGGCTTGTGGATGCTGCTCAAAAGCGCTCTGGTAGAAGTATGGTTGAGAAGCTTGCTGAAGAGTTGTTTGATGCTGCAAATAGTCGCGGTGTTGCTATTAAGAAGAGAGAAGATACGCATAAAATGGCTGAGGCTAATAAGGCGTTTGCTCACTTTGCTCAAAGACAACAGAGGTAATTGGGAATGTCTGAAAAGAAATTAAAATTATCTGATGTTCGTAACATTGGTATTTGTGCGCATATTGATGCGGGTAAGACTACTACTACTGAGCGTATTTTATATTATACAGGAAAGTCTCATAATATTGGCGAGGTTCACGATGGTGGAGCCACGATGGATTGGATGGAGCAGGAGCAGGAAAGGGGTATTACTATCACTTCTGCTGCTACGACATGTTTCTGGAAAGAGAAGAGAATTAACATAATCGATACTCCTGGGCACGTTGATTTCACTATTGAAGTGGAGCGTTCTTTGAGAGTTCTTGATGGTGCAATTACTGTTTTTGATGGTGTTGCTGGTGTTGAGCCGCAATCTGAAACTGTTTGGCGTCAGGCTGACAAGTATCATGTTCCAAGAATGTGCTTTGTTAATAAGCTAGATAGAGCCGGTGCTAATTTTTACAGATGTGTTGATATGATTGTGGATCGCCTTGGTGCGAACCCTCTTGTTATTCAGCTTCCAATCGGTATTGAAGATGAGTTCTTGGGTGTTGTCGATTTGGTAAAAATGAAAGCTATCACTTGGTCTAGTGAGGGTCTTGGTGCTGAGTTCACTGAGAGTGAGATTCCTGCTGATCTTAAGGAGAAGGCTGAGGAATATAGAGCCAAATTGCTGGATATGGCGGCTGAGATTGACGATGCTATCATGGAGAAATATCTTGACGGTGCTGAGCTTACTGAAGATGAGATTAAGTTCTGTATCAGAAAAGGTACTATTGCTGGTAAGTTTGTGCCAATTACTTGTGGTTCTGCGTTTAAAAACAAGGGTGTGCAGCCTCTTTTGGATGCTGTGATTGATTATTTACCATCTCCTGAGGATATTCCAGCTATTAAGGCGATTGATTCGAAGACAGGTGAAGAAAAAATTGTTAAGAGTTCGGAAGAAGGCGAGTTTTCTGGTTTAGCATTTAAAGTGATGACTGATCCATTTGTGGGTTCTTTGACTTTTGTAAGAATTTATTCTGGTCGTATTACTACTGGTTCTTCTGTGATTAACACAGTTAAAAATCAGAAAGAGCGTGTTGGTCGTATGTTGCTTATGCATGCTAATGACCGTGAGGATATAAAAGAAGCGTGCGCGGGTGACATTGTTGCTATTGCTGGTCTTAAGAACACGACTACTGGTGATACTCTTTGTTCTGCGAATGCTGGTGTTGTTTTGGAGAGAATGGAATTCCCAGAGCCGGTGATTCAGCTTGCTGTTGAGCCTAAATCTACTGCGGATCAGGAGAGGATGGGTTTTGCTCTTGCGAAACTTGCATCAGAGGATCCGTCATTCAGAGTTAGCTCTAGTGAGAATGGACAGACTAATATTGCTGGTATGGGTGAGCTTCATCTTGAGATTCTGGTTGACAGAATGAGAAGAGAGTTTAACGTTGAGGCTAATGTTGGTGCTCCGGAGGTTGCTTATCGCGAGACGATCACGCAGGCTCATGAGGTCAATTACACTCATAAGAAACAATCTGGTGGCGCTGGTCAATTTGCGAGAGTTAAGATCATATTTGAGCCAGGCGAGTCTGGTAGTGGGTTTGAGTTTGTCAGTAAAGTTGTTGGCGGTTCTGTTCCTAAGGAATTTATTCCTGGTGTTGAGAAGGGTATTAAGAGCATAATGGCAACTGGCGTGGTGGCTGGTTATCCGATGATCGACTTTAAAGCAACTTTGATAGATGGTGCGTACCACGATGTGGATTCAAGTGTGCTCGCTTTTGAAATAGCTGCAAAGGCTGCGTTCAGAGAGGGTATGCCACAAGCTGGCGCCAAGCTTCTTGAGCCTGTGATGAAGGTTGAGGTTATCACTCCTGAGGATTACATGGGAGATATTATTGGTGATCTAAACAGTCGCAGAGGTTCTGTGCAGAGTATGGAGCCAAGAGGTAATGCTCAAATTATTATTGCTCATGTGCCGCTTTCTGAGATGTTTGGCTATGTGAATACTTTGAGGTCAATGTCTCAAGGGCGCGCGCAATATAGTATGGAATTTGATAAATATGCGCATGTTCCAACTCATGTAGTTGATAATATTTTAAGTAAGCAAGGCGGATAGGTTTTAAAGTTTTGAGTTATCTTTAAGTGCGTATTTGCAGATAATTGAAAAAAATTGTTGCATCTGCGCGAGAAGTATGATAGGAGTGTAGCTCAATTGGTAGAGCGTCGGTCTCCAAAACCGAAGGTTGCGGGTTCGATTCCTGTCACTCCTGCCACTTTATTAATTGATGTAGGTTGTATGTTTAAGGGATTGAAGTCATATAAGTTTTTTGAGCAAGTAAAGCAAGAAACAAAGAAAGTTGTATGGCCAGAGAAGAAGGAGCTTACTACATCGGCTTTGATTGTGGTTGTTTCGGTATTTTTGTTTAGTATTGTGAGTTTGATAGTTGATTACGGCATACTAAACTTGGTACAAATGTTGTTAAATATTGGTAAGTAGCGTAATTAATTATGGCTAAGTGGTACATTCTACATGCGGTTTCTGGTGCTGAAAAGAGCATTCAGAAAATGATAGAGGATCAGGTTGTTAAGAAAAAAATGTCTGATCTCTTTGAGGAGGTAGTAGTTCCTGTTGTGGAGGTGCCTGAGGTAAAGCGCGGTAAGAAGATTCTTGTAGAAAAGAAATTCATGCCGGGTTACATCTTGATTAAGATGAAGATGACTGATGAATCTTGGCACTTGGTAAAATCAGTTCCAAAGATCACTGGTTTTTTAGGGAGTAAGACGACCCCGCAACCTTTGAGCGATGCTGAAGCTGAAGCTATATTCAGGAAGGTTGCAGCTGAGTCGGAGCAGGCTAGTGCTTCGAGTCTATATAATGCTGGGGACAAGGTTCAAGTTATCGATGGGCCGTTTGATAGTTTCTCTGGCACTATAGAGAGCGTTGATGGCGAGGGGCAGAAGATGAAGATTTCTATTTCGATATTTGGTAAGGCTACGCCGATTGAGCTTAGTTTTTCTCAGGTAAAGAAAAATGATTAAGTTACGAAATTAGAATACGAAAATAAAGATTTAAGGTAAAAGTTAATGGCAAAAAAAATAAGCGGTTATATAAAATTAACCATTCCATCTGGAAAAGCTAATCCTGCACCACCTGTTGGTCCGGCTCTTGGTCAGAAGGGAGTTAACATCATGGAGTTTTGTAAGGCGTTTAATGCGGCTACTAGCTCTTTCGAGCCAGGAACTCCTGTACCTGTAGTGATTACTGTTTTTGTAGATAAGAGTTTTACTTTTATAACAAAGACTCCTCCTGCTTCGTTTTATTTGAAAAAATTTGCGAAGGTTAAGAAGGGTGCTGGTGCTACTAAGAAAGAGGCTTATGTTGGCAAGGTGACTATGGCTGATTGCGAGGAGATTGCAAAGATCAAGATGGAAGATTTGAATGCTAATGATTTGGCGGCGGCTGCGAAGATTATAGCTGGCTCTGCGGAATCTATGGGTATTGAAGTAGTAAAATAAGAAAAATATTAACAAGATTGGTATTATGGGTAAAAAGATAGCAGCGGTAAGAAAAGAGATTGAATCAGGCAAAGAATATTCTTTGAAGGACGCAATTTCTGTTATCAAAAAAAATAGCTTTGCTAATTTCAAGGAAACTTTGGATGTTGCAATTAATCTTAATGTTGACCCACGTCACTCAGACCAAATGGTGAGGGGCATGGTGTCTCTTCCGTCTGGAAGTGGTAAGGATGTTAAGGTGGCTGTTATTTGTAAGGATGACAAGGTGGCTGAGGCAAAAGGTGCTGGCGCAGATATGGCTGGTTCTGTGGATATTATTGAAGAGATTAAATCTGGAAAGATTAACTTTGATGTGTGCATAGCGACTCCGGACATGATGGGTGTTGTTGGTCAGGTTGCAAGAATTTTGGGGCCAAAGGGCATGATGCCTAATCCAAAGCTCGGCACTGTGACTACGGATGTTGCGACAGCTGTTAAAAACGCAAAGAGTGGTCAGGTTGAGTATAGAGTTGAGAAAGCTGGTGTTATTCATGCTGGTATCGGCAAAATCGACTTTACGGAAGGTGATTTGCTTAAAAACGCTGAGTCATTTATAGGTTCAGTTATAAAAGCTAAGCCATCTGGTGTGAAGGGAATTTACATGAAGAGTATTTTTCTTTCTTCTACTATGGGGCCGTCTCTTAAAGTTGACTTGTCAACAATTTCATAATTGGAGAAATTACAGTGTTAAGATCAAATAAAAAGAATTGTGTAACGGAGCTAGAAGAGATATATAAAATATCAAATTCTGTGATCGTTACTCACTACCACGGCCTGACAGTTACAGAGGTCACAAAATTACGTCGTTCTTTAAGAGAGAATGGTGCGTCATTTAAGGTAGTAAAAAATACACTTTCAAAGATAGCAGCTTTGAATTCTAAGTTTGCTGGTGATCCTGAAATGTTTGCAGGACCAACGGCGATAGCATACTCAGAAGACCCCGTTGCTGCTGCTAAGGGAGTGGTGGAGTTTGCCAAATCTAATGATAATTTAAAAATTATCGGCGGCGTGGTAAATGATAAAATTCTAGACATAAGTGCCATACAACAGCTTGCTAAATTGCCATCGCTTGATGCGCTCAGAGGCAAGATTATTGGCGTGCTGCAAGCTCCGGCTACGAATCTTGCGAGAGTGACTCAGGCTCCAGCAAGTGCTTTAGCTAGGGTGTTGCAGGCTTATGCGGATAAAAATTAATAGTAAAAATAAAGTTTAAAAAGGTAAAAACTATGGCAGATATAACAAAAATTGCAGAAGATCTTTCTTCTCTTACGGTAATGGAAGCAGCTGATCTTTCAAAGATGCTTGAGGAAAAATGGGGAGTTTCTGCGGCAGCTCCAGTAGCAGCGGCGGCAGCTCCTGCAGCAGGCGGTGCAGCAGCAGAAGAACAAACAGAATTTGATGTTATTCTAGCTAGCATTGGTGACAAAAAAATCGAAGTGATCAAAGCTGTTAGAGTCATTACTGCTCTTGGTCTAAAGGAAGCTAAAGGATTAGTTGACGGTGCTCCATCTCCTATAAAGCAAGCTGTTTCTAAATCTGAAGCTGACGAGATAAAAGCAAAATTAGAAGCTGCAGGCGCTACAGCAGAAGTTAAATAAATAACTTTTAGGCTATTATTTTAGCTGAGTTATTGACTTTCTGTTTAAGGGATGATATTAGTTGCACTTCTGACCGTAATTTTTATATAGGTTTGGGGTGCAGCTTTTGAGCATTTTAGTAATATCAAGTTTGATTTTACGTTTGTTTATATTAATTTGCTAAGCATTCCTGAAGTTTGTGCTATGTTTGAAGCTTGTATTGCCTGCGTGGCTTTGCGAGTTTTTGGCAAATTTATTGTATAAGCTTATTGTCATTAGACTAAGAATTTATAGTTAAAGTTTCTTGAATGAATAAGATTCATAAAGATGCATCGTTGTTATGATGAGATTCATTCGCAGTATACAAGTGTAATTGATATAGAAATATCTGGAGATCTTATGCCTCAACCCTTACAAACTAGTAAGAGAATTAGAAAAAACTTTGGTAAGATTAAGTTAGTAGCTTCGATTCCTAATTTAATTGAGATTCAAAAAAAATCCTATGATGCAGGGTTTCTGCAGATTGATTCGCCTGGCGATAAGAGAGAAAATAAGGGGCTGCATTCTGTGCTTGCTTCAATTTTTCCTGTTCAAGACCAGTCAAATACAGCAACTCTGGAATTTGTAAAATATAGTTTTGACGCTCCTAAATATGACGTTGAAGAATGTATCCAGCGAGGCGTAAGTTTTGTTGCTCCTTTGAAGGTGACTCTGCGTTTGAGTGTGTGGGATGTTGACGAGACTACTGGCGCGCGTGAGATCAAGGGCATAAAAGAACAAGAAGTTTACATGGGTGATATTCCATTCATGACAAAAACTGGTACGTTCGTTATAAACGGCACGGAGAGGGTTGTTGTTTCTCAGATGCACAGATCGCCTGGTGGTTTTTTCTATCATGACGATGGGAAAACTCACTCTTCCGGGAAGTTTTTGTATTCGGCCAGGATTATTCCTTATAGAGGTTCTTGGCTAGACATTGAGTTCGATGCAAAAGACTTGATGTATATCAGAATTGATCGCAAGAGAAAGTTGCCAGTGACTACGTTGCTCATGGCGATTGGCATGGGTTCCAAAGAGATTTTGGAACATTACTATGACACGGAGACTTATGATTATGGTAAAAAAGGTTGGGTAGTTGATTTTGATCCGGCCAGAGTCTTGTCTCATAGATTGGTTAATGATTTGGTTGATGCTGACACTTCCGAGCAATTGCTTGAAGCTGGTCAGAAAATCACACCTAGGCTTGCAAAAAAGTTTGCAGAAAATGGGTTGAAAAAAGTGTTGTGTCAGGATGATCTTCTTATCGGTTCGTTCGTTGGCAAAGAAATGGTTGATGCAGCTAGCGGTGAGGTTTTGGCAGAACTTGGGGAGCAAATAACTGAGGAGTTGCTGGGTAAATTATTGTCTGGTGGCGCTAAGTCGGTTTCAGTGTTGAAGGTTGCAAATCAAGGTGATGCTTATATCAGGAACACGTTATTTGCAGATAAAAATCAAAGCCAAGATGCTGCGCTTGTTGATATATTTAGAGTATTGAGGCCCGGTGAGCCTGCAACTGTTGAGGCTGGTCAAGCACTCTTTGAGAGCTTATTTTTCGATCCAAATAGATATGATTTGTCGGAAGTTGGTAGAATTAAGATAAATTCCCGTTTAAACATAGATATTCCGCTGGAAAATACTTGCTTGACAAAGGAAGATATAAAATCAATCATTCGTGTTCTTATCGATCTAAAAGATGGTAAAAATTCAGTTGATGATATTGATCATTTGGGAAATAGAAGGGTGAGATCCGTTGGTGAATTGGTTGAAAATCAGTTTAGAATCGGTCTTGTTCGCATGGAAAAATCGATTCTAGAGCGCATGGGAGCGGTTGATATTGACACCGTGATGCCGCATGATTTAGTTAATTCAAAGTCACTTGCATTGGTTGTGAAGGAATTTTTCAACACATCCCAGCTTTCGCAATTTATGGATCAAACTAATCCTTTGTCGGAAGTCACTCATAAAAGAAGAATGTCTGCTTTGGGCCCCGGTGGTGTGAGCCGAGATAGAGTTGGTTTTGAGGTTCGTGATGTGCACCCAACTCACTATGGTCGTGTTTGTCCGATTGAAACCCCGGAGGGACAAAATATCGGTTTGATTAACTCCATGGCAGTCTATGCTAGAGTTAATAAATATGGTTTTATTGAAAGCCCATATCGCAGAGTTGTTGACGGCTTTGTGACAGATGAGGTTATTTATTTATCTGCTATTGATGAAGGAAAATACAAGATCGCTCAAGCAGATATGGAGATTGGCGCTAAAGGCAAGATTATGGCAGATATGGTTAGTTGCCGTTTTGAAACAGGGAATTTTGTGTCGGTTGTGCCGGCGGAAATTGACTTTGTTGATGTGACTCCTATGCAGATTGTATCTGTGGCAGCTTCTTTGATTCCATTTCTTGAGCATGATGATGCGAACAGAGCGCTTATGGGTTCTAATATGCAGCGCCAAGCTGTGCCTTTGATTGGGGCGGAGGCTCCGTTTGTTGGAACTGGCATGGAGTCTATTGTTGCTAGGGATTCTGGGGCTGCAATTATGGCACTGAATGATGGTGTTGTTATTGAAGTTGATGCAACAAGAGTTGTGGTGCAAACAGTTAAGCCTAAGGAAGGTGGTGCTCCGGAAGTTGACATCTATACGTTGATGAAGTTCCGAAAATCAAACCATAATACTTGTATTAATCAGAAGCCGTTAGTGTCAGTTGGCCAAAAGGTTTCTCGCGGAGAGATTATAGTTGACGGACCTGCGATTGACCAGGGCGAGATTGCTCTTGGAAGGAATACTCTTGTGGCGTTTATTCCATGGAGAGGTTATAATTTTGAGGATGCGATTCTGATTTCTGAAAGGATTGTGAAAGATGATGTGTTTACATCGATTCATATTGAAGAATTTGAGATTGTAGCAAGAGATACAAGGCTTGGTCCAGAGGAAATTACTCGTGATATGCCGAATGTCGGCGAAGAATCTATGCGTAATCTTGATGAGGTCGGTATTGTTCATGTCGGAGCGGAAGTAAAGCCAGGTGATATTTTGGTAGGAAAAGTAACTCCAAAGAGTGAATCTCCTGTGACTCCGGAAGAAAAGCTTTTGAGAGCGATTTTTGGTGAGAAAGCTTCTGATGTTCGGGATACGTCTTTATATGTGCCACCTGGTGCTTCTGGCACTGTGGTTGAGGTGCGCGTGCTTTCAAGGCGGGGTGTTGAGAAGGATGAAAGAGCCGTTGCTATTGAAAAACTTCAAATTGAAAAACTTGCTAAAGATAGAGATGATGAGAGCGGGATTATTGATCATTTTGTGTTCATGCGCATGGAAAAAGTGCTTGAAGGGGAAGTCGTTATTACCGGTCCAAAGGGTGTAAAACCGGGAAGTGTGATTGATAGCGATCTTCTGAGCGGCTTGTCTCGAGGTCAATATTGGCAAATAACTGTGGAAAATAACTCTGTAATGGATGAAATTGAGCAGATTAAACAGCAATATGACGAGAAAAAAGACCAGATTAACAGACACTTTAATACTAAAGTGGAAAGATTGCAGAGTGGTGATGATTTGCCGCAAGGTGCTTTGAAAGTTGTGAAGGTATTTATCGCAACGAAACACAAGCTACAACCGGGTGATAAGATGGCTGGTCGTCATGGTAATAAGGGTGTTATTTCTCGGATTATGCCAGAGGAAGATATGCCGTTCTTGGAAGATGGAACTGTTCTTGATGTTGTTTTGAACCCGCTTGGTTTGCCGTCGCGAATGAATGTTGGTCAGATTCTTGAAACTCACCTTGGGTGGGCAGCCAAGAATTTGGGAAAAAATGTTGGCGAAATGCTTGAAAAATATAGCAATAATGACATAGATATTGACTCTATGAAAGATTTTGTGTCCAAGATATATAAAGGCAGTGACGTTGCAAAGCAGGTGAAGGATTTGAGTAAGGAAGACTTTATTGAGTTTTGTGGTACTATGAAAGATGGTGTTTATTTTTCAACTCCTGTTTTTGATGGCGCAAAAGTTGAGGGTGTTAAGTCTATGCTTGAGCTTGCGGGGCAAAATTCTTCTGGTCAAGTCAGGGTAATGGACGGTAGAACTGGTGAATATTTCGATCGTAGCATAACAGTTGGGTATAAATATATTCTGAAGCTGCATCACCTTGTGTCTAATAAAATTCACGCTCGTTCAATTGGGCCTTATAGCTTGGTGACCCAGCAACCTTTGGGTGGGAAGTCCCACTTTGGTGGCCAAAGATTTGGGGAGATGGAAGTGTGGGCGCTTGAAGCTTATGGCGCAGCATTTACGTTGCAAGAATTGCTTACAGTGAAATCGGATGATGTTTCTGGTAGAATCAAGATTTATGAAAATATCGTTAAAGGGGATAGTAACTTCACCTCTGGGGTTCCGGAGTCATTTAACGTGATGATCAAAGAGTTCCGGTCATTATGTTTGAATGTTCAGCTGGAAAAAGGCTCTAAATCAGAATAGATATGTTCTGGAGCGCTTGGATTATTCTTAGCGTTCCACATTTGATTTGGATAAGAATTGTAAATAATAGAGCGTTAATGCGCTTCAAGAGTGTAAGTTTGAGGAAAAACTAATTATGTCGCAGAGAAATTTCTATAGCCAACTGGGCAATACTCAAGATTTTGATCAAATTAGAATTAATATTGCCAGTCCTGAGCAGATACGTTCTTGGTCTTTTGGTGAGATTACTAAGCCTGAAACTATAAATTATCGTACATTTAAACCGGAAAAAAATGGGCTTTTCTGTTCTCGTATTTTTGGCCCTGTGAAAGATTTTGAGTGTTTGTGCGGAAAATATAAGAGAATGAAATATAGGGGAATTACCTGCGAAAAATGTGGCGTTGAGGTTACGACTGCTAGTGTGCGTCGCGAGCGCATGGGCCATATAGAGCTGGCGGCTCCTGTTGCACATATTTGGTTTTTGAAAGCATTACCGTCTAGGATCAGTACGTTGCTTGACATCACTATGAAGGATTTGGAAAAGATTCTTTATTTTGAAAATTATGTAGTGGTGGAGCCGGGAATGTCTCCTTTACAAAAGGGTGATTTGCTCTCAGAAGATGGGTTTGTCAAGGCGCAAGATGAGTATGGTGAGGATAATTTTGTTGCTATGATTGGCGCAGAAGTTGTCAGGCGCATGCTGTCTGAACTTGACCTTGAGGAGCTAAGCGCTCAGTTGAAGGCCGAGCTTGCAGAGACTTCTTCTGAAACTAAAAAGAAAAAAATCATTAAGAGACTGAAGCTGGTTGAGAATTTTCTTACCTCTGGGAATAAGCCTGAATGGATGGTGATGACTGTGCTTCCGGTCATTCCGCCAGAAATCCGTCCTCTTGTTATGTTGGACGGTGGTCGGTTTGCAACCTCTGATTTGAACGAATTATATAGAAGAGTTATTAACAGAAATAACCGCCTTAAAAGACTGTTGGAGTTGAAAGCTCCTGATATTATTATCCGTAATGAAAAGCGGATGTTGCAGGAGTCTGTGGATGCTTTGTTTGATAATGGGCGTCGCGGCAAGGTTGTTAAAAATGCAAATAAAAGACCGTTCAAATCTTTGAGTGACATGCTTAAAGGAAAGCAAGGGCGTTTTCGTCAAAACTTGCTTGGGAAAAGGGTTGATTACTCGGGTCGTTCAGTGATTGTTGTGGGGCCAGAGATGAAGCTTCACCAATGCGGACTCCCGAAAAAAATGGCTCTTGAACTGTTCAAACCGTTTATTTATTCCAAGCTAGAGCTCTACGGAATTGCGACGACGATCAAGGCAGCGAAGAAAATTGTTGAAGCTGAAAAAGTTGAGGTTTGGGATATTTTGGAAGAAGTGATAAGGGAACACCCTGTGCTTCTGAATAGGGCTCCGACTTTGCACCGTCTTGGGATACAGGCGTTTGAGCCACTTTTGATTGAAGGTAAGGCGATCCAACTTCACCCGCTTGTTTGTGCAGCATTTAATGCGGATTTTGATGGTGACACTATGTCTGTGCACATTCCGCTTTCGATTGAAGCTCAGCTCGAAGCCAGAGTTTTGATGATGTCAACGAATAATATACTCAGCCCTGCGAATGGTAAGCCTATTATTTCTGCGGATAAAGATGTTGTGCTTGGTCTGTATTATTTGACTCAAATGCTTGATGGCGACATTGGCGATGGGATGGCGTTTAATGACATAAAAGAGATCGAATTTGCTTTGTTTGAGAAGGTGGTTACTCTTCATACTAAGATCAAATATCGCATTGAAATGTTGAATGCGGATGGAGAATTTGTTGAAACTTTGGTTGATACCACCCCGGGCAGGGTGATTATGGGGCAGTTGCTTCCAAAGAGCAAAGAGTTGGATTTCAAACTACTTAATAAGGAGATGAATAAGAAAAATATCTCCAGTGCAATTGACTCGATTTATCGTTATTGTGGCCAGAAGGCGACTGTAATATTTGCAGATAAGATTATGGAGCTTGGCTTTAAGCATGCTTGCCAGTCTGGTATTTCTTTCGGCATGGATGATATGGTTGTACCGTCTGCAAAAACTAAAATTATTAAGGATGCTTCTGCTGTTGTAGGCGAGTTTGAAAAACAATATTTAGAAGGTCTGATTACTTACGGCGAGAAATTTAATAAGGTGGTTGATGCCTGGACGGCTTGTACTGACAAGGTTGCAGCTAGTATGATGGAAGAAATCTCAAGACCTTCTGAGGGAAAAAAGACAAAGCAAGAAGAGTTCAACTCTATCCATATGATGGCGGTGTCTGGCGCGAGGGGCTCTCCAGCTCAGATTAGGCAGCTTGCGGGCATGCGTGGATTGATGACGAAGCCATCTGGCGAGATTATCGAAACTCCAATTAAGTCTAACTTTAAAGAAGGGTTGACCGTTCGTGAATATTTCAACTCTACTCACGGTGCTCGTAAAGGTTTGGCTGATACAGCCCTTAAAACGGCGAACTCTGGGTACTTGACAAGAAGGCTTGTGGATGTTGCGCAGGATTGTATCATCACGGATGATGATTGTGGCACAGAAAAAGGCATCGAAATCAAGACGATTATTGATGGAGGCGAGGTGATAGTTTCGCTTTCTGATCAAATCTTGGGTAGAACTGTTTCTGCAGACACGCACCACCCTGTGACTGGCGAGTTGTTGGTTGCGGCTTGCGGGCTTATCGACGAGGAAAAACTAGATACAATTGAATCTTCTGGTTTGGATCTAATTCATGTTAGGTCGGTGCTTACATGTGAGACTAAATTCGGGATTTGCGCTCGTTGTTATGGTCGTGATCTTGCCTCTGGAACGCTGGTTTCAAAAGGAGAGGCGGTTGGTGTTATTGCGGCTCAATCTATCGGTGAACCGGGAACGCAGCTTACGATGAGAACGTTCCACATTGGTGGCGCGGCAACAAAAGGGACTGAGGTTTCTTCTGTCAGCGCATCTTATGAAGCAAAAGTTAAGGTTATTGGGCGTAATTTGGTTACTAACTCCGTTGGCGCGCAGATCGTTATGGGGCGCTCATGTGAGGTTCTATTGCTTGATGTGAAAGGGGCAGAGCGTGCTAGATATAAGATTCCTTACGGTTCAAAATTGATGATCGATGATGGCTGTAAGGTTGAAAAAGGGCAAATGATTGCTGAGTGGGATCCATACTCTATTCCCGTTATAACTGAGAAATCGGGTAAGGTTTTATTTGTTGATCTGGTGGAAGGTGTTTCGATTAGAACAGTAGTGGATGATGCAACTGGTATTTCTAGCAAAGTGGTGATTGAATCAAGACAATATTCAAAGGGAGCGGAGCTGGCTCCACGCATTCAGCTGGTGGATGCTAAGGGCAAATCGGTTGAAGTCTTGGAAGGCGTGGAAGTGAAGCATTACTTGTCCGTGGGCGCGATTTTGAGCGTGGAAGATGGAACGGAAGTTGCTGCTGGTGATATTTTAGCGCGTATTACTCGTGAATCTAGTAAAACTAGGGATATTACTGGTGGTCTACCTAGGGTGGCTGAACTTGTTGAAGCTAGACGCCCGAAAGACCATGCGGTTATTGCAAAACTTGATGGGCGGATTGAATTTGGTAAGGATTATAAATCAAAAAGAAGAGTTGTTCTTCATCCTGCTGATGGTAGTGATGTGGTTGAATATATGCTACCTAAAGGTAGGCATGTTGTTGTGTCTGAGGGGGATTTTGTCAAGCGTGGAGACATGATTATTAACGGAAATCCAGTACTTCAGGATATATTGAAAGTGTCTGGCGTTGAAGCGCTTGCTCATTATATGGTCTCTGAGATTCAGGCTGTTTACAGATTGCAAGGCGTGAAAATTGATGATAAACATATTGAGATTATAATAAAACAAATGCTTCAGAAAGTTGAAGTGACTCATTCTGGTAGCACAACGTTGCTTCCTGAAGAGTTGATAGATTTGCGCACTCTTAATGAGATTAATGACAAGATCGTCAAAGAAGGCGGTGAGCCGGCGAGGTATGAACCTGTATTACAAGGGATTACGAAAGCATCATTGCAGACAAAATCATTTATCTCTGCAGCATCTTTCCAGGAAACTACGAAAGTGTTAACGGAAGCATCTGTTGCTGGTAAGGTGGATACGCTCAAAGGTCTGAAAGAAAACGTGATTGTCGGTAGGTTAATACCAGCAGGTACGGGGTTCTATATGAGCATGGCGAAAAAAGAAGCAGCAAGAAAGGATGCTATTATTGAAAAGAGTAAGGCTTAAATAAAAGCGGCAAAAACCAACCACCTGAAGGAGTAAGGGAATTTCAGGTGGTTACTTCATAGCTTCTTAGATGTGTTGGTATGCTAGAGAGTGTTTTTAAGTTACGTGCGAGCTCTTGAGCGTGTAGCTTTTTAAAACTATTTATAATTAGCCCGTTCGTCAAAACACTTTTTCCCATTTGGAAAATAATTCTTTTTGAATTTTGTAAAGAATCTGCTCCGATGGAGAGTTATTTTTGAGTGGATGTACTAATTATGCCGTTGCAATCCGGCTGTTCTGATACTATAATATTACTAACTACATAAAAACAAGCGTTAGTAATATAATGGTATCACTTATAACCCCGTTCGAAGCTCAGAAAAAATTGGCAGAGGCTGTACAAGCAAGGCGTTTGGGTATGGAATTAACTCAGGAAGGGCTGGCTGCGCGTTCGGGGGTGGCGTTGCCGACTCTGCGTAAATTCGAGCAGAAGGGGCTCATTTCTTTGGAATCTTTTTTGAAAATCTTAATGGTACTTGGCGGGCTTGACGATGTGGTGCAAGCAATTACGCCAGAGAAAACTGCCTTTTCCTCTATAGATGATGTCTTGAAAGCTAATGACAAACCCACACGCCAAAGAGGGAGACGAAAGTGAAAAATTATTTATCTATATCAGAAGTCAAAGTTGGGCTAAATTTTGATAAAAAAATCATTCCAGTTGGAAGGTTGGTAGCGCAAAAGCATAAGGTTTATTTTGAATACGCCACCTCATTCATAGAAAAAGGCATGGAGATATCGCCGCTTAAACTGCCATTGCAAGCTGGTGTTTCAGTTTTTGATCGTAATTTATTCGAAGGGCTGCCGGGTGTGTTCAATGATAGTCTACCAGATGGTTGGGGGCGCTTGCTTTTTGACCGTTTTATGCGCACACAATCTGTCTTGCCAGAAGAGTTAACCGTTTTGGATAGGCTGGCACACACCGGAAATCATGGTATGGGAGCACTTGTTTATGAACCGGATCATAGCCCAGAAAAAACAGGTGATATCATTAATTTAAATGTGCTCGCAGCAGAAGCTCAGGAGGTTCTTGCTGGTAGCGCGGGAGATGTTTTACAAAATTTGCTGGCTTTGAACGGGTCATCAGCAGGTGCCAGGCCGAAAGCTCTCATCGGAGTGGATGCAAGTCGTGAAAATATCTCGCATGGTTTTTGCCAATTGCAGGAAGGGCAGGAAGATTGGTTAGTTAAGTTTGCTAACTCACAAGATGGAAATGATTCTGGCGCAATTGAATATGTTTATGCTTTGATGGCATTGGAAGCTGGGGTCGACATGCCGGATGTGCATTTGTTTCCTGGTGATAAAAATGCAGGTTATTTTGCGGTTAAGCGATTTGATCGAGAAGGGACAAAGCGGATTCATATGCACACAGCTTGTGGGCTATTGCACTCTGATTTTCGCACCCCCTCTTTAGATTATCGAGACTTGATTGCCCTCACTGGAATGCTTACGCGCGATGCATGTCAGGTTGAAAAAATGTTTAGGTTAGCCGTTTTTAATGTTCTGGCGCATAATCGTGACGACCATGCCAAAAACTTTAGTTTTTTAATGAAGGAATCTGGTGATTGGAAGCTTTCCCCAGCATATGATTTGACATTTTCTGCAGGCCTATGGGGCGAGCAAAGCACAATGGTGGTAGGGGAAGGGAAAAATCCAAACATAGATCATTTGATCAAATTAGGTCTTGAAGCAAAGCTTTCCCAGAGAAATATTGATTCAATCATAGAACAAACAAAAACAGCTCTGGCTCAATGGAAAAATCTTGCAAAACAATATGGAGTTAGCCAACTTAATATCAATTTGATAACAACGAAAATATCGTGATGAGAGATTGGTTCCTAGATTAAAGAATCTTTGATTAGAGAATCTTCGGTTAAAGAATCTCTAAAAATACGGAATATTCTAGGTCTGTGGACGTAGCTTCTAAAAAAAAACCCAGCTGTAAATTCTACAGTTGGGTTTTAATTTTTGTCAGTGTAGGTTTCGATTGGAATAAGCTATTTTAGACAAAAAGTCTATTTTCAAAACATTTTACCTAGAAAAAATATCTCTGAAAAACATCCCCTTTGAAAAAAACAAGCCCGAAAGATTTTTGTATATATTTTTACGCAAATCTTCCAGACTTTCTTGCCAATCTGAAATATTACAGGCTCAGCTTAACACCGATCAATGCAACAGTACCGCGAGTTTTCTTTTTCTCTAGCTTAGGATAAAACTCTGGCTTTCCTTTTAAGCGGAAAGTGGAAATCTGAACATAAGGCTTGAACCCAGGAGCCATTACATAATGTGTTCCGATTGAGATCGCATCCACAGTGTTTTCATACTGATTAGACTTGAAGTAAGAAACAGATGCAGCAAATGGTCCTTGCTTGTAAGCAACAGTTCCTGTGTAGTATTTTGTGCTGCGACCAGTCTTGTGAAACTCAGGAGTCGTTAGACTTTTACCCAAAGAACCAAATGAACCAGCGTAAGACATGCTACCAACATTCAAAATTGCACCAATGTTAAATGTTCTGAGTGGGCTAAGCTTATAGCTCTCTTTTTCCACATCATTTTCAAACTTTGTTGCCTTGCCTGAAGCATTTGCATATTCCCCAGTAAGACCTACCTTCAGATCAATACCGTCAGAAAAATTCTGCTCAAGAGTAATACCAGCAGAAACAGCATCCCTAACAGAGCTGTCAATTTCAAATCTGTCTGTGCCATCTTTATTAATGTTTCTTATGCTGAGTCCACTAGAGACTTTAGTGTGCTTTTCAGCGCCAGTATTGCTTGAATCTGGAGCGTATGACACACCAACTTGAACTTTAGAAGATTGCCCAAGCGCAAATTTAGGAGTGTAGTACGAAATTGATCTTGCAGGTTCAGAACTATAATTTCTATTATCTAACTTAGTAGCCAGTTTGCTGTCTAAAAAGAAGTCCGAAACCACTGCAAAAGAAGGTTCAATAGATTGTTTTTGCATCATATCTTCTGTAGAAAAATCTACATATCTACTCCAGTTAGTGGCAGGAGCTGCGGCAATATCATGCCCATCAACTTGCATTTTGTAAGATGCTGGAAGAGGTGACCCAGCCTCAAAACGACCATAATTAGTTTCTGTAAAAATGTGAGAGCCATTAAATGACCCGCCTTTTCTTTTGTTGGTAGGAACTAATACAATTTTACCACCATATTTGAAATCATTAACATAATTAGAGACCTCAAGAGACATGGCCGACTCACTATTAAAAGCGAATGTTTTCCTCTTGGCTGAAACATTTTTCTCCTTTTCGGTAAGGTTTTTTTGTTTTCTCATTCCTGTTTGGAAATGTGAAAATGCTGAAATCTTAACGGTAAGATCAGATACAACAGGAGTACCAGAAGGTTTTTCCATCTCCATTGCGCCTGCCGAGAAGGACAGTAAAGCAGTCGCCGTGCCCAGTAGTAGTTTCTTTGAATTCTTCATTTTTTTAACCAGTCAAATATAATTTTATTATAAATAATTACTTATGCTTAAACTTTCAATATAACAGCTCATGCAAATATAAACTACAAATATACGTAGATTATTGTTAATTCTTACCTTGCTTGGGTTGCATAAATAGCACATCCGCCCTGGCGCGGTCAAGATGTTCCGGGGGCGGAAATGTTTTTGATTGCAGTTTTATATCAATAGTGCTAGATTTGTCACGATTCTGTTACAGGGTAATGGATTTTGGACTGTAAATCATATAGGTTTTTACGCTAATGTCGATAATGTCGGACAAATGGATAAGGGAGAAATCTCTGAAAGAGGCGATGATTTCACCCTTTGTAGGTGAGCAAGTGAAAGTTGCGGAGTCCGGTAAGATAATATCGTATGGCCTGTCTTCTTATGGATATGATGCGCGCGTTGCGAGGGAGTTTAAGATTTTCACCAACATAAATACGGCGATAGTTGACCCTAAAAACTTTGATAATGACAGTCTGGTGACTAAGGAAACGGATGTTTGCATCATTCCGCCGAATAGCTTTGCACTGGCGCACACTGTAGAATATTTCAAGATTCCCTCGGATGTATTGGTGATTTGCGTTGGTAAATCTACCTATGCTCGCTGCGGGATTATTGTGAATGTTACGCCGTTGGAGCCTGGCTGGGAAGGGCATGTCACGCTTGAATTTTCCAACACAACACCACTCCCTGCGAAGATTTATGCGGGGGAGGGCGCTTGTCAGTTTCTCTTTTTGAAAGGTAATGAGCAATGCTCGGTGTCTTATGCGGATAGGGCGGGCAAGTATATGGGGCAAAAAGGAGTCACCTTGCCTCGTACGTAAATTTTTTGATAGCAGTATAATAAGTAATTTAATAATAGGATTTAGATAATTATGTCTACACAAGCACCAAATAATGAAGATATGCCGCATATCGCGGTTAATGCTCAATATATAAAAGATTTTTCATTCGAAAATCCGGGGGCACCAGGAACGCTTTCTGGTTTTGAAGAGGCTCCTCAGATAGATTTGGCGCTTGATCTTAATATCCAAAAAATGCCGGAAGATAATTATTATGAAGTTGAAATTGCAATCAATGCAAAAGCAGTGATAAAAAAAGAAGTTTTGTTCATAGTTGATCTGAAATATGCTGGTGTATTTACTTTAATTAATATTCCAGAAGAGCAACTGGAGATGCTTCTTGCTGTGCATTGCCCGGCAATCATTTTTCCTTACGCAAGAAAAATCA
Organism: Rickettsiales bacterium; assembly: GCA_002402195.1. Lineage (GTDB taxonomy): Bacteria > Pseudomonadota > Alphaproteobacteria > Rickettsiales > Rickettsiaceae > Megaera_A. Next base: position 16,917 of record NVVL01000004.1, on the reverse strand, counting down.
TTGCAGATGCCACACAAGATGGTGGATTCCAACCTTTAATGATAGATCCTGTGGATTTTGGTGTGCTTTATAACAAAAAAATGACAGAGGGGCGCGAATCCTAAAAACACCAAGGATTGCCCTTGATACCGGGAAGCACTGTGCCTTTGAAGCTATAGTTAGTTTCGCAGAATCTGCAGCGCTTTCTACTCGAAGTCAAAAATCTTAATAACTTTGTAAAAAAGGCTTGATTTTTTGTGCATAAAATGAGATTATTGCAATCAGTAAAAACTGTTTAAAGGGATAATAGGATAATTTGTAATGAGAGTACTACTTATAGAAGACGATTCTTCAACAGCAAGATCGATTGAATTAGCATTAGCGGCCGAAGGTGTGGTGGTTGATCGTGCAGAAGTTGGAACTGATGGGTTTGAGCTTGCAAGGCTTTATGAATATTGTGCAGTCATACTGGATTTAATGTTACCAGATATTGACGGGTACGAAGTGCTGCTTCGTTTGCGTTCAGCAAAGATCAAAACACCTGTGTTGATTCTTTCTGGTCTGTCATCTGTGGATCAAAAAATTAAAGGTCTTGGGTTTGGTGCTGATGACTACCTGACCAAGCCATTTAATAAGGACGAGTTGATTGCAAGAATTCAGGCAATAGTTCGTCGTTCTAAAGGGCACTCTGAGTCGGTTGTTAGGTTTGACAAGGTTGCGATTAATTTGGATACGAGAGTTGTCGAAGTTGATGGGAATCAGGTGCATTTGACCAACAAAGAATATGCGATTCTGGAACTTTTGGCTATGCGCAAAGGAACGGTTCTTACGAAAGAAACATTCCTGAATCATTTATACAGCAATCTCGATGAGCCGGAAATTAAGATTATTGACGTGTTTGTGTGCAAATTGCGTAAGAAATTGTCGAATGCTTCTGGAGGCGTGAACTATATCGAGACTGTTTGGGGACGTGGTTATATGTTGAAAGATTATGACGCACCTACTAGCAATTTGCTCGCAGAAGAATATGCAAAAACTGACTCCCCTGCAAAAGCGTGAGTTGACCCCGTTTTTGCTTGAGTCTTTTGGGTTTGCAGGCTGGGTGAGTTGAGTAGAAAGCCTAACTCGCTTGGCTGAAACAGGATGATTGGCTTTGAGCTGGAAAGGTGTGCTCGTTTGAGTGGGTAGGCTACTCGCTTCGAACTAGGAAGGTTGCTTAACTTGAATAGCAAGGCTAATTATCCCGAACTGAACAGGATGATTGGCTTTGCTTAAGTGGAGAAGCTAGCTCGCTAAGTGGGAAGACAGGCTAGCTTCGAACTGGGAATGCTGCTTAACTGGGCTGGAAAGGTAGGTTGATTTAAGTAGAAAATTTGATTTTATTCTGGAAAGCTCATCTTATTTAATGTAGGATGAGCTTTCTTTTTTAGTTCATTTTAAGGATTTATATATGCAAACGGATATTGCGATTATTGGCTCCGGACCTGTTGGTATTTTTGCTGCGTTTCAGGCCGGTTTGCTTGGTATGAAATCTTGCATTATTGATGCGCTCGACTCGCCCGGCGGGCAGTGCTCTGCGCTATATCCAGAAAAACCGATATTTGATATTCCGGCTCATCCAGAGATTTTGGCTCAAGGGCTGGTGGATAATCTGGTGGAACAAGCGGCTCAATTTGACCCGGTATATTTGCTCTCAAGGCAAGTTACATCTATGCAAGTTGCAGGAATGCGGGGTGCTGGCATGAGCGATGCTGGCGTTCATGATGCGGGCATGCATGATGCCGGCGGGCCTGATGCGGATGGGTGTTTTGAGCTGGAGACTTCCAAAGGAGACCATGTGCGGGCTAAGGCTGTGATCATCGCTGCTGGGGCTGGTTGTTTTGGATATAACAGACCGCCGCTTGCTGATATTAAATCCTATGAAGATAAGTCTGTATTTTATTTCGTAGATAAGCGTGATAAATTTGCGTCTCGGAAGATTCTGATTGCCGGGGGCGGGGATTCGGCGCTGGATTGGGCTATTTCGCTTGCATCCATTGCTGAGGTGAGCCTAGTGCATAGGCGTGCGAAATTCAGGGCGGCGCCATCGAGTGTGGCAAAGATTCATGAGCTTGCCGATGCCGGAAAATTGGAACTTATAACCGGCTTCCAGCTGGAGGGGCTTTCCGGAAAAGATGGGGTTTTGGAGAGGGTAACTCTTGCAGATTTGGATGGAAATAAAAAGCATGTGGATGCAGATATTTTACTGCCTTTTTTCGGGCTATCTCAAGATCTTGGCCCTTTGCTAGAGATGGGGCTGGACATTAAGGGACATAATATAAAAGCCAATTATCCGCATTTCGAAACTAATATACCGGGCGTTTATGCGGTTGGCGATGTTGCGACATATGAGGGTAAATTAAAGCTGATATTATCCGGGTTTTCTGAGGCGGCTTCTGCTTTGCACCATGCTTATGCTCGGGTGTTTGATGGGAAGGCGCTGCATTTTGAGTATTCCACTTCGAAGGTGGGAAAAAAGTAATAATTACATTCAAATTAGTGAGGTTGGTATGGGAATGTTGATAGATGGAAAATGGACTGATCAAAACCAGAGCACAAGTGCAGATGGGAAATTTGTAAGAAAACAGTCGTCTTTTCGTGATTTTATCGGTTCAAAAAGATTCCCAGCAGAGGCAAATCGCTATCATCTTTATATCTCCCACGCATGCCCCTGGGCTCATCGGGCTGTGGTTTTCAGGAAGCTAAAAGGGCTTGAGAGCATCATCTCGCTAAGCGTTGTGAATAGCTTTATGGGCGAGAATGGCTGGGAGCTTGGCGAGGGCAGCGACCCTATTAATGGCAAGAAATATATGCATGAAATTTATACTCTGGCGGACCCGAGCTATACTGGCCGCGTGAGCGTTCCTGTTTTATGGGACAAGCAGGAGGGAACTATTGTTAATAATGAATCCTCTGAAATCATGCGTATGTTTGGCAGCGAGTTTGATGCCATAACCAAAAACTCAAAAGATTATTATCCAGAGAATCTGCGCGCTGAAATTGACGAGGTGAACGAGTTTGTTTACGAGAATATCAATAATGGTGTTTACAAAACTGGCTTTGCAACGGCGCAATTGGTGTATGAGACAGAAGTAGCGAAATTATTTGCAGCGCTGGACGTGCTGGAAAAACGGCTCAGCCAGCATCGCTATCTTGTGGGAAATGTGCTGACGGAAGCAGATTGGCGCCTATTTACAACATTGCTTCGCTTTGATCTGGTATATTTCGGGCATTTTAAGTGTAATATCCGGCGCATTGCTGACTATCCGAACCTGTCAAATCACCTCAGAGATTTATATCAAACGGATGGAGTTAGTGACACGGTAAATATCGAGCACATCAAAACGCATTATTATACCAGCCACATCGCAATCAACCCCATGGGAATAGTGCCTGCCGGCCCTGAATTCAACTGCTCCACCCCGCATGATCGGAAGAGGTTTGGTTGAAGGGAGAGGGCGGCGGGTATATTTATGCCTGAACCCCAATTGCCAAAAATAGATGAAAATCACGTGCCTATTCTGGGCTTGTGTGCGTATCTTTTTAAAAACATGATCGCATTAAAAATATAATTAACTTGACTATGTTGTAATAATTATGTACAAAGAAATTGTGCTAGTTAGTTAAAGCTATGCTAGATTTATATAAAAATAACTAATTTTATTAAATATTATGTCAAGACAAGTGCATCAATTGCGTGGTAGAAGTGGTATGCCTTTACATTATTTTTTTAGTCCACAAGAGATAGTAAAGATTTGGTTTTCCGGAAATCCGGAGGAGCAAAAGACAATAAAAGAGTGTTTGTTTAGTAAAAAAGATACATCAAATATTGGGCATTACAGAGATCAGGAGGAGGCAAAAGCACGCGGTATATTTGCACAACAGTGCATAGCACAATCTAGAGTTGTTAGTAGTCAACCAAATGTCGTTTCTTCAAAAATAGAAAAAGTGACAACCAATTTATTTAGATTCCTTTATGTTGACGATGAGGTGCCTTTAGAAGAGGATCGGGAGTTTTTAGAAAAGAGATTGAGTGTTTTTACTCAAATCTATGGACGTAGCGTAGGGGCTGACAAAACACAATACGCCAAAGTAATTAATGGCCTTATAAAACTATTACTAATACATCCACGGAATAATAACAAAGATTTTGTAGATTTATTAGTTAAAGGGGCGAAATGCCTTGTTGATATTGATAAGTTAATGCTAATATCAATGCTTAATGAGCTGGCTACATTGTATTTGACTCAGCTAGATCATGCTGGGGCTGTGGTTTTTGCTAAAGTAGCATACACACTATCTGGTGATTTCGATGTAACTATAGTAAAGGGAAATGGCGATGTAATTGATGTAACTATAGACAAGGGAAATGCGGCATATAATTTTGCTCTAGCTTTAAAATATATAAAACCACATAAATCATTAAAGCTATTGAAAGAGGCTCTGATCTTTTTACCGGAGGATGCTGATGTTAAAAATGAAATAGCTATAGTAACGCAAATATTGCAAGGAAATGAGGAAGTTTTGTTTAGCATGCCTGTTAATGTGGTAGATAATATAGAGGGCCAGGGTTTTTGGCAGAAAGCTTTGTATGCGGTATATGACTTAATGCAGAACAAGGATAGTAGTAATCGTTTTATTTTGTACAATTTAACAGTTATTTTAAAGATATTGTATAAAAACGAGGATTGGGAGCAGGCTCAAAAATTTATTGAAATATATTTGGTTAACCTTCCAAATCCTGCAGAAGATCATTCTTTTATCATTTTGTTATATTATGAATATTTAGTATATGAGATGAATGGTGAATCAGATAGTGCTAGCGCAATCATGGAAAGAATGAGTTCTTTTCCTAAAATAGCAGAGAGTGTTGCGGATAGGGCAAATATATTACACGGAGTAAAAAGTGAGTCAGGACACGACTACGTTAGTGCTTTAGAATATTTTGAGAAAATAAAACATGCGGCTACAAAAAATTGCTATGTCGCTGCTTGTGAAGTCAAAAGAGGTGAATATTCCGAAGAACTTACTCAAGAATATCATAAAAAACAACAAGAATGTTATGAGCAACAAAGAGCAGCTGTTTTAGCTGAATCTATTTTGGGAACAACTATTCAAGAAGAATCTCCTTCTTGGCTGGTAGGAGAAGCGAGTTATCATGCCAGTCAAGATAACGTTATTTTGATAGAAACAGCCTGTCACCTGCCTGATTATTATGCAGTAATTTCACCAAAACTTGAATTAGATGAGGTGTCATATGCTCAATATTTATCAGCTTTGCAGGGAGGTGTTGTTACTCATTCCAATGGGCAGAATGGCATCAAAACATTAAGAAAAAAAGTTCTTGAAATTAAAATAGCTGCTGATTCTAGGTTAGTCACTTCTTGTAAGTACCAAAATGATGCTGAGGAAGTACTAGTAGTATTTGACCATATCTGTAAAAATCATGAAGCTCTTCAAAGATATATCAATAAAAGTAAAGGAATCACAACACAAATGGTGCCATCTGCCATACCCTTAGACCTAGACTCATTAGACTTAGGCTTGGATTTTAGAGGTGAACTTCCTCGCCCAGATGAGGATGAGTTGAAAATGCCACCTCCGGCTGTAGTTCAAGAAAATCCTGAGGATGCGGTAGTTGTTGCTATAGGCGATTCTGAACAACCCACCTAAAGCACCTCAGTATTTTTGGGTGCTTTAGTATTTATAGAATTTGATGATTCGGCAGATTGCTGGGGTTACATGAAAAATCGTTATAATCAATTGAGGTTTTTAATGCGTTTTTCTTTAGAAGCTACGCTGGCAGATCAAAAATACGGGGTATTTTAGGCCTGCGGACGTAGCTTCTTAGGATTGCGGACAAGAGGTAGCTTCTTATAAACCAACTCATCACTTCTATTCCCCTTGGGCTAGGGAGTATCCTCTGTTGCCGTCAAATTCGTACAAATTTTCGCTTTTGATGAAGTCGATATTGGCTTCGGATAGTTTTGTCATTAAGGCGGCTATTTGAGTGTGGGTGATTGCTCCGGACTCTGGCATGAAACGACAGCACCAATGGTCGGATTCTGTTAAATATTCGTCGTCTCTTGGCCATAATTTTAGGCCTTTGCAGGAGATTGTTTTTAGATTCAAACTTCCAGAATCAATCACACCCATTTTGCTGGCGACCTCATCTGCGGAGTTTGCGTGGATATCTACGAATATATCAACCCCGACAAGCTTTTTCTCTTCTGACATGTCGATATTATAGCTGAATTCCTGAGAACTTGCGGCTGGAGCGTTGCTATAGGTTGCGATTTTTAGCTTGGATGGTTTTTGCCCAAACCTGCTGACAACTTCCTCGGCAAATTCTTTGGTTCCGACCTTTTTAGAAGAGGTTTTCTCGTCATATATATCAACAGTATGAATGCCGTCTTCTAGGGTTTTTTTCCAGGCATTCTCTATGTTAGAGGCGATTTCTCCTTGCCCTATATGCACAAGCATCATGATTGCGCCATTCAACAAACCGGAAGGATTGGCAATATTCTGACCCGCAATATCTGGAGCAGAACCGTGAATCGCCTCGAACATCGCGTAATCCTTGCCGATATTGGCAGAGCCTGCAAGACCGACAGAACCGGATATCTCGGCTGTGATGTCTGAAATAATATCACCAAATAGGTTTGAAGTGACTACAACGTCGAAGATCTCGGGCTTTGTTGCAAGGCGGGCTGTGCCAATATCAACTATATAATGCTCATTCTCGATCGTTGGATATTCCTTCGCAATTTCGTCAAATACTTGGTGGAAAATTCCTTCCGAGAATTTCATGATGTTGTCTTTAGTAAATCCAGTGACCTTGTGGCGATTATTCTTAATCGCATATTCAAAAGCATATCTGATGATTTTCTCGCACCCGCTGCGGCTGATCAGTTTGACGGATTCTCGCATGTTTCTTGTGTGGCGATATTCTATCCCAGCATATAAATCCTCCTCATTCTCCCGCACGACTACTACATCCAGCTTTGGGTGCAGAGTGTTGACAAAAGGGTGATATGACATAGCAGGGCGGACATTGGCATAAAGCCCAAGTGCTTTGCGAAGTGTTACATTTAAGCTTTTATACCCTCCGCCTTGCGGAGTTGTGATGGGCGCTTTGAGCAGAACTCTGGTACGCTCAAGCGATTCCCATGTGTCGTTTGCGATTCCGGAGCTATAGTTTTTTTTGTAAAGCTTCTCGCCGATTTCGATTGTTTCAACGCGTATTTTGGCCTCAGATTCTTTCAGTATGTACATCACAGCGCTCATGATTTCAGAGCCGATTCCATCGCCATATGCAACTGTTATTGGGACTATAGACATTTTGATATCCTCGTATAAGTGAATATTGTGTGAGGCAAAGCTTGAAAGTTTTCAATTTTAATGGTTTCAAATCCTAAAACTCCCCCTCTAATTATAGAAATAGTAGCATAGCTCAAACCCATCTGCACTAAACTTAGTCAAGTTTTGAACAGTTTATTATTATGATGAGGTTTTTACTGTTACGCATATAGCTTCCAAAAAGCTACGCTGGTAACTTGCTCATGCCCAGGCGTTCAAATAGGAGATGGTCTTTTTCTGGAACAGGATTCTCTGCTGTTAATAATTTTTCACCATAGAAAACGCTGTTTGCACCAGCGAAAAAACATAATGCCTGCATCTCGTCAGACATATTTTCGCGCCCAGCAGCAATTCGAACATATGATTTGGGCATTAATATTCTTGCCATAGCAATAGTACGGATAAAATCAAACGGGTCTACGTCCTCTACATTTTCTAAAGGAGTTCCTGGGATTTTGATGAGCTTGTTAATGGGTACGGATTCTGGAGGGTCCTTGAAGTTTGCAAGCATTATGAGCATTTTTATGCGATCTTCATTGGTTTCTCCCATGCCGATGATGCCACCACAGCAAACTTTAATGCCAGCATTTCTTACGTGATCAAGAGTTTTGATCCGATCCTCAAAACAACGAGTTGTGATGATTTGACTATAAAATTCTTTAGAACTATCAATATTATGATTATAAAAATCCAAACCTGCTTCCTTGAGCATAGTGGCTTGATGCTCTTTTAATAATCCAAGAGTTACGCATGTTTCTAACTCAAGATTCTTCACTTCTTTTATCATATCGCATACTAGTGCAAGATCTCGGTCATGAGGGCCTCGCCATGCTGCCCCCATGCAAAACCTAGTGCTACCAGCTTCTTTGGCACGTTTTGCTGATTCTATCACCTCTTTTATGTTAATTAATGGCTCTTTTTTGAGGCCAGTATTATAATGCGCAGATTGTGGGCAATAAGAGCAATTCTCAGGGCAGCTACCTGTTTTAATGCTGAGCAGGGTACTGATTTGCAGTTTGTTAGAGTCAAAATTAGCTCTGTGTATAGTTTGAGCTTCATAAAGAAGCTGCATAAATGGTTGATTAAAAAGATCAAGCGCCATTTGAAAGGACCAATGTTTTGTCATAAGTACAAGCCTATTAAACGAAAAATGAAGGAATGGTTTTATAGCTTCTAAGCCCTGCTCAATAATTGATGATATTCCCTATTCAGCAATTTAACGCCATATATCCACATCATACACACAATAACAAACACAACCATCAGGAAACCGGCTATGTCTTCATGGTTTGCGGCGGGGAAAATGGTGAAGGTTAACATCTGAACAGTCGCACCGATTGACTTTCCAAGCTTTGCTCCAATAATATCAACAGCTGCCTTGCCCTTGGTTTTCATCTCTTTATCGAGCGGGATGTAAACCATCTCCTTTGTTGCGTCAAACAGAGAATATTTCGCTCCTTTGCCCAGAACGTTTTGTAAACCGCCAATAAATACAATAATCCCCAATGGCGCAACGCTAGTGAGGCCGGCAAATATTATGTCTAATTGATCTTCAAGTAAAACAAAGGTGAAAAACATGCTCCCTGCGATAAAAATCATGGAAGGGGTGATCACCGCCCCCCAGAACCAACCAAATCTGCGTATTACTAAGCTTCCAATAAAGATGAAAATGAGCGTGGAGATCCCTGTCCAATATAATACATTTCCCTGATAGGCTATGAAATCTTTAGTCTCTGGATGCAGAGCTTTAACTCTGGACATCCATAACCCCTCAATCAGGTTGACCGAGGTGCTATAGGAGACGAGTAATATGCAAATAATTGCCAAATATTTAGAGGTAAACACCATCTTGACGCTCTCTTTTAGGCTTAATTTCAACAGATCTGTCCTCTCATTTTTGAACTCTATGCCCTTTAATGTATTGATGTTCCTCGCTTCAATATAACGATGAAGCATAAGGCAAATTACCCCAGAGATCATCACTAGGATAGTCAGGGATTTTAAAATAATTTCTGAGCTATCTGTAATGTTCGCGAAAAAAGGTAATAGGAAATGCTGACTTTGGGTAAAATATACGATGATTGTTCCAGAAATCATCATGTTAGTTTGACCGATTAAACCAAAAAATATGTAAAATCTTTTCGCATCTTGCGTATTCGTGATTTTATTAGCTAGTTGCCAGAAGAATAATGAAAACACAATCATCGGCCATAGCTCGCCCATAACATAAAATAACACAAAGCTCCACTTCCCCCACATGACTATCATCCATTTCATATGTGGAAACATCTCAATATAATGCTGGACTATCAGGGGGTCTGGATGGAATAATTCTTTGTTTGGGAAAATGACAAAAGCAAAAAGCAAAAAGAATCCCAGGAAAATACTCACAATTATTCTGAATATCTGCTCTGTCGTCATGAAGTTGCAAAGTCGTGTATACATCACCACAAACAGCACTCCTATCGGCATTTCTACCCATAATTTGATGAAGCTCAAAACCTCAGTGCCGATCATAGTGACTACGAAACCATCTTTGACAACGCGTACAAGGTTCTGGTTGAGTAGAATAAATAGCATCAAAAACGCCATTGGCAAGAATCTTTTAAGCTCATATGACCTGATAGGCCACAGCATTTGCCTTGCTTTGCTATGTCTGATTTTACTAAACAGACTTATAGAACTAGAAACTTCTTCGCTCATTATAAAATCATCCCGATGAATGTTGACTATCAGCAAAGCTAAACCAGTAGGCAAGCCCTGTCAAGCTAAGCTATATAATAAATATTTCAGTATTTTACGATGTTTATTTGGCAGTGAATAATTTGGTATTTGTGCTATATTTGAAATAATCGATGGTTTTTCGATCGATAATCATCGATTCTTGGTTAAAAGAATATTATCTATCAGATAAATATGGGATAATTTTTTATTATACAAGCTATGGCGTTCAGTCACATTGTGAGCTAAGTCGCATTATGATTTCTATATAGCTAATTCAATGGATTAAGGGAGCTTTTATTATGAACCTTTCTAGTTTTATTACTAATATACCAAGTAACGCTCTGTCTGTTGAGTATGATTTGTTATTTGTTCTGGCTGCATATTTTGTTTCTATCTGCTTTTCTTATGTGATGTTGGATATTGCAGATATCGTGCAAAAAAATGGGGATGAGAATAAAAATTCATGGTTCTTTTTCGGTGCGATCACTATGGGCATAGGCACCTGGTCTATGCATTTCATCTGGCATAAAAGCATACAGATACATATGTCATTTGAGGTTTTTCATGCTGTGGAGTCTCTGATATTTACAATCTTTGCATCTCTTATCACTTTATTCATACTCAGAGTTAGTAATAATAAATTAAGATATATATTTGCTGGGATTTCCGTTGGAATAACAATTATTATGACTCATTTTATCTGCATGGAAGGGATGCACCAAGAGATGAATATTGTGTATCTTCCAAATTTAGTCATTTTATCTGTGATGATATCTTCCCTTGGAACGATGGCTGCATTATGGATGATGCAAGATAATATTAAAATTGGGTGGCAATTTATTGTTAAGGTGCTGGGTGCTCTTCTTATGGGTGGCAGTATTTGTGTGGCATATTATGTGGGTACTGAGGCTACGATATTTATGCCGATGCATAATAATATGCACCCCATGGAGGGCTCTCAAGCACAAGCCTGGATGACTCCGGCAATTATAACCTTAACACTTATAATTATGGGGATATTCATTGCTCTTTCTATGTATAAGTTAGTTCTTGCGACCTCAGTGCTTTTGAAAAATGAAGAAATCGCCAGGAGAAAAGAAGCAAATCTCCGGCTTGAGATAAAAGTTAAAGAAAGAACCGCTCAGGTGGAAGTGGCTTTGGAAAAGGCGAAACTAGCAAACCGTGCGAAAAGTACTTTTGTGGCTAATATGAGCCACGAGCTTCGCACTCCTCTAAATGCGATAATAGGCCTCAGTGAGCTGCTAGTGGAAGAGCTGGAGGAGGCCAAGGACAAGGAGTATTTAGAGCCTATGAGGCGTATTAATTCTGCCGGGCGTCATTTGCTTGGTTTAATTAGCGATATTCTGGATTTATCTAAGATAGAAGCCGGCAAAGTGGAGTTGTTTATAGAAGAATTTAGTATTAAAGATATCCTGGAAGAAGTGCGCGTTATTGAAGATCCGATAGCTAAAAAGAATAAAGATAAATTGATTTTTGACTATTCAAAGGGTGATATAGTAATCAAAAATGACATAACGAAAGTGAAGCAAATTTTGGTGAATTTAATCAGTAATGCGTGCAAATTCACCACTGATGGCAACGTGACTCTGACGGTCCTGCATGATAAAAAATCTGATAGAATTCAGTTTATTGTTAAAGATACCGGAATTGGCGTGACCAAAGAGCAAAAAGCAAAGATTTTCTCCGCATTTAGTCAGGCAGATTCTTCTACAACCAAGAAATTTGGTGGAACTGGGCTTGGATTATCGATTACTAAGAAAATATGTGAATTAATGGGGGGTACTATTTCCATCGGCGGCGAGAGTGGCAAGGGAACAGTGTTTACTGTGGATCTGCCAGTTTCTATAGAAGGTGTGATTACTAAAGGTACAAATGAAGGGGCAAATGCAGAGGTGAATGTAGATGCTCATATCTCAAAAATCAAATCTCATCAATCAAAAGACCTCAAAATATTGGTTATTGAGGATAATGATGTTGAGCGAGATTTGGTGAGCAGATATCTAGTTAGCGCAGGCTACAAGGTCAGTATTGCTAATAACGGCGAAGATGGGCTGAAACTAGCCTCAAGCCCCCCCATGCCGGATGTGATAATTCTGGATATTTTATTGCCTGGAATGAATGGTTGGCACGTGCTTAAAACACTGAAGAGCAATCCGGATACTTGGGGTATTAATGTGATTGTAACCACTGTTTTAGAGGAGAAAAATAAAGGTTATACGATGGGAGTTTCCGATTATATTGTGAAACCAATAGACAAAAAACAACTTCTTGGAGCTATATCTCGCTATGTCCTAACTAACAAGCTTAGTAATGACGATTTAGGCAAGGTTTTGATAGTGGATGACGACCCTGACGCGCGTAATATCTTAAAGAACATGCTGACGAAATATAAGGTGAAATTCGATGAAGCTGTTGACGGGAAGAAGGCTCTTGAGAGCATTAAAAAGAGCAAGCCGGATCTGATCATATTAGACCTGATTATGCCTGTGATGGATGGGTTTGCGGTTGTTGATACGTTAAAAACATCTAAAAAATGGTCGGATATTCCAATTATAATAAATACTAGCAAGCGACTGGACGAGGAGGACCGAAAAAAACTAGATGGCGGAGTGATTAATATTTTGCAAAAAACAAAGCAGGATAAAGATTCTATGTTCAAGCTGATTGTCGAATTAGTGAGAAATCATAAAGACCATAAAGATCACAAAGACCATGGAGGCAACAAAGGTAGCAAAGATCATAAAGGTAATAAATAAAATAAAATTAAATATGCGTTACTCACTTTAAAGATGCGAGATACATAATTACTCATTATTAAGATAGAAGATAGATATTACTCATTTAGATACAAGATAGATATGTCAAAACAAGAAATTAGCGATTATATAAGAGATGCCGGGTTTTTTAAAGATCTCTCAAAAGATCAGCTAGCAATTATTACCGATATTTCAGAAATAGAATCTTACGCAAATAGCGAGGTGGTTTTTAAAGAAGGTGAGAAATCTAGAGATTTGTTTCTTATAATATCTGGCGGTGTGGATCTGTATAAATTGTCTCAGCACAAGTATGTTTTTTTTACCTCCTTGGATACAAATAATTTCATAGGCGAGATGGCCTTTGTTGACGGGTCTCCACGTTCTGCCAAGGTGATTTCCAATAATGATACGAAATTAATGAAAATCAGCTATGCTTTTTTGGAAAAAAATCATCCTAAATTATTAAATATATTAATGCCTAAAATTGCTCGTATAATAATGGAGCGTCTTAGAAAAAGCACTTCTACTCATGTGCAAACGATCGAGAAGAATCTGCAGCAATTTAAGATTCAAAACGAATTCGGGTATTTCTTTATAGCTATTATAATGGCATTTGCAACCAGCGCCTTCATGAATAAAATCTTGGAGCATTTTAATATATATGAACCGGGATACAGCACATTACTATATAGCTGGGCATATCTAATTACCGTTTCTGCGCCGTTTTTAGCGTTGTTATGTATTTTTAAGTACAAGCTCAGCACTCTTGGGGTCACATCAAAGAATCTTAGGGTGTCTTTGGTGGAGTCTGTTATTGTTGGTAGTATAGCGATATTATTGCTGTTTGGAACCTTCTCTGTGCTTGGTATAGAGGTGGATATATTGGGGGATGTTGATTACCGAGAAAATGTAAGTTCAACATTTTTTACCTTGAAATTGATAACTTATATGATTCATTCGGTTCTGCAAGAGTTTGTTGCAAGGGGATTGCTTCAACATTCTATACAAAGATTCTTAAGGGACAGAAGGGGGATAAAATCCGTGCTAATTACATCCACACTTTTTGGAGTAGGGCATCTGCACATCACCATTAGCGTCGCTGCCATGACCTTTGCAGTTAGTGTGTTATTAGGATTGTTATTCCTTCGGCATAAAAACATCTGGGGGATAAGTCTTGTGCATTTTGCCATGGGTGTGGTTGGAATAGTGTCTGGTGTGATATGATGCTTTTTGTGTGTATGTTCTGGATTAGAAGAGTGCATTAGTCACAAAGACGCATGGAAATAAGATATTCTTTAAATTATACCAAAAAAGCTATTAACTCATTATTTTAATGCATCTGCCCTTTCTGACTTCAGCGCCCAGGATAGATTAAGTTTGACAAACCAATAAGCGTAATGATACTATTTGCAGCTTATTAAGCAGCTTTTTCTGTACAAATGAATAACATATCTCTGAAAAAATCAATATTATTGTTGTCACTAGCAAATTTATTTTTCTTTTTTCAGTTCATTTTAAGATTATCCGCTGGGGTTTTTAGGGAAGATATAATGCAGCGCTTTGCTGTGGATGTCGCAAGTTTCGGCACTCTTGCAGGGTATTATTATCTTGGCTATGCCGGGGCTCAGATACCTCTTGGCATTATGCTGGATCGTTTGAGTTTCCGCTTTGTAACGTCGCTTGCGATAGCTATAACATCGATCGGAACGCTGCTTTTTGCGACCGCGATGGATTGGGGTATGCTGGTTTTTGCTAGGTTTTTAATAGGGATAGGCTCCGGGGTTGCGTTTATATCTATTGTAAAAATCATCAAGACTTGCTTTGACCCAAAACACACATCCATGCTTATAGGTTTTTCATTCACCTGCGGGCTGCTTGGAGCCGTATTTGGTGTGATCCCTATGAGGATTCTTTTCGATAATTTGGGGTATGAGGATACTTTCTACGCTCTGGCGATATTTGGTTTTTTTATTGCTGCTATTATGTTTATTTTTGCCAAAACAGGAAATGAAGACAGGGCAGGAAATGAAGATGAGAAAAACAACAGCAGCGTTCGTGATAGTTTGAAATCCGTAATGAGCCTCATGTTAAACCCAACTATCCTGATAATAGGAATCTCTGGCGGGTTGATGGTTGGTGCGTTGGAAGGGTTTGCAGATGTTTGGGCATTATCCTTTTTTCATCATGTTTTCGCCATGAGCCGCGCAGAGAGTGCTGCTGTGACCTCATCTGTATATATCGGAATGTGCGTTGGGGGCCCGTTGCTTGCTATGTTTGCAAACATATTGCGCTCTACTAATTTGATGATATTCATAACGGGCATGCTTACGATAATAGTATTTATGATATTATTTTATGTTCCCTCCTTATCCGTATATTCGGCCACTATATTGATGTTTTTCTTGGGCATTCTTTGTTGCTATCAAGCCTTAGTGTTCATAACCACCACCAAAGTGGTGAGTGAGTCCTCTGCGGCGCTTGCGATTGCGGTTGTTCAATGTATTAACATGTCATTTGGACATTTTTTCCATAGTGTTATAGCGAATATTTTTGTCAAAAGCTGGGATGGAATGATCGGTGAGTCTGGCGGGGCGATTTATACGCTTGAGAATTATATATATGCTTTGGCAATAATTCCGATAGGGTGCGGGGTTGGTCAGTTTGGCTTTGTTTACCTGTCATGGAGGGCAAAAAAAAGAGGCTCAGAGAGCGCAGTTTCTAGCCAGCTTTGCAACAAAATGTCTAGAAGTTGATATAAAGGCAAAATTATCCTTGACAATATGCATGAAAAACTGCTATTTTTGCGTGGATGATAAAATATCTTATTAATTAATTATATAATAGTATCGTGAAAACTTATTCTGCAAAACCATCTGAAATAGAAAAGAATTGGTTGGTGATTGACGCTAAAGACCTTGTTCTTGGTCGCCTTGCAAGCCAAGTGGCAATCTTGCTACGTGGGAAGCATAAGCCTATGTTTACTCCGCACATGGATTGTGGGGATAATGTAGTGATCATTAACGCTCAACATATTCACCTATCTGGAAAGAAGGGCGATAGAAAAGACGGTAAGTTCTATTATCGTCACACAGGTCACCCTGGTGGAATAAAGGAAACTACTGCTGGCAAGGTGCTAGCTGGGAAATATCCTGAGAGAGTTGTGGAAATGGCTGTTCAAAGAATGATCAGCAGAAACAAAATGGGTAGAAAGCAGTTCGGCAATCTTCATGTATATGCTGGATCTGAACATCCACACACAGCTCAGCAGCCACAAGTTTTCGACGTTGCGGATAGAAACTCTAAAAATAAGAAATAGATAGTTATGGAAATACCTACACTTAAAGAATTACAAATAGAAGTCACGAATAATCCTGCAGCAGATATTGCCCAGAGAGAAAAATTTGTTCCATGCAGATCCAGAAAATCAACACCAGACGGTGGTGGTTATGGTACTGGTAGAAGAAAGAACTCAATAGCTAGAGTTTGGGTCAAGCCAGGCAAAGGGATTGTGACTGTTAATAAGAAATTATGCGCTGAGTATTTTTCTCGTGAGTCATATGTCACTTCGATTATGCAGCCTTTCCTAGACACAAACACAAATGGTCAGTTTGACGTTGTTTGTACTGTTAAAGGTGGCGGTTCAACTGGTCAAGCTGGAGCGATTCTTAATGGAATAGCAAGAGCATTGGATGCTATATCAGAAGATTACCATTCAGTTTTACGCAAGAATGGTTTCTTGACTAGAGATTCTCGTATTGTTGAGCGTAAAAAATATGGTAGACGCAAGGCGCGTAAGAAAGCGCAATTCTCCAAGCGTTAATATCATTTTCCCACACATGGCCAAGATTTCTTACCTCCCTAGTCAGAAATCTTGGTTATGTTACGATGTTCGGTTAGGTTACGATATTATTTTGGGAAAGATTCGGATTGCATTGCTGGTTATATTCACTCAGGTGATAATAATTATTATTTCTTGCAAGCAACCAAAATTTATGGCGGGGTAGCTCAGCTGGTTAGAGCAGCGGAATCATAATCCGCG
>NVVL01000020.1 GCA_002402195.1 Rickettsiales bacterium | reverse complement strand
GAATTGTTTACATGGAATAAAGCAAAGTGATATGTTACTTAACTTAAAAGTTTATATTTTTTATGAAGTTGGGGTCGTTACTCGGGATTTGCTTGTATTCTTAAACTTTTAAAAGCATTTCTTACATTTTATTGTTTTTCTAATATATCCTTCTACATTTCCTTTACAAAGAATATATGCTAAATCTTTAATTACTTTATTTTTGCACCCATCGCAAGTTACCTTATCAACTTTACTGAAGAATTTAGGTATGTCTTTTTCGTTGACTATTCCGTAACACATAGCGTATAAGCTAACTACCCTAGGCTTAATCAACTCACTGTATTCTCTCAAATCTTCTAATAAGTTACCAGAACAATCTAAATCAGTCACAGAATTAGGCACAATTAGTTCAATTAGTTCATTATAACAACAATTTAAATAAGTCACATCATTAGGTACAATTAGTATGGTGAGTTTATTACAAGAACAACGCAAATGAGTGACACTATTAGGTATAATTAGTACGGTGAGTTTATTATCATAACAATCTAAACGAGTAACACTATTAGGTATAATTAGTGTGGTGAGTTTATTATGACAACATTCAACAAACACAATTCCTTCATTTAAAATTAAAGTTTCTAAGCCAACAAACACACAAAACAGTTTCTTTATTCCTTTTGGGACAATTAAAGTTTTGGTTGCTTTAGTAACTATTAAGGTCTCTTCTTTACTGAAATTCATTTAATTTACTAAATTTTTAAATAGTTAATCATAACCTAAGCTTTAACTTATGGCCTTGAGCATCAGCGTTAACTATTTACATGCTAAGCAACACTCTTGCCCATTCTACTATTCTTAGACTTTTAAAAGCATTTCTTACATATTATTGTTTTTCTAATGTATCCTTCTACATTTCCTTTACAAAGAATATATGCTAAATCTTTAATTACTTTATCGCCGCATTCATCACAAGTTACCTTATCAACTTTACTGAAGAATTTAGGCACATTATTTTCGTTGACTATTCCGTAACACATAGTGTATAAGCTAACTACCCTAGGCTTAATCAACTCACTGTATTCTCTCAAATCTTCTAATAAGTTACCATAACAATTTAAACAAGTCACACTATTAGGCACAATTAGTTCAGTAAGTAGATTACTAGAACAATGTAAACGAATAACACTATCAGGAACAGTTAGTTCGGTGAGTTTATTATTAAAACAATATAAATGGGTAACACTATTGGGTACAATTAGTACAGTCAACACATTACTGTGACAATTTAAATAAATTACACCATTAGGTACAGTTAACTTAGCGAGTTTATTACCATAACAATATAAATCGGTCACACCATTGTGTACAATTAACTTAGTGAGATGATTGCAAGAACAATGTAAAAGAATAACACCATTAGGCACAGTTAACTTAGAAAGTTCATTATAAGAACAATATAAACGAGTCACACTATTGGGTACAATTAGCTCGGTGAGCTTATTATCAGAACAATTTAAATAAGTTACACTATTGGGTACAATTAGTATAGTGAGTCTATTACCAGAACAATCCAAATCGGTCACACCATTGTGTACAATTAACTTAGTGAGATGATTGTAAGAACAATCTAAACGAGTAACACCAGGTACAGTTAACTCAGTGAGTTTATTGTCAGAACAATATAAATCGGTCACACTATCAGGAACAGTTAGTTCGGTGAGTTTATTATTAAAACAATATAAACGGGTAACACTATTAGGTACAGTTAACTTAGTGAGTTTATTGTTCTGACAATCGACAATCACAATTCCTTCATTTAAAATTAAAGTTTCCAAGCCAATTCCACTACAAACTAGCTTCTTTATTCCTTTTGGAACAATTAGAGTTTTGGTTGCTTCCGTAACTACTAAGGTCTCTTCTTTACTAAAATTCATTTAATTTGCTAAAATTTTAAACAGTTAGTCATAAAATGTTATTTAATTGTGTCCTTGAGGGTAGTAGTGTTAATTGGATATCCACGGACTAATAATGTTTTGTCAATAAACTGTATATATGTCTTTAGTTCATGCAACGTTATGGTTATTACTGTTATCTCTGAAAATTAATATGTGGTGCCTTTTGTCTATTAGTTAATGAGTTGGAATCTACTAGGCCATTGTCTTATTTCTATTGTCCAAGTAATACATATACAACGAATAAGACAATAACCCCAGGGACGCGGTTTGGAATATAGATTTCAGAGAGCTAGATAAAATTAGCAATGATTCACATACCCATAAATCCACCAACGATAACATTAACAGTATTATTGATATTACCAATGTCTTAAAGAATTTAGTCCTTTCTATGGAAGAATTCCAATTCATAAATATTACTACTATTAGATAACCAAAGGAAAGAAAATTTCCTTTGAACATGTGTTGCTCCACATCCTTAGTTATTTCTTTACACCCAACATAGTTAATCATATACACTATCACTGGAATAGATAAAAATAACAAACCCATATACTCTCCATTGTATATTCCCAAAGACTTAACCAATAAAATCCACAACACAGTAGAAAATAAATAAACACATTGTATGAGCTTGGTCGTATTATTGTCATATAGTGTGTCGCTCTTTCTTACTGTGTGATGTAATGGTCTATCATCGATTGAGGTTATTATCGGAAGTGTATAAGACATTTTGGAACTCTAAATTTAGTAATTTAGTAATTTTAGAGTTAGTAAGACATCGAAGATTGTTTGATTGCCCATAAAATGAACAACAGAACTGCAGATATTCCTAAAGACCACAGGAAAGCCTTTCCGTTATTACTTTCACCCGTGGTTTCACCACTGCTGTCTTTCTTTTGGATAAAGGAAGGTTTGATAGTGTAAAGCAGGAACCAGACCACTGCAGTGAGCAATACGAACCACAGAACAAACATGTTTGTGTTACCACCATACATGCCTGTTGCGTTTTGGCCTCGCGATAAAGATGACAGGTTTTGTCTTTCCATTTACACATATACGGAAAATTATTTTTCGATAAAATATAACCCAATCGGAAATCTTGGTATTCCGTATTCCGAAAGTCCTTGGTATTTATATTTGTATAACTTTCCAATATATTTATTCCTGTTGGTATACAATTCTGTTTTGTGTTCAAATGTACCTTTTGGTGTAACTTCCAATTCATTTCCCCTGGGATCAATAAGTCTTATTATTGCGGCTCCTTTGAACTTGCCCCTCCCCTCTGAAATAGAGATCACTTCTCCTTCTTCATCAAGGAAATCTTTATGTTTCAGTAGGTTATTGTTTCTCTTTCCCCTGTACAAAGACATTTTATGGTATTTGCTTCCTTCCTTTGCTATATGCCTTATCATAGTGCCTTCATAACCATCAATTACATATCCCCTGTGCTTTTTACTTATGTCTTCGTGTGACACTGCCTCAATACTAGGAACGAACACAATGTGCTTTGATTTTACTACTTTAGCTTTATCAAGTAATTTTAACCTTGACTTTACATCAAGTGTATAATCCACCACATCAAATATCCAATACTGTATTTTCTCGTTACTTGGTGATTTGGTTTTGCTGCACATTATACTTGATTGTATATTTACAAAAGACATATCACCGTTGTACAACTCACCATCCAAGGTCCTATTTCCGACTAAAGATATTATTCTTCTTACGTCTTCCTTTATATGATCCAAGAAAGAATGCTTCTTGTTGTTCCTGGACATCAACATTAAGTTTCCACCCTTCATAAAAGCTTTGCACCTAATACCATCTATCTTTGGTTGTAGAAGTACGGGAAAGCATTTCACATTAGACGCTATGGCATTTCCCTTAGCTGTGAGTGACCCAGGGATTATGTATTTATTTGCCAATTGTAAAGTGTTGCAGCTATTTATACATGCGTTCACATCGACACCATAACCATTCCTAATTTTTTTATTGTATTTATTTGACGCTTCTAAGAGGGCTTGTTCATCGAGTGTTCTGTTACATTTTGAGTATATTTCAACAGAGGCACTTTGAATTTTGCCATTTAACATCCCATATTTTGTAACTAAACACTTAGAGTCAAATTCTATGTTCCACAATCTGATGGAATTGTTTTGATCCATAGAGTATAGAGTGGGCAATGTCCAACCAAGCTTTGGGCTTTCCATTTGCGGTGATATATAAATTACAAATCTTCATTTTCATTGTATATATGTTCTTTAAAAAGTGATTGTCATGATAAGAGACAAAATTTCGGAAATACTAGGAGTTGGGAACGATGTTTGGATGATTTATGATTACATTCAAGAAGACGGGCTCTATATGCTGGGTATGAATAAAACATCAGATGTGAATATGTACGGGTTTGTGGAAGGTTTAGTAGTAGACATAAATTACATGAAAATAATTTGCTCATCTGATGGTTACAAGGAAATATTCATGCTAAATGAAATAACACCGGATGCAATCGGAAATATAGACTTAGTGAGTGTTTTTGGAACAAAAAAGACTGTAAATGTTAAGGGATTGCAAGTGGAAATGTATCCAGATGGATTTGATATCAGAGTTTTCAAATATAGAGGGATAGTTTATCACATATCCAACACAAAATTGTCTTTAAATTATTCGGAATGTTACAATAAAAATAGTTACGATGACTTATACAATTACTTTGAAATACCAGATAGTGATATTTTAGAAGATAGATGTTATAAATTTAGAATTGTGAGTAAGGATACATTGCATGTATCTAAGGAAAGAATAAACGAACCATATATGGTTTATTGTGGAGTTTTAGGTGAACAATTCCCCAAACTAAATACATCTAAATATGACAGAGTATTTGACACCGAATCATTGTCAGTAGAAGATACAAATGATTACCTTTTCAGTGGATATTATGAAATTGATGATTCTCTAGATGTGAGACTATTACCGGGTGAGAGAGTGCAAATAAAATATACAAATAAATATTACATTTTAGAATCAGAATCGTATGCTTGGAGGAAGTATGTAAGGGGTTATGAAAAAGATCTATATGAAAGAATGTTGCAATTGTTGGATGTTACTCATGCAGACACAACCATCAACAACCCAATTACAAACTATCCAAAAATGTCAACATGGGATGTAAAAGGAATAATGGATGAAGTATCCAACAAAAATATAATTACATGGCCAGTGGGAGACTCTTATATTCCAAAGTCATCAGAATACAAATTTTACAACGTTTGGGCTGCATTTCTTATGTCAGTACCATTACATTCGCAAGCAAATGTATCAAAATTTTACAATAAAATTATCAACGATATGTCCAACGTAATCAAATGGATAAAGGAGTTGTCAGTGGGTAAAATACCTGATATGTCTGAAAATTCGAGTAGATATCAAACTGACTGCAGAAACTTAGACTTTAACGTGAAGAATATATTATCGTCTTCCAAAGACAAAGCTTTGGACATCAAAGACATGTATGTGGTTGAAAGTTTCCAAGATAGAATAAATAAGTTTATAGAATTGGAGGTGCTATTAAGTGGATCTGCCTTATCTTCCTTGATCAAAGACATGAATTGTAATTATAGTTTGGGTGTGTAACTTTCATAAAGTTCTTCAAGGTATTTCTCATAATCTTTAATATCTTTTATTTGGGAATCCGTCAAAGTGCCATCGAAACTCTCAGTTAAATTATTCAACCTGTCATATAACTTGATTATATTAAATGAGTTCCTTGGGTGTCTAAAATCCATAACATATGAGACAATAGAATTTGGAAATATATTTCCTTTATCGTCCATGAGTTCGTTGCTACTTACGTATATAGTCCACCATTGGACCAACATATCAAAAGTCAATATAGCCATTCCATCAAAGGTAATGTAATTACCTAACCCCATTACATCGGTCAGATCTTTTGATATTATTTTTAAAGGATTTGGGGACTTGCTCATTGCTTTTTAGAAACCATTTTATGTTTGGAATTTTTTTGTAAAATTCTCTGCGAATTCAACAAAAAGTTGGAATTTGTTTGTGTTGCGCAATGAGTTAGGAAAACTACCAATTAATTCTTTGTGTAGACGCATAAACTCTGAGAAGACCCGCAAATCCGCTTCATCATCCAAACCACCACGGATAGATTTGAAGAAGTACTCACTTATCGTCTCCACACTTTTCAACACCTTGAATATTTTATTTTGAATTTCTTTATCTGAGTATCTATTTGCAACAGAAATAACCCTGGACCCATTAGCAATAGATTTTATGTTAGCATCAATGTATTCGAACATATCACCCGCGTCCTCAGCGCAATTATCCTCAACGATTTGTGCATCGTTGAGCTTCTCGACATGCAAGAATAACTTTTCCTCGAAGTCTCCTATTAAGTATTTGACTGTTACCTTTCCATGTAACTGTTTGAGTAATACCACAACGCTGGGTAACACCGTCCAAGACTTATTGGGGTTATATTTACCAAATTCCTCAGCAAGCTTATTGTTCATATTGGAAATTCCTTCATATATGGAATAAATAATTTCTGGCGTCTTTTTCGCACTAGATGAAGATATATACTTTTCCATTCGTTTGATCTTATTTCTATCTCTACCGTCTTCTATTGTTGCTTTATTTTTTGTGAATACCATACCTATAGTGGCAAGAAAAATAATTGTGATATTATTGATATTACTACCCAGAGCATCCAATACACCACTCAAATCTCCTTCACCAAAGTTATCACCAAGGAACATCAAATCAATGTTTGCCTCAAAATATTCATATATTTGTGAATATTTCGATGCTTTATTTCCTTTGAATAACCCAATTATAACGGAGGCGTATTCTTTTAGCTTTAACGCTTTGCCATCACTCTCGTACTCATCATTACTCTCGTACTCATCATCATCACTCTCGTACTTTAGGGTCAGTTTTCCCATTAAATTTCTCAACAGAACTCTAAAAGATTCATTGATCTTCACAAAATCTTCCCATGCCCCAGGTTTGTGTGCCTCAACCATGCTATTTTGGGTTTTCATTCCAATATGTAATAGATTTATCATTCTTTTTGTGGTTTGTTTCTTGTCATCACCGAAATACAAATCTAACCGCATTTTCTTGTGTTTGTCTTTACCATTTTCTATCGTTGTTTTATCCTTTTTGAGTACCATACCTATAGTGGTAAGAAAAATAAGAACAATAACATTAAGATTACCATGCAGAGTATCCAATATATCACTTGAATTAACTAATGGTTTCGAATCAACACCAAAAGCCCGAATTGCGCCGTTTTCGGGCTTGAATATATCTTCGATGTTGAGGGTATAATATTTATACAACTCAGTAAACTTGCCATCACCACCCGCACCTAGAGATTCTTCGTACATTTTGCGAACATTTATGGCATGTGTTTCGATATTGGCGGAGACCTCAACTGCTCTCGTATGCTTAGGCTCAGTCTTAACTACTTTCTTAGGTTTAACTACTCTCTTAGGTTTAGGCTTAGTCTTAACTACTCTCTTAGGTTTAGGCTTAGTCTTAACTACTCTCTTAGGTTTAACTACTCTCTTAGGTTTAGGCTTAGTCTTAACTACTCTCTTAGGTTTAACTACTCTCTTAGGTTTAGGCTTAGTCTTAACTACTCTCTTAGGTTTAGGCTTAGTCTTAACTACTCTAGGTCGAGATGTGGTGCTAGGGAGGGATCCAGTTGCCCCTTTTTTGTATTTCTCCAAATGCTTTGCAGGGACAACTACTACTATACTAACAAATTTATTCATAGATTTAGCTATCATACCAATTAGTACATTATCATATATGTGCGTATGTAATACAAAAATATTGGAACCATATGCAGTTCCGAAGATCGTGTCCCAATTTCTTTGTGGGTCGCCAGAAGTCACAACTTTTAGTTTGTTGATTCCGACATACTTGTTATCCTTCATAAAAGAAGTTACATCCATTGTAATGTACGTATTTCCGGACATAATGTCTTCCAATTCATTTAGTGATGGATATATGTTTGTCCTCGATAAAATTTCGTTAACATTATCGCTTACTAAATGATTCAATATTGCCACACTATTTTCCACTGAATAACAAGATGCTATATCTAGGGGTGAAAAATCGTCTCTTGAATAATATTGAACTAAAGTATCACTGTGTACACCATTCTGTTGAGATATCAATGCCTTATGTATTTTTGTAATTCCAGGGGTTCCTATATCAATTGTGGTTCCATTGATTGATATTCCATTTTCGACAGCCGAAATAACTGTTCGCAATTTCCTATCATTTTTTGTTACAGTTGTCATTTGATAATCCCATATAAAAATATACCATTCATAATTACCTACCACACAAGTTTGATATCATACAGTGTCGAAAAGCTAAACAGGTTAACTGACGAATATTTTTTATTTGAGTAAACATTTCGTTCTTCTCCACCCACCAATACTGTTTTTGGTAACCTAACAGAGTGTATATATTTTATGCATATTTTTACAAGACTTATAAAAAAGTCCCAAATAGCTCCCTTATCCTCATCAGAAATATCACCATCAGCTTCAAATAATTTCTTAAACGTATTTACGTTGTCTTCTGGTAACTTCCCAAAAACAGAAATAGCATTCTTTAAAAAGAATGTTTCATCCCTTTTATGTATAGTTTCCCAGTGTTTGTATGATTCCAGTATAAAATGGTCTATTAATTTTTCTTTGTCGTACGATTTGATGAAAAGTCCTGCCACATTCAATGTAATTTTATTGTTTCTTTTGTTTCCCTGTTCGCTTAATTCTATGATGTCGCCTATTAAATCTACCATATCGTGTACATTTTTCTTAAATCTATCTACGTGGGGAACTTGCATTTATATTTAAAACATATCTTTTGGCTTTTGTCATCAAAATTTAATAAATAATGTCCCGATCGTATGTTTACTCAGATAATTGCATTGTAGATATCTCCTTACATTTTCCTTTAAATTTATAGACATTTGTATTTAAAACATATCTTTTGTGTTGATTAAACTATGAGTAAATACCTGGATCCTGATGAAATAAATGATGCTGGGATAATATTTATTCAAAGAAACGATCCAATATCTACACTTGCAATGTCGATCTCAAAAGAAAAATACTCTTCAATGGGGTTTTACTACAAAACTAATGCATCCGGTCGCAGTGAAACTAAAGTACTTTATGTTGAAGTACTCAAAATGCACAGACCAAAACTTGGTGAAAGTGGGGCAACCATTGAAGATTTGGTTTCAGATGACTTGGTGACATTATTATCGATAAAGAAATTAAGACCGTCCATTGTAGATGGTGTAATAGATGAAATAGAAACAAGGAAAATACAAGAATATTTTAGAATTGCTATAGCTAAAGTTACGTCAAACGAGAGCAAAAATACTGAAAGTGAATTAGTATACCAACTTTTGGGTTATAGGGACAAATCCGATGTCAAATGTCTCAGTATAATGGAAATGGTAAATGAAGTAGTAAAATTAATGGGGAGATCGTCTGATGTACCTCTTCAAAGCTCAAAACAAAAACTTGGGATCAAGACATTTCATAATAAATCTAAAATAGATGGTGGAATAGAAGGGAAATTTGGTTTGATATCTATGTTTGGTTCTTCATTTTCACAGTCCGAATCCGATACAAATAAACCAATACATTCTTACAGTAAAGATAACGAGTTATTTGGTGAGCTGTTAAACATTAAATTACCTGATAGAATACCAATAGATGTCAAATTGGCCAAAATACGCGAAATAAAAATATATCAACCAATACTGATCAAAATGTCAACCATTTTTATAGATATGTTGCTAAATAATCAGAGGTTTTTTGACACACTATCCAAAGGTATTGTACAAGATAATGTATCAATAGAAATTGTGCGTGGATTTAGTGACGATTTTACTAAGTTATTTACACTGATCAGCCAAAGTGTAAAAAGTGGATCACTAGAATATTCTAAATTACTTGAATGTTCTAGTATACACAACGATAGAAAGAATATTCTAGGAAAAGGTTGTGAGTCTCTCATCCAAACTACAGAATTGCCCGAATTGGTAAGCAACATATTAATAAATGTAAATGTTAAGTGTGGCAATAATAGCAGGAGGAAATTAGTATCGTCTTTGTCCAATTTATACGATCACGTTTCATACATCAAAAATAGTGTTGATTGTGATTCCGAGTGCCTCGTAGATATAAACCTATTATCATCAATAGTCAACAACTTGATGGAAGTAAGTTCACTCAGGAGACCGAGAATATGTAACATTTCCGGAGACTTTGAACGTGAATGTAAAATAAATGTAGATAATAGATGTGGAACGATTTATCCCATGACAATGAGTTCAGGAAAAAAGATAGTTTTAAATACTAGGTATCCAAATCTATTGTGTTATAGTAAGAAAGAATTGTCAGAAATTTTAAGATCATTGGACAATGTGTCTGTCGAAGACGAAGACATGGATAGCATAAGGGCAATGTTAACTGACATATTGGCTTCTAGTTAAAGGACAACCCTTACTACACCACAATAAAACATCATCAAAATTTCAACCGACAATTTGAGAGAGCGATTCCAATCTCTTTATTATTTCCTTGGAGTTAGGACTACTAAAATGAGACCAAATCCAACTGGAAGATAAATATGTAGATAAAGACACTAAGAGTAATATTCCTGTCCACTCATGAAATGATGGCAAAGATTGGTGTGTGTAATATGGTACCAATAAAGAAGAAATCAACCCCACAATTACGGACTGCCTCCAAATTGTATATACTGTGTTCTTTTTTACCATTTCAACTATTTTGTCTATGTCTGAATCTCCGACATTATCGTTATCTATAATATTATGAGAACATTGCTTCCCTCTGGCACAATCATGTGACGAATATTCAATATATAATAATACAAAAATCATAAATAATGTGAGTACTAGAAATAACATCCTTTTTGATATAAATATTTTATTTATCCTAAATGTATATTTTATTTGAACTTTATCTACAAGATCGGTGTCTCACTAAAACATCATATATAACTAAATTAGATATATTATTTTATTTGAAATGTCCAAAATGTGTAAAAAAGTCAAATTCTCAG
>NVVL01000019.1 GCA_002402195.1 Rickettsiales bacterium | reverse complement strand
AGTGTTGACCAAAGCTTCATACACAACTAAACTGAGAAAGTTCAGCATTTAGTCAATATACAACAAATATTTTATTTATCCTAAATGTATATTTTATTTAAACTTTATCTACAAGATAAGTGTCTCACTAAAACATCATATATAAACTAAACAATATGTACATTTTAGAGATGTTAAGATCTAAAGACACAACAAACATAAATTATGAACTTAACCGTTGATGTAATATATCATGTCTATACGATGGGTCCCTTGAACAACCGAGCCTAAAATCACCAATGCTTCCAATCACCCATATTGCCTTCATTGCCCTAGTTATACATGTATACAGTAGATTTTTACTCAGGAAACTACTGTTAGCGTAAGATTCACCTATATAACATATTACATACTTCCACTCCGAACCTTGTGACTTGTGTATGGTCATTCCGTAAGACATCACCAGGCTCCCGGTAGTGACTAAATCTTTGTATGATTCCTTTCTACTTTCCAATACAAATTTGTGAGTGGTGCCCCCAAACTTCACAGTTATATAGTCAGCATATTTACCAGTTACGGTGCCTTCCTCGCCATTCATAACATTAATTTCGTAATTATTTTGAGTCATCATCACCCTATCTCCTTCCTCGAACATATCAGAAGTATTATTTGTAAATTTAGTTCTAAGTTTTTTGTTGATATTTTCCAAATTCTTATTGTAAGGGGTTAACACAGTAACATTATTTTTATCGAAATCTTCCACATCTTCCATTTGTTTTAACACTTTATCTATGTCTGACATATCCCCATTTATTAATTTAAAATTTTCATAAGACTTTATGTCTATTCCTTTATCTTTGATAATATTGGTTGAATTGATGTTTATTCCGTCATCGTCAGATCTGTAGTTGTTAACTAAGCGTGTAGTTTCGATACACATAGACTTAATACTTTCAGAAAACATTGATCCCCATCCTATCGGAAGTAATTGGTTTACATCACCTACCAATGTTATTTTATAGTTTCCCCCACATCCAGACAAAAAGGTTCCCATTAGTTTAGTACTTACCATTGAAGCCTCGTCAATAATCAAATGTTTAAACGGACCACCCCTAGCCATTAATCTATGCATTGTGAGTGCTTCCTTTCCATCAGTAACTTCCTGCAACCTTGCCACAGCTTTGCCCGTAAAGGAAACTACCTCATACGAAATGTCCAATCTTCTGAGATTGTTTATTATTTCACCGATTACTATGGTTTTCCCACTGCCTGCTGGGCCAGTTATTATGGATATTTGATTGTTTATGGCCATGCGTATTGCTTTCTTTTGATCAACGTCCAGGGTATCCATTCTATATTTAACGTCAATATTTAATGTCTTTTCCTTTATTCTCTTGTTGAATTCACTTGCTACTTTGTTTTCGAGTTTTAACTGGTGACAAAAATATATTATTTCGGTGTCCGAGCTCTCGTCTATTACAATCTTGTAGTCGGTGACCAAAGCTTTGGTATGTTCATCAATATCGCTACAGGATAACTTCACCTTGCTCATTGGTACACCTGACCACCCATCTTTTCTATATTTGTGAATTAATCTGGCTATCTTACCTTGGTGTATTTGTTTCTTAGTTACTGAATTTTCTGTACGTTTCAGGATTTTTATGCAGAGAGGTACGTCTAGTTCCACTATTCTAAGTGGATTGTCTAACAATATTTTATACATTTGATTCAAAGAATAGTCTTCCACTTCATTTATAGTTCTCTTATTCAATCCAAGTAAATACAATCTACGCAAAGTTATATTATTGTACCACCACTTTATCATATTTTTATCGTGACCTTCGTTACCACTGGATAATATATCAGAAACGCGTACTGAGTTAACATAGGAGTACGAAGTCTTTTCATAAGAGAATATAGTTTTTGTGGTCTCGATCTTATAACTTTGGGACTCATTGCTTATATAATCTATACAACTTCCATACTTACTGGAAACTTCAGAAACTATATTTTCAATCTTACTTACACCTACCTTGTACCTAAAACCTTTACGCATGTAACCAACCACAGCTTCTTTATTTTCCCCGGGAACTACCATTGGGTATTGGTCCAAAGTTAGCACACTATCAACATAATCCCCTTTTACTATCACAGCATCACCTACCATTAAAGGTAAATAGTCAAAATCATGAGTACAATAATATTCAAAAGAGCTTTTTTGACTGATTATGTCAAATGATTTCCTCGAGATTACAACCTTGCTTACCTTACCAACTATTCTGACTTTCCTCGACATTTAAAGAAATAAAATAAATACACAGATGTCATTTATATGTATTAGTAAAATATGGGAGCAAACCAAGTGAATGTTTCGAAATCCACACAAGAATTGCAAAATGATATTTTGCAAGTGACCGAGGAGAATTGCCATGCCAAGTGTACAAATTATGATGGCGGTGGAACTGTAATAATAGACGGAACTAACATTAAAGGAGACTTGGACATAGTACAGCAATGCACGGCGAGTGCTAGTTGTACTATGAATCAAACCTTACAGTCTCAGGTAGAGGATATTATGTCATCTATTTCCAAACAAAGTCAAAAATCTGAACAATCTTTTATAAACTTTACTATATCCAATCAAGCTGATGTAAGTGAAATCAAACAAAATATAACAAATAGTATAACACAAATAATGCAAAGTTCTTGTCAAGCTACTTCGGATAATATACAAAAAGATAATATCGTAATTCTTAGAAATGACACTGTAGGTGGTGATTTTACCTTGGGACAAAAGGGAAGTGCAAGTTCTAATTGCATTTTAAATAATGTGGCCAAACAAGTACTGTTTAACAAGCAACAAGCAAAACAAGATCAATCACAAACTGCTGAAAATGTTTTGGCAATTATAGTAGTAGCTATAGTCATAGGAATAATTGCGTTGGGATTATTTGCGTTATTTTTCTTTGGTAAAAAGATATTAGGATCAAGCAGTGAAATTTTAGAATCTCCAAACAGTGGGGAAAAAGGCAAAGTGGGAAACACAAAAAAGAAAAGTTCCGGGTTATTCAGCAAGATTGGAGGTCTCTTGGAGGCGGACCCGGAATTATTACTTCTTTAAAATTTTAGAAAACAATGAGTCATAATAAGCTAATAAACTTGCTTTGCGACCACATCGTAGCGAAATTCGAACATTGCGGTTATATCTTGTTTGATACTCTCTAAATCTACTTTGAGGACACCGCCACACGAAATATAAATACATCCAATGTTTAACACAAAAGACGCATTTACATGTGTTCCGTTGTTCTCGGTAACGTAATCGTATTTCAATGTAATAAGTAAAGAATCTATTCCATGTACCAATGGAACATAGGTTTTGTGAAAGGATTCCACATCTTTACAAAAAGCCCCCAGTTTTCTTATGCTACGCACCAAAGCTTTGTCTTCATTCACAAAAGTAAAAGTTTCTATCTTTACGTCGTACGAGCTAGCTGTCAAATTAACGTCCTCTATAGAATACATATTTATATTCAAGAGATTTTAGAGATAGTTATCAATCTTTGGTAAAAACTCTTGAATTAGCTAGCTGAGTATAACCTTTGTCTTGTTCTTTGATGAAATAAATATATTACTTAATTTTTCGCTGTGCGGATTTTCAATAGAACATACCTTGGTTTTCAAAGTATTGTCATTATATGTGTTGGTGGTTGTCAAAGTTGTACCATCATAGTTTACAGTTAAAACCTTACTGTAAGACAATGTTATCTTTTTTATATTATTGGTGCAACAGCATAAGTGTTCTAAGTGATCCGAATAAACTTTGATATCATCTAACTCATTGTCGTAGCAGTCTATATATTCGATGTGTTTCCTGTCCCTAAGGTTAAGAAATCTTATTTTATTATTATTACAATCAAGGTAAACGATATTTGGTGGGATATGTAAGAAACCCAAATTATTATTAGAACAATCCACATGAACACATGCATCCGATAGTACAAGTACCTTTAATCCTAAGGAAACACAAATAACTTTTTTGATCCCAAAAGGAACGACAAGTGTTTCCATTCTCTTATTTACTATTAGTATTTCTTCTGTCTTGAACTCCATGTTTGAACACACTAAAAACAAATAAAAGTATCACATATTATATTTGTTTTGATATGTTTAACGCTTATTACCTAAGGAATGTGAATCTGGAATTTCGAGCTGTAAAGTTTTAGAAAATACAAATACTGAGCTATTTACCTTTCTCACACACTTTACACCAGTACCCTCTTCTGATATTCATGGGGTACATTTCGAACTCATGTCTATTGGTACATTGTATAGATACTAAACTTTTCTCATTTGAATACGGGCTCAGTAATATTCCACCTCTTCTGTTTATATTTTCAACTATAAACATTTCTTTATTTGTGTATTCGCGTGTGATGATGGAACCCTTTGCGTCATTGATCCCTTCGCTGGAGTTGGTATCTATTTCTTCTACTTGGTCACCCATAACTAATGTAAACATTTCTTCTACTTGGTCACCCCTGGTGTCTTTCTTGTCCCGTGAAAAGTAAATATTATTGAGGGGGTGTGCATTCATCATGCGATTCGCGCTCCTCCTCTCACAAACTCTACACCATTTGCCGGTTCTTATAGTTTTTGGTCTTATATTCATTGTATAACCACATTTACACTTGATTCTAATTGTGCTGTTTGTATTTATGTATGTACTTATCAACTCACATTTTCTCTCAAATGCCATAATTGCGAATTCTCTGAAATATTTTAATTGGAAGTTGGTCATGTGTATATAACATTCTATATTTCCATCACACTTACAAATTTGACACCATTTTCCTTTGAGTACCGATGAGGGGGAAATGTAGGTTTCGTGCATATTGCAACACTTAATTCTTAAATACGTACCGGAGTTCGTGTAGTTACTCATTACTACTCCTCCTTTAGAATTGGCCATGACTGTCAATTCTCTCTGTATGCGTGCTTTACTATAACTCATGATTGAAATATTTCAACTCGCAATCTTTACCAAATACGATCATTTCATTTTATTTTTCATGTCATGTCCGCGGTCAAGATTTTCTTTGTAATTTCATGTTTTGGATAATATTTTTCTAAAACTTTTAGAAAATACAAACACCGAGCTATTTACCTTTCTCACAATCACCGCACCAATGTCCCTTTCTAATATTTATAGGAGACAACTTAAAAGTGTGGGTCTTCTCGCATTGCAAACACAATATAACATTTTCACTAACATACGGACTTAGTAATATCCCACCTCTTCTGTTTATATTTTCTACAATAGATATTTCATTATCCATTGTTCCAAATTCATCACTACAACATGGACATGCTTTACTTATCATATCATTTGCTGTGTTAGTAAATTCATGCCCGTGTTTACATTTAATTACCAATGGGACATCTGTATTTACAAATTTGCTCAACAATATATTTGTTTTGGGTTTGGTAGTTGAAGCGCGAATGTATTTATATTTTCCGGTGTACCTTTTGTTTTTGCATATAATACACCAAGATTTGTTCTTGATTTGTGAAACATATAAATCTGTCACATGATTACTCGAACATCTTACCCTAACCTTAGTTTTGCCGTTGTTGTACGTACTTATCATTTCACCATTCCTTGAAATTAATATATTTGAGTATTTCTTGTAACACACAAGTTGCCTTTTATTCATGAGATTTTGGTTCCCCTGAATTCTGCACGTTATGCATGACGTACACCATTTGCCGAGTAACACATCTTTGATACTAATTGTAAATTCATGAGTATTTTTACATTTGATACATAAAAGAGATTTTCTTGTAAATTCGTTTAATATTACAGCTCCCTTAGCCCAGACTATATCGTTTATTTTACTTAGACAATTTCCCTTCGCTACAACAGAATACATTCTTTCAACAAATTTATAAAGAATATGAGGTCAATGTTTGACATTTCTTTTCTTTGATCAACTTTAATAAACACTTTTTTTACGTGAGCATGTAAACTTTATATAGTAAATGACATGTTATGATTAATATTTTAAAATTAAATGTCAAGCGTTGTTACTATCAGACCTTACGACTGGGAAGTGTTATACTCTCACAAAAGGGAGGACAATTTAGTAGTTGATGTTATTTTGATGTGGTGTTTAGATATTAAATCTAGGACGACATTGCTTATGATAAATGATTACCAAACTTATTGTTATTTTGAAATGCCACTCAAAACTGTTAGTGGAGTGCCAATAAAGTGGTCATACGAAATGGCAAATATATTTTACAAAAAACTTAGCATTATACTAAAGAACTCGAAACACTCACCTGTAAAATTCGAGTTCAAATTTATGAAGACTTTTTACTACTACCAACCTAAGGCCACAAAGCCAATAATAACCATGTGGTTCAATTCTACCGAGGCTATGAAACATTGTGTTAACTTAACGAGGATGAAGAAATCAGATGGTAATGTGTATGTTAAAGGAATAGGAATGTTGAAATGTTCTGTGTGGGAAAATAATGTAAATATCGTCAAGAAAATGTTGATCGATAAGAAATGTAAGCATTCGCAGTGGGTAAAAGTATTGGCCGCGAAAGTAGTAAATGTCGACAAAAAGATATCCAAAATAGAAAGGGAATTCGTTGCAAGTTTTAGTGATTTGAAAGTGTTACCTGAATGCGATACCAAAGGGTTGATGACTCACCCTAGTATATTAGTTTTTGATGTTGAATGTTACTCCGATAGGTACAATTCAATGCCCAAATCCAGGAATCCTTTACATGCTTGTTTCATGATTTCGGTTATTTTTCAAAAGATGGGACTATGTGATACAAGGGAAAGATATATGCTCACGTTGGGAAGTGTTGGCGAAATTAAAGGAACCAATGTAATTACCTTTAGATTTGACCAAGAAAAGGAATTGTTGCTTAAATTTATAGAGTTAATATCCACCCTAAAGCCAAATATAATTAGTGGTCATAACATTTTTGGATTTGATTGGAAATATATATACGGAAGATGTAAGGTAACTGGTGTCAACGCAAAGGAATGGGATGTCATAAGCTTGCTTAAAAATAAGAAGTCAAAGTATGTGAAGAATGAATGGGATTCTAGTGGAACTGGAACTGTAAACATGGAATATATACGATCTCCTGGGTTCATTAACATAGATACATTATATATATCAAGGCGAGAATTTAAGCTAAGAAAATATACTTTGGAAAGTGTATCACAGCACTTATTAGGCAGAGGAAAACATGATGTTTCACCTAAGCAAATGTTTATTGCTTATGAAGAGAATATGTTGAGTGAAAAGTTAATGGAAAAAATTAAGTGTGGATCTGGTTATCACAAGAATATTGCAAGGTGTGTAATAGATGAAGTGTTATCTCGTTTTAAGAAAAATAGTGAAGAACTCACAAAAGTTGCTAAGTATTGTATTGAAGACTCGGAACTTGTAATTGATATATTGGAAAAGATGAATTGTTGGATTTCTATGATTGAGACTTCCAATGCAGTCGGTGTGAGTATATTTTCTATTTACACAAGAGGACAACAACATAGAGTTCTATCTAAAGTATTAGATACTTCCCATTCTATGGGAATAGTTGTAGATTCAAAGGAAAGTACAATTGGTAAGTGGAATGGTGGTCATGTTGCTAAGCCTATAACAGGATTGCATGATTATGTTTGTTGTCACGATTTTAAGTCACTATATCCAATGATAATCATATACAAGAATATTTGCCATTCAACTTTGGTTTTGGATAAATCTATTCCAGACTCCGACTGTAACATTTGCGAATGGGTAGATAGTAACGGAAAGAAATGGAAATTTAGATACATTAAGCAAGAGATTTACAAAGGAGTCTTGCCTACATTAGAGAGGTCATTACTATCAGCCAGGCAAAATGTTAAAGATATGTTAAAGGTAGAGAAAGATAGCATATATAGAATTGTGTTGGATAAAAGACAAGCGGGTATAAAGGTTACCTGTAATTCGGTGTTTGGGTCCCTAGGCGTAAGAGTTGGAGGTAAATTATCATTACCAGAAGGAGCTATGTCCATTACTGCCATGGGAAGAAACGACATTATTACGTGTAATAATTATTTGGAGAATAAAGGTTTCGTTGTTATATACAATGACACAGACAGTACATTTTCTAAATACAAGAATACGAACGATAAACTAACTCAAGTAGAAATATATCGCCTTGCTGTACAGTGGGGCAAGGATATGGCAAAAGAGCTGACAAAGTTGTTTCCTGCACCGATGTCCATGGAATTGGAAAAAGTAGGAAGAATGTTCTCCATTGGGAAGAAGATGTACACATTTAGGGAAGTTTGCATGTACGGTACAAATTTTGGAGAATTTAAGCACAATGACGATATAATGTTCAAAGGAGACGTAATAGCAAGAAGAGAAGCATCTCCCTGGAAAAGGGAAACATATAAGAAAGTTCTAATCATGATTTTAGATAGAGTTCCATTCAAAACCATAATGAAATCTTACATTACAAATATGTACAATGTTTTTAAAGGTGATGTTGAGTGGGAGTGTTTGTTAATGAGTAGGTCAAGGAGATCAGGAATTTACAAATCCAAAAGTGCATTTATGAAAGTGTTTTCAGATAGGTTGTCCACAATAGGTATTAACGTTGAAAAGGGAGACAGATTGGAATATCTAATCTTGGAAGGTAAAGGGAATTTGGGATCCAGGGCAATAACATCAGATCTTTACAAAGAAATGACCAAAACTGGCAATATGATAGAGAGTTTCTCTGTTACATGTGACATTGATAAAAGTTACTACATCGAAGACAGTGAAAATTCGGTTATGGGGATAATAGGTATAGCTTTTAGTGACGAGTTACACAAAATAACTGAAAGTAATAATTTGGAGGATTGTATGTTAGTAATCAACGAAATCAAGAAAAGATACAATCAGTTGAGCAATAAAATAGATGCTATGTTATCAACTAACGATCCGGAGTATGTATTAACAGTATTAAACAAATCCAATGCCAAGATAGTTACTGAATGTAGAAGGGCAAAGGTCTCTGGTAGATATATATTTAATAATAGGTTAACATCAAAACCTGCCACCAAGCTATCTAAAGCTTACAAATTATCTGAAGATAATTTAGAGAAAACGTATTTTAACATGATGTGTGTGTTGGATAAATTGTAGGATGCATCTCTAAAACTTTATATTTCCAAAGATTTTGTAATTTTGGATAGGGTCATGAAGATACTAAAGTTTTAGAGATATGATTTTTCGAATTCATCAGATACCAATTTGCATTTGGAACACATGTGCAAATTAGAATTCCCCCTATCGTAAGGAGATTCACAAATAAAACATCTAACATCAAGACAAGAATTGCATAGTTTGTTCCACCTTGGTATGAAATTCATTTCTTTGAAACATATGCTGCATGGTTTAGTCTCTTTATAAGGATCACAATAACAATCCTTGCATAAAGGTTTGAATGTATATTCCTTATAAACACTCCTGGAACATGAAGAACAAACAGATGTACACAGAGATTTTGTATCAATCAATACATCTGCAATGCTTTTCTCCAACGTTTGCAATTCGATAAACGATTTGTTGTTTGAATTATAACAAGATGAACATCTTTTGTGTTGGTAAGGAACACCCTCACTTAAACATGTTGCACATATCCCAAGACCCTTTTGCTTACGGCCCCGACAATTTCTACACATGCCACCTTTGATATCACAAAACGGAGACATTTTATTGCAAGAAATACAATTCCTAACAACTGACTTTAACAAGTCAATTGAAGTTTTGTGGAAGTTAGTACAAAACTTTTTTATACAAGGATAACAAACAACCAGTACGTTACCATTATAAAAATTCAGCATATTATAAGATAACGCCATTTTATCTCCACAACAACATTTACCGTAAAATGCTCCTTCACTGATTATTACCCATTGGGTGATAGAATATTTGAAATCCAAGTCAATGTCATTGTCATTGCACGATGAGTACTTGACTACAACCTCAGGAAATCTATTATTTTTATCCATTTTGTTTATACAACTTTGGGCAATTTTATACTTGGATATCATGTCTATTTTATTTTTCGGGTTCACTAAAATATAATTCTGCAAACCAATAGCGTTTAAGTCTATTAAACCGTCGGTGCACATAAGAAATCTATGAGGTTTTGTTCTGGAAAATGCATTATCCATTTGGTCATAATGGACACAAAATAAAAAAACAATATTGTAGCTGACACATTTGCTGTACAATATCAGACATCTATACATACAAACCTTTTAAAGACATTTCTTACATATAATTGTTTTTCTAATATATCCGTCGCGATATCCTTTGTAACTCGTATATACCAAATCTTTAACCACTTTATTTTTACATCCATCACAAGTTACCTTATCAACTTTACTAAAGCATTTAGGTATATTATTTTCATTGACTATTCCATGACACATAGCATATAAGCTAACTACTTTAGGCTTAATCAACTCACTGTATTTGCTCAAATCTTCTAATAAGTTACCATGACAGCTCAGATCTGTCACACTATTAGGTACAATTAGTTGAGTTAGTTGATTGTTAGAACAATATAAAAGAGTTACACTATTAGATACAAATAGTATAGTAAGTTTATTGTCAGAACAAATTAAACGAGTTACACTATTAGGTACAGTGAGTTCAGTGAGCTCATTGTTTGAACAATCTAAGTAAGTTACACCATTAGGTACAATTAGTATAGTAAGTTGATTGCCAGAGCAATTAAAACGAATCACACCATTAGGTACAATTAGCTTAGGGAGTTGATTGCCAGAGCAATTAAAACGAATCACACTATTAGGTACAATTAGCGCAGTGAGATGATTATAAGAACAATTTAAATGAATCACACTATTAGGTACAGTTAGCACAGTGAGTTGGTTAAACCCGCAATCGACATAAACAATTCCTTCATTTAAAATCAAAGTTTCCAAGCTAATTTTGATACAAATTAGCTTCTTTATTCCTTTTGGAACAATTAAAGTTTTGGTTGTCTTTGTAACTATTAAGGTCTCTTCTTTACTAAAATTCATTTAATTTGCTAAATTTTTAAACAGTCAGTCATAAAATAA
>NVVL01000018.1 GCA_002402195.1 Rickettsiales bacterium | reverse complement strand
ATTTCGTGCAACGACGCAACTGCAAACCCCTCTTGCGCTAACATAAAAGAATTAGAAAAATTATCCAACCAGGGGGATGCTCTTGCTCAAACTTATCTCGCTTTATGTTATTATGATGGAGAAGGAATAGCTCAAGATTTTGCCAAAGCTGCCAAATGGCATAAAAAAGCCGCCGATCAAGGAAATGCTCTTGCTCAATATAATCTTGGTATTCAATATTTTAATGGAAAAGGGATAGCCAAAGATGTTACTAAAGCAGTCAACTGGTTTAAAAAAGCTGCCGATCAAGGGTATACTGATGCTCAATATGATCTTGGTGTTCTATATGCTAAAGGAAAGGGGGTAACCAAAGATTTTACTCAAGCAGTCAAGTGGTATAAAAAAGCTGCTGAGCAAGGAGATGATTTTGCTCAATATAATCTTGGTATTCTATACTTTAAAGGAGAAGGAGTAACTAAAGATTTTACTCAAGCTGCCAAATGGTATAAAAAAGCCGCCGATCAAGGGTGTGCTATTGCTCAATATAATCTTGGTGTTCTATATGTTATAGGAAAGGGGGTAACCAAAGATTTTACTCAAGCAGTCAAGTGGTATAAAAAAGCTGCTGATCAAGGGTATGCTCTTGCTCAATATAATCTTGGTGTTCAATATGCTAATGGAGAGGGAGTAGCTAAAGATTTTACCAAAGCTGCTAAATGGTACAGAAAAGCTGCCGATCAAGGGAATGCTGATGCTCAATGTAGTCTTGGTATTCAATATGTTAATGGAGAAGAAGCAACTAAAGATTTTACCAAAGCTGCTAAATGGTATAGAAAAGCTGCCGATCAAGGCCATGTTCTTGCTCAAAATAATCTTGGTACTCTATACTTTAATGGAGAGGGAGTAAATAAAGATTTTACCAAAGCTGCCAAGTGCTTTAGAAAAGCTGCCGATCAAGGGAATGCTCTTGCTCAATATAATCTTGGTGTTCGATATTTTAATGGAGAAGGAGTAACTAAAGATTTTGCCAAAGCTGCTAAATGCTTTAGAAAAGCTGCCGATCAAGGGAATGCTCTTGCTCAATATAATCTTGGTACTCTATACTTTAATGGAGAAGGGGTAACCAAAGATTTTACTCAAGCTGCTAAATGGTTTAGAAAGGCTGCTGATCAAGGAAATATTTTTGCTCAAAATAGTCTTGGTATTCGATATGTTAATGGAGAAGGAGTAGCTAAAGATTTTACTCAAGCAATCAAATGGTTTAGAAAAGCTGCTGATCAAGGGTATGCTCTTGCTCAACATATCCTTGGTGATCTATATCTTAAAGGAGAAGGAGTAACTCAAGATTTTACTCAAGCTGCCAAATGGTATAGAAAAGCTGCTGAGCAAGGTCATGCTGCTGCTCAATATAATCTTGGTGCTCGATATGATAAAGGAGAAGGAGTAACTCAAGATTTTACTAAATCTGCCAAATGGTATAGAAAAGCTGCTGAGCAAGGTCATGCTTTTGCTCAATATAATCTTGGTGACCAATATGCTAAAGGAGAAGGGATAACTAAAGATTTTACTAAAGCTGCTAAATGGTTTAGAAAAGCTGCTGATCAAGGAAATATTTTTGCTCAAAGTAGTCTTGGTGCTAGATATCTTAAAGGAGAGGGAGTAGCTAAAGATGTTACCAAAGCTGCCAAATGGTATAGAAAAGCCTCTGATCAAGGGTGTGCTCTTGCTCAAAATAATCTTGGTGCTATATATCTTAAAGGAGACGGAGTAGCTAAAGATTTTACTAAAGCAGTCAAGTGGTTTAGAAAAGCTGCTGAGCAAGGGTATGCTCTTGCTCAGTGTAATCTTGGTGCTCGATATGCTAAAGGAGAAGGAGTAGCTCAAAATTTTACTCAAGCTGCCAAATGGTATAGAAAAGCTGCTGAGCAGGGATATGCCGATGCTCAAAATAATCTTGCTACTCAATATGCCAAAGGAGACGGAGTAGCTAAAGATTTTACTAAAGCTGCTAAATGGTATAAAAAAGCTGCCAAACAAGGGGATGCTGATGCTCAATATAATCTTGGTGTTCTATATTTTAGAGGAGAAGGAGTAACCCAAGATTTTACCAAAACTATCAAGTGGTTTAGAAAAGCTGCTGAGCAAGGTCATGCTGCTGCTCAAAAGAATCTTAAACTAAAGCGACCTAGCGCCAGAGCCGTTTAAACAAAAAATACTTGCTGCTGTTAGAAGCTACGGACATAGCTTCTAATAGCTATACTCCCCCTTCCCGCGGAAAATCAGAGCTATTATGGCTGCCATTGCCATTGCAATAGCAATGATTATAAAGCCCACTAGGAAAAATGGAGATTCCTGCTCTTGAAAAAAATATGCGCAGATAACTGGTATTAAACTAGCCATAGAGAATGCAATATTATAGCTCAGCGCTACTCCCGTATAACGCACATTAGTTGTGAATAATCTAGGTAATATTGGGATATAGCTTGTGAAAAATGATGCAATCCATATTTGGTGAATTATAAAGAAAATTTGTAAATCCCCCTCCCCTCCACGGCTTAGTAGCTCATATGAAAAAGGCAGGGATGCCGCGCATAGAGTAAGGGTGAGTAGCATCATGTTGAATTTTGATACATAGTCAGAGATCACGCCAAAAAACAAGATCAGTATGAAGGATGCCATCATGCTAATAGTCATGGCATGATAGATATCTGGAAGATTATAGTTGAAATATTTACTGATATAAACTGGAAAATAAAGATTCATAATAACAAGCGTTGCAAGAAAGAAACTCAGCCCAAAACCAATAGCTATATTAGCCATATTCTCAGACAGAATCAGCTTTAACGGAGTTAGCACCCCAGGCTGACCTGCTTGCGTGCCTGTTTGACGGCGCCTGGCTGCCATAAATTCTGGAGTTTCGGTGATATTATTCCTTATATAAAAAGAAATAACAGCAAGAACCCCGCCAATAATAAAAGGAATACGCCAGATATTATTAGTAATTTCTACATAAGTAAAATTACTAGCTAGCATACTTAAAGTAAACACCGCCAAAAGCGAACCTAAACTCGTGCTAGAGAGCACCAAACTACTGAGCCTGCCCAGCCTCCCTT
Organism: Rickettsiales bacterium; assembly: GCA_002402195.1. GTDB lineage: Bacteria > Pseudomonadota > Alphaproteobacteria > Rickettsiales > Rickettsiaceae > Megaera_A. The sequence continues at coordinate 8,549 of NVVL01000018.1, read as the reverse complement.
TTGGAGCAAATTCACTGACGATCGTAGCCGCCCCGGGAAGTTCCGCGCCAAAAGACACCCCTTGAAACAATCGACATATCACAAGCAATATCGGAGCAATAATTCCGGCTTGCTCATATGTGGGGAGCAACCCTATAGCCAGAGTGGAGAGTGCCATAGTCAGCATGACTAAAATGAACGATTTTTTTCGCCCATAGCTATCTGCAATCATGCCAAATATCACACCACCAACAGGGCGGATTAAATAACCCACCGCAAAAACAGAGAAAGCTTGCATAATAGAGATGAACTCAAGATGGTTCGGAAAGAAAATATCCCCAATATATTTCACCATCATCCCATAGATAACAAAATCATAATATTCAAGACCAGAACCCAAAGAGGCCAACAAAGCCACCTTAAAGAAGTTTTTGGAGTCATTCACTATATTACTCATAAAATAAATCTATTTGTGTGTTTGAATATGCCGCAAAATAGCAGCTCTCAGTTAATGGGTCAATGTTTATTTAAGATAATGTTGCCTTGTAAATTAGACGCTACGTCTGCAGGCCTAAAATACCCCCCTATTTTAGGCCTGCAGACGTAGCTTCTTACTGACACAAATTTTTGAAGTGATTTAAGATTTTTAAAGGTTTTTTTAATTTTGATTAAAAAAGATAGATTGACAAAATTCAAAAATATTGATATTTTGTCAAGCGTAACAGCACATTGCTGTAAATAGGTAATACTAAAAGGGAAATGGATAATGTCTAGTACTAAATCTAACATAGTGGGTATTGTAGAAATGGTGGGTGAACTTACATCTTCAGTTGTATTTAACTTACCTTTTGCAGCAGGGGATGCTTGGAGCGCAGATACAACAAAACTACTCTTTACAACCATAAGTTCAGTAACTCGCGACACAGACAGCTTAAGTTTTTTCAAAAAGAATCCTGATATATCAGGTAAACTAAGCATCTCAAGGGATGTTACTTTTACTATAAATGATCCAAGAGAACTAACATCTTTATACATGCAAGAACACTCTACTGTTGTTGTTGAAGAACAAAAAAGCATGCTCATAGAAAACTTAACTGTACTAGGATCATGCACTATTACAGGTTCTTTCGAAATAAGAGATATCAGATTTCAATCTTTTAGTACTTTAACCGTTGTATCAGAAACTGAAACTTGCTTGCTACAAAACAAAACATCAACATCTGTTTCACCGAATATTAGTTTTAATTCTGAAACACTAGTTTTATTATCCAACATACCAACAAATGCTCAGACAATAACAGCAGAGCATCACGAAGCGCTTTTGGCTTATTTGCAACATCCAGAAATGTTAAAACTCTTTAACCCAACAGCTGATATGATATCTGGTATTAATGACTACACAGATGAGCATCTTATGGAAATATTGTCTAATACGTTACTGCTAGCTGAGAGCACACCTGTAGCACTATGCAGAATTATTGGTGAGTACCTTCTAACCGAAGAAGTTGCTATAGCTCCTGAATTTGAATAACAATCTCTTTAAGTTCACCCCCACAACCAAACAAGGCTCCGCTTCTACCCGCGGAGCCTTGTTTTTCGCACCAAAATCCTACGAACGAAACTCTCACCAACAGTCCGGCTCAAGCTCCATGACGTGCAACCCGCGCGGGGGAGCTCCTCTGAATTAATTGTGGCTGCGGCTCTTGTTCAATGCGTAGCAACACCAACCGCTCGGCTCGGCTCTCCGCGCGCACAGCTCCCGCAAGCCCAAGCCAGCCCGTCTCATCAATAATCGCTAACTTCGGCGAGTCTTTTGGCTTCGTCATCGGAGATTAGTGCGTCGATAAACTCGTCCAGGCGTCCTTCTCGCAAGACTTCATCGATCTTATATAAAGTCAAATTAATGCGGTGATCGCTAATTCTGCCTTGCGGAAAATTGTAGGTGCGGATGCGTTCTGAGCGGTCACCGGAACCGATCTGGCCTTTGCGAGAGGTTGCCCTTTCCGCATCCAGCGCTCTTCTTTCTTCTTCATAAATCCGGGAGCGCAGAATCTTTAGCGCTTTGGCTTTGTTTTTATGCTGAGATTTTTCGTCTTGAATGGCAACTACAACTCCCGTTGGGATGTGCGTAATACGAACTGCTGAATCTGTCGTATTAACGTGCTGCCCGCCGGCGCCGGAGGCTCGGTAAGTATCAATGCGCAGATCCTTATCCTCAATTTTGACGTCTACCTCCTCGGCTTCTGGCAAGACTGCAACAGTTGCTGCGGAGGTATGAATCCTTCCGCTTGACTCGGTTTTGGGAACTCTTTGAACGCGATGAACCCCTGACTCGAATTTCAAACGAGAAAACACCCCGTCACCTTTGATAAGTGCAGATGCGTCTTTATAACCACCAACACCGATTTCTGAGATCGATAAAATCTCGAATTTCCAGCCTTTTATTGCGGCGTAGCGCTGATACATATCGAATAAATCCGAGGCGAATAAAGCCGCTTCCTCGCCGCCTGTACCGCCGCGAACTTCTATAATCGCTCCTTTGCCGTCGGCTGCATCCTTTGGAAGCAGAGCAATCTTCACCTCGCGCTCAAGCTTGGGCACTGCAGCGCCCAGCTCGCGCAGCTCTGCCTCGACCATATCCTTAGTTTCAGCATCAAGTCCCTCTTCCAAGAGCATCTCCTTGGCGTCCTCTAAATCAGAGAGAGCTTTGTTATATTTCGTGATCTTTTCAACAACAGTTTCCAATCCGGAATATTCCTTTGCAGCTTTCACAAACTCCTCACCCACAATGCCGCTGGCTAGCTTGTCCGACAGCTCCTGATGCTTAGCAAGAATCTTGTTTAAATTATCTCGTAAACTCATCTGTTCCAACCTTTTGATAATTTAATCTTACTCCTAGCTGCAGCAAATCTTGCAATCGGCACGCGGTATGGCGAGCAGGAAATATAGTCCATTCCGATTTTGTAAAAGAAATCTATCGACTCCGGGTCTGCCGCATGCTCGCCGCAAATCCCCATTTTAAGCCCAGGCTTCGCCTTTTTACCTCTTTTAATCGCAATATCTATAAGCTGCCCTACCCCTTCCTCGTCTATCCTGACAAATGGGTCGTGCGTTAGGATTTTTTGCTCTATATAATCTGGCAAAAACGAACCAATATCATCGCGAGACATTCCGAAAGTTGTTTGCGTTAAATCATTCGAACCAAAGCTGAAAAACTCCACATGTTTTGCGATTTTATCCGCTGTTAGCGCTGCTCTTGGCAGTTCAATCATCGTGCCTAACTTGATGTCGAACTTTGTGGAATATTCTGCTTCCATCTCGCCAATAGTTTTAACTACATATTCCTTAATACGCTCAAGTTCCTTAACCTCACTGATCAATGGAATCATTAGCTCTAAATTGCTTTTTATTCCCTTTTCAACATCAAGCTCATGCATAGCCTGCAATATAGATCTCACCTGCATAATATATATTTCCGGGTATGAAATCCCCAGTCTGCACCCTCTATGACCTAGCATTGGGTTGAGCTCATGCAAAGTTTGCAGGCGGTGCTCTATCACGGATGATGAAACATTCAACAACTTGGCAAGCTCGCTTTTATCATTCTCAGTCGTTGGTAGGAACTCGTGCAGAGGCGGGTCGAGCAGCCTGATATTCACAGGCTTTCCTTCCATAACTTCAAATAAAGCCTTGAAATCTGCTATTTGCAAAGGCTGCAGGCGACGAATCGCTCGCATCCGTCCTTCATAATCCATCGCAATGATCATCTCACGCACAATCAGGATTTTATTACTGTCAAAGAACATATGCTCCGTGCGACACAGCCCAATCCCGCTTGCGCCAAATTTAATCGCGACTTTTGCGTCCAAAGGAGTCTCTGCATTAGCTCTGACTTGAAGGGTTCTCTCGCTATCTGCCCATTCTAATATCGTCTTAAATTCATCGGAAAATTCTGGGTAAACTAGCTTCACATCGCCCACCATAACCTTGCCGCTCGACCCGTCAATAGTGATGGTATCGCCCTGCTTTATCGTGCGCCCTTCCGGGGTTGTCAGGGTTTGTGCGGCCTCGTTCACAACAACGCCTCTCATCCCGCAAACACAAGGAGTGCCCATTCCGCGGGCAACCACGGCTGCGTGCGAGGTCATGCCCCCTCTTGCTGTTAGCATACCGACGGAAACATGCATTCCTTTAATATCCTCTGGGCTAGTATCATTCCGGACAAGAATCACCTTATGATGATGGCTCAGCTCCTCCGCCTCTCCAGACGAGAAAACGGCAATACCTGTGCACGCCCCTGGGGATGCTGGAAGACCGGTCGCAATCACCTCCGGACTATTTGAATAATCAATAGCCGTATGCAAAAGCTGATTCAATGATTCGGGGTCGATGCGCATTATGGCTTCTTGCTTCGAGATAACCCCTTCGCCCACCATATCAACCGCGATCTTCACAGCAGAGGCAGCTGCGCGCTTTCCGTTTCTAGTTTGCAGAATATAAAGCTTTCCCTCTTCAATAGTAAATTCTATATCTTGCATATCGCGGAAATATGATTCGAGTTTTTGGCATATATCGGACAATTCGCGCACCATTTTGGGCATTTTCTCTTCCATGGAGTCTCCCTTGCCACCGGCAACAGCCAAAATAGGAGATGGAGTTCTGATCCCAGCCACGACATCTTCCCCTTGCGCATTCACCAAAAACTCACCAAACAAGCTATTATCGCCAGTAGATGGGCAACGAGTGAAGATCACTCCTGTAGCAGAATTTTCTCCTTTATTACCAAACACCATCGACTGAATATTAACAGCAGTTCCAATGGCATCTGTCAAATTATTGATCTTGCGATATACTACAGCCCTTGGGGACATCCAAGATTTCATCACCGCAGAGACAGCGTGTTTCATCTGCTTAAATGGGTCACTCTCGAATGGGCGGCCTGTATATTTCAAAATAATTGCTTTATATTTCTCAATGATCTCTTGCAGCATTTCCACCGTGAGGTCACTATCCCGCATAACATCATGATTGGCTTTATGATCGTCCAGCAACTCCTCAAACAAATGAGATGAAATTTCCAGAACAACCGAGCCATACATTTCCAAAAATCTGCGATAGCTATCATAAGCAAAGCGCGGATTATCCGTCCGCGCGGCAAGTGCTTTTGCAACATCATCATTCATGCCAAGATTCAGGATCGTATCCATCATCCCTGGCATAGAAAATTTCGCCCCAGAACGCACAGACACAAGCAATGGATTATCATTACTACCAAATTTCTTATCCGTTTCTTCCTCTAATTTCGCAATAGATTTACGCAGCTCTTTTTCCGTATTTGGAGTAAGAGGCGACTCTCTTTTTGCATAAATCTGACATAATTCTGCAGAAATAGTAAACCCAGGGGGTATAGGCAGCCCAAGCTTACACATCTGCGCAAGATTAGCTCCTTTTCCGCCAAGGATATCTCTCATCGTCATATCTCCTTCAGCGTCCCCACCTCCGAAATGATAAATCAACTTATTCATGAATTTTAGCTTACAAAAAATGAAAGAACACTAACCGGTTCTAGGTAGCTTCATTATATACAGGATAAATCTTAACACCGCAAGCGTAATCATTGCTGGAATAACAATCTATTCAGGGTTAGGCACATAATAAAAACACAACAAATAATCCTACACCATAAAGCTTTAAGTTAATTACCCATCTTACCGGTACAAAGCAGAGGTTTTTTGCTGGCACAGATAAGAAAAAAATTTGCCTGCGTGCAGCGGAGGTGTCTTGCTGGCGTGCAACCGAAATGTCCTACTTTGGATAACATTCAAAGCGCAGCGCAGGTGAGCCTAGAATTTCTGTAAAAGCACTAATTAAACATACAATATATAATTTAAAACAAAGCACTCAAAAAATACATATAGTACTACAACATCATTAAATTAAAGAGTATAATTTCCTCCGTATTTTCTTAGCTAGATGATATTCCAAAGGGAAAATAGCAGTTAGCTCAGCAAAGACCGAGGAGCAATGATATCATTTTATTTAAGAGCGTTGGTGTACTAGGCTATATACCAAATTGGTATGGAAGTATTTTGATTATATATAGTGTCTTGATAATTTTTATGCAATTTCCTGCTGTTTCTAAAAAAATCCACTTTTCTTTTTCAACAGCCATCACAGCTCTCGGAATATCTTTAATATTACTAGCTATGCCATACTTATTTTATATAGAATATCTATACGGAGCAGCAATATGGTGTAGTTTATTGGCTTTTGAAGAAATGTTTGCTCCATATATTGACTATTATGCAGCTAAGCATAACGCTATATTGACAAAAGAAGTTTCCATTAGTATTGGTGGTGGATTATCTGTTTTCTGGATGCGTTATTTCCATGACCCAACCATATTAATTATGTTTTCATTATTACTACTTCTACTTGCTCATTATATATTGGCACTACGTATTAGGAACTCAAGCTAACACTAATTCTTTGCATAAATTGAAAACTATTTTTTGCTAGCTTTATTCCTACTTTCCCAGTTCTGCAGATATTGCTTTGCTATTTTTTTATCATCAATCAGCAAGACATTCTCCGCATTTCTGTAATCCGCAGCGCCAGTGAAATTAAATGAACCCGTTATTACCTTCTTTTTATCTATAATTATCACCTTATTATGCGCAATACCTGACATCTTATCAAAACCTACCGTAATATGTGCTGCTTTGAGCTCCTTATAAATAGATTCATTATCACTAAGATTCCCGCCATCTAGCAGGATGCGGACTGTGACTCCCCTCCCCCGCGCTAGCTTCAGTTGCTGAATAATAGGCTTCGATGTAAGGCCATATGCCTGCATATAGATGCTGCTTTTTGCCGAAACAATTTGTCCAGCAATTAAATCTCCACAACCAGATGGTGGCGTGAAACATACATTCAATTTATCAGTCTTTGGATGAAAACTATGCCATGTTCCAATCCCGAACATCTCCTCATAGGCAACACCGATACCAATTCCAAGCGTAAGTACCGCCAGGATTGAACGCACCGGAGCTTTGCTAAAACTAAAGAATTTTAGCATATGGTTAATTGTTGATTGCTTTATTTTGAGTTTTTTCTTTCTCATTTCTTTCTTGAAAAACTTAATTAAATTACTGTCGCTACCTAATTAGATAGTTTGATATTATAGCTGTCTCTAAAAAATTAATCCTTGTTTTGCTGACAATTAGGACAAAAGAAAGTCGCCCTACCCGCTTGCTTTACTGACTCAATCGGAGTTTTGCATATATAACATGGCAACCCCTTGCGGCCATATACCTGGAGTTCTTGTTTGAAATAGCCAGGCTTACTGTCGCCGCCCAGGAAATCTTTTAAAGTTGTTCCTCCGGCATGGATTGCCTTTTGCAATACTCGCTTAATAGATTTAACGAGCGCACTTACTGCACCCGCTCCCAGTGTATTTGCTTTTGTCAAAGGATTGATTTTTGACATAAACAAACTCTCAGCCGCGTATATATTCCCTACTCCCACTACGATCTTATTATCCATTATTGCAGTCTTGATCGGAGATTTTTTTGCCGCTAATTGTTTGAGCAAATAACATGCATCAAACCCCTCTTCTAGCGGTTCCTGCCCGAACCTATTCAGAAAACTTTGCTCAGATAACATATCTGCTCTGCAGCTATAAACCATGCCGAATCTTCTGGCATCATTAAAAACCAACTGGTCACCACTTTGAAAGCTAATGATTATATGGTCGTGTTTTTGAGGTTGATAATCTACAGACTGCATGGTTAATCGCCCGCTCATACCCAGATGAAAAATCAGCATATATCCATTGCTGAGCTCCATAATCAAAAACTTAGCCCTTCTTTTGACACCAGAAACCACGCCGAGCACCGCATGTTGTTCTAGATACGGGCTAAGCTCATAGCGCAGATTATCCCGCCTTGCTTCCAAGGATGCTATTGTTTCTCCTATTATATGGCCTTCTAAGTAACATTTTAATGTCTCAACTTCTGGCAATTCGGGCATTCATGCTACCTTGCTTTATAGATGCTTGAGATCTTAACAGAAGGATTCCCTTACTTCAAGCTTAGAACTTTTCTAGATTAAAAGCGAAGACTGCACATAGACACAGATATATATATAAATATGTATATCTGTGTCTATGTTGAACCAAATTCTATTTGGGCTGGTGATATCACTTATATCCCAACCTAAAATGGCTGGCTATATTGGAGCGCTGTGATGGATTTATATTCACGTAAGATCATTGGTTGAAAGGTGGCGCAAAGCATGAGCCGCAAAGGTGATTGCTGGGATAATACAACATCTGAGAGCTGGTAGAACTACATAATTTTGCAGATCAACAACAAGCTGCAGCTGCAATTTTTGAATATATTGAGGTGTTTTATAATAAAATTAGACTTCATTCTACCACCCTTAATACCTTGCTCCCACACAGTTTGAAGATATTTCTTTTCTAAGAAACTACGTGCGCAGGTCTAGAATTTTGAAAACGGATTGCTATTTTGAACAAAAATAACTCGACCAGAATATAATCAATCTAG
>NVVL01000017.1 GCA_002402195.1 Rickettsiales bacterium | reverse complement strand
AATGTGTAAAAAAGTCAAATTCTCAGTATATATGACAAATTAGATATGAATTTTAGTAGTGTTGACCAAAGCTTCATACACAACTAAACTGAGAAAGTTTAGCATTTAGTCAATATACACTGTTTACACAACAAATAAAATATTTGTCCTAAATGTATATTTTATTTAGACTTCATCTACAAGATAAGTGTCTTACTAAAACATCATATATAAATTTAGGCCAATTTTAATAACACAAAAAATAGACACCAAATGTGCACATTCTAAAAGAGCCAAATTACCAATTTAGATTTTTCACAATTAATATTGATTATAAAATGAGCTGCACACACTGCAAAAAATACGAATATGATTGTGATTCTCAGGGTTACAAAAAACAATGTTGTGAGGGAATAACCAAAGTAATTGCATATGCCGGTGAAAAATATTTGTGTGGGTATAAACAAGAATGGTCATGTGATAGGAAACCTAAGTGTAAATTGGCAGTTGTAACTTGTATGGACTCGAGACTCGATGTTCCTAGATTACTTGGTTTATGTCCAGGTGATTGTGATATTATAAGAAATGCTGGAGGAGTTGTAACAGATGATGTAGTAAGGAGTTTGGTAGTTTCCAGAGAGTTAAATGGAACAGTTGAGATTTTACTCATTGGTGTGTTGGACACAGTGCAAACTGTGTATGATGGAAACACATTGGCCAGTGAATTGGAAGATGACCTATGCCAAAGTCCGGAGTTCCTATTCGAAACGTTTAGTTCGGCAGAAAAGAAGTTAAAAGAAGGGGTTATGAGATTGCTAAGGAACCCATTCATCAAAGGGAAGGAATGTATTAAAGCTTATTTTTATGTTACTTGTGATTGTACCCTCGGAGACAATGATTACGTGGCTGGAGAATTAGTTCCAGTATGTCTCGATGACTTGAAAGAGAAAGCTTGCTTACATCCAAAAGAAAAATGCAAACCCCAACCTTGTGAATACAAAGACACAAAGCAATGTCACAGTTCTCACCATTACCAACATGACACAAGTTGTCACGATTTCTAATTAACTTTATGTCTACTAAAATGAGTCTGGTGTCTTCGATTCACAGAGCCAGCGATCCGAGGATTTTCGGTCCAGGTTTGTGGTTTGCAATACATACTCTTTCTTTTGATTTGAATGAAAAGAGTGACGAACTTAAATTCTCTGCCATGTTGTCTAAATTAATAAACAATTTAAAATGTCCAAAATGCAAAAAACATGCTATTGCATATTTAAAAAGGAAGCCCATTACAAAAAGGCAAAATGCAAAACATTTAGGTGAGGATGTAAGTGTATTTAGGTGGACGTGGATATTTCACAATTATGTTAATTCCATTTTGGGTAAGCCTTTGGTTTCTTTTATAGATGCCTTTGATATGTTTAGGAATAATACCAATGTGTGTAGCAAAGGATGTGGATCTGGCAAGTCGAATTTTAGAGGTATTACGCCTATATATTCTCATCAGTAACATCATCAGTATCATTTGCACCTAAAATTGCTTTAATTTCTCCTCCATTGTCTAAAATTTCTTTTATATCGCTTTCTGTACCTTTGTCAATTCCTGACATACCAGATATAATTTTCATTGTTGTTTCTACGTCTATTCCCATATTTCCCATCATAGACATCAAAGTTTTCATACACTGCCCAGGATCACTTAAGTCAAGGTCCCCAATTGAACCCAATAGGTTTTCAATCATTTCTTTTGGGTCGAACTTATTGGAAGGTATATGCAGGGTTTCGGCGATATTCGAAGGTGATTTAGTCGCTTGTAAATATTCTATTGATTTTTGTAAATCTTGAATATCGTTATCATCTATATTGTTTTCATTGAAACTGGATTTACAGGCCGCCATTAAAGTTCTGTACAATTTCAACATGATAATCTTTTTGTTCTCATGACTAGACAAATTATATAAATAAGATATATATATTCGTATGTCACTCGAAATTCCGGTGTTACATCCGTACTGCAAAATTTCAGATGTGTTCGATAACCACATGTCATTTGAATAAGAATCACTGGATAAATGTAAAGTTATAATTTTCCTTTTATATTTTTCCAGTAGTTTTACAAATGGCGAGACGTGATATATTTCGTCGCTATCCGTAGACCTATCGAAACAATTTCTATATTTTGACAATGTAGAGGTGGCTTCCATTAGCATATCATCAGATTCTCCTTTTACAAAGTTCATGATGTTAGAGTTATCTTTGACAAGTTCACTAGACGAAGACTTTAACGAGTGTAATAATGAATTTAATTCATTGCCGAAACAATACCCCCGTTGTTCCATTTAACATTGTGATATTCCTTTATATCAAGAAAAATCAGAGTTTTAAAAAGACGCAATGTTGTGTGTTGTTTAGTTGAAAATGTTGCCTTCATCTACCTCTACCACTTCCTCTTCCTCTTCCTCACTATCACCGTCACCGTCAAGGGTGACTCCATCTTCTTCTTCACTTTCATCTTCTTCTTCACTTTCTGAAAAATCTACTACTACTTCAGGAAAATCAACTTTTACCGGGCCACGTCCTGTTTTCACTCTACTGTACGCCCTTGGTGCACTCAATGTGGATGATTTGGGGACTTTTTTGCTTTTTTTGCCTTTTCTGCTTTTCCAGGCATCCCAGTCTCTAATTGCAGCATCAAGGTGTTCCTTGATGTACGCCTTAACGGTGGCATCAAGGTTGACATCATCAATCAGTGTTTCAAGTGCCCTTTCGTAGTTATCTTGGGTCTCAGATATTATGTGTATTGTTTGCTTGTAGGTAGACCCAGCGCCCGCTTTACTATTATCAGTAACAGGTTTTACCCGTTTGAGGAATCCTGTACTTTTTTCCCAGTCTGCCTTGGTAACATCCAATGTGCGTTTCTTTTCATCCGTTTTGTTTATAGTTATAATTTCCATATACTTGGCGCCTAAAGACATTTTGTTGGAATTTTTGTGCGATTTTGACTTTTTCCCCATTTTCGCTGCTTTCAAAGCTTTGTGTATTTCATTCAAATACGAAGCATTTGTAAGCGCACTCTCTGGTATTTTTTCTCCTTTTGATGCGTCCCTTTTATTCTCTATTTCTTTTATATAAGACTTCAGATACCTACCACCAGTTTCTTGGATTTCGCTATCGTAAACAAACGCATCAAACCCACTCGGCAACCCAAACTTACCAGGTTCACGAAAAATATCGGTAATAACAGTACGTGGACCAGCTATTCTCAGGGAGGGACTGTAAACGTAAGAGTGCCTTTCGAGCCTTCCTAAAAGTTCATCACCAGTCGAATTAAATTTCCCAGATTTAGCTTTCCAATTGTTAGCGGAACCACCCAAAACCACATTACTTACATAATAATAACCACGTGACGTTTCATCCCCGAGTAGTAGTATTTGGTTGTACACCATGTGCTTTTTCGATCTTGCTTCCAGTTCAACGGTGTAATGCCATAGTTTGTTGGGTCCTACTTTCGATGTCGGTTCCAAAGATGGATATAAAAATTCTGATCCTTGTGTTTCTTCCATAATGTAAAGTTCTTTCTTTTTGTTACTCACTTTTTGATTCAATATTTTTTTTTAGGGCTTCATTATTTATCAGTAGTCAGTCGTAAAAAGCATAAATCTATTTATCAATGGATACAACCTCTAAGTGCAGATCGTTATACTTAACGCCAGGAATACCACAACATTAAATGTAAATATATTAATGATAATTTTTTGACCCTTTATGACACAAACACAAACAATAAAATATCGAATAATTTAAAATAACACAGATAAAATGTCCAATACAACTGAAACTAGATGGTTCAAAATATTTGTATCTGTAATTACAGCCTTTGTAGTGGGAATAAGCATAGCTAATGTGGTGTACTATAACAGAATAAGAACGGGGACTTGCAATGCCATAACTAGGGGGGAAGCTGATGCGATGTTCTGGATAAACATTATCGTTTCTATATCTTCAGGTTTATTGTTTGTTTGGTCTCTTTGGAGACTTGTCTTCTCCAAAGATTTGAGATCTCAAATTACACACGGAATATCAGGACACGCAAAAAGTGAAAGATCTGGACTAGAAAGAAAACATTTCAAAGGATTAACTAATTTTAGTAGTGATGAGTTATAAATCTGTTATACATTTAAGATACAGGGATATTATCAAGATGAGACCTTTGGGTATATCATCTAAAGAAAAACTCATACCCCTTTTGGGGGATAACCTATTTCCATTGTAAAGAGGGACAGATATAGACTTTTCGTGTGTATTATTGTAATGTATCATAAGAGCATAAATAATATTTCCATGTTCCAACGGCAAACCAGATAACATTGCAACCATTTCATCGAGTTCCATATATTTATTGACTTTATCTACAGAAGGGTCAAAAGAATCCTTGAGAAGTAGAGCTTCTATGGATGAGTATATACCAAAAGTTTTACATTCATCTTTTAATTGCGTCATTTTAGGGAACTTAGACATGGAATTTTAGAGGTATAAGTTTGGTACTGAATTCAATAATCATTGTCAATTACCACGCTTGAGTATCCCGGTTCATAAACTACCTCATCGTCCTCAAAAGGCAATTGTGATTTGGACTCTAAAACACTTTTTGACTTAATTACCCAATCAACCATGTTAGTGTATTTTGGATCAAATTTCAAAGTATTATCGAAAGAGATGTTATCACCTACTAACTTTCCACAGTAAACAACACCATTTAATTTATTTCCATTCCAGCTATCCATTGTAAATAGAATAAAAGTTGGATACCACGAAATAAAATCTACTAAATCTCCATGTTTTTTCACAGTATCTTTAAATTGTGGTGTCCCAACAGTCAATTCCAAAATTTCAACATCACCCATTCGCCTAACCCCCGAAATAACCTTACTGTTGTGTTTCCTTTTGTACTCTACACAAAACTTACATGTTTTTGATGTCACGATAACGAGTTGGTATTTCATTTAATGTGACTAATACTCTTAAAACCACCACATTATTTTGATAAAATGACACTGAATTGGGGGTTTCACGATCAATACACCTAACCTATCAAACTCAATGTGACATTGGACTCTCTACATCACTGGTAGCCTTTAACAATAAATAAAATATTAGGAATATGTAAGTTATCGACGCAACAAAAGCATACAAAGCATTCATTCCATCACTTTCAAATATATCAGTTGGTGTGGTCGGAACGTAAAACATAAAAGAAACTAGTAATGCTATAAACGATGAAATGGCAACTGCCGATAAATTCCTTATTCGTTTATATCTGAACACATAGTATGAAATGGCGAAAATTACAGCCCACAATATGAGACTTTGTTTGGAACTCATTTTTAGTTTAAATATAAACTTATAAAAAGACATGAAACCTAACACACCAGATGTATTTTCGAGGGGGTATTCGGTATTCCTAGATTCAACTAAGATATCTTCCGATGATTACATTACATTGATGTTAATAATATCGAAGCCAGACATTCCCACTTATTTGTCATCTCTTTGCACAATTAAGGGTGACATCCCAAACGATATTTATGATAAAAAGGTAATAGAGTATGCAAAAAATAAAATATCAGAATTTGTAGGATATGACGTTGGGGAAATAAACACTACCGTAAACTCAAAAAGATTGTATAATTTATTGAAAGATATTGAGCATAAAAAAGAGTGGAAATCTTACTCAATGTTGTTAAAGTTTTTTGGAATACATTCACCATGTGTAAATGTTGATATGATTAAGACATTGGATAGATTTGGATATGATAGAAAATACCGTGATTATATTAATGTGGATAAATTCACTGCACTATATTATATGGATAGGACTCATAAGAATTTTGCAAATTCTTTGGTTATGTCTTACAGAGGATGTGAGATCTTACCACATCAATCAGAGTTTTTGGTGGCGGTGATCAAACACGGAATAGTGCTACAAGCTTTAGAGTTGGGACTAGATTGGTCATTCATAGAACAAATGTCAGGTATATTAAAGAAATCTGACACAAAAAAATGTAATGAACAAGTTGCCTCACCAGGTAAGGGAGATTTTAGTAAAATATTTAACTTACCTTATGGATTTGCAATGACAGTATCTTTTGCGTACTCAATCAACTCATGGTACGCATTGGAAAATAAAATTAGGGAATTGGAATGGAAAGTATTAAGAATACCAAGATTAGGCAATCACACCTCCATAATTGAAAACTCAGGAATATCTTTGTATGAAGATTTATGTGAATCAAAAACATTGTATTCTTTGGTTAACCTCTTAATGTCTTCCAAAAATAAGGTACATAAAATACTTCTGTATGACATTGAAAACGAATTGCACTCGAAAAGCTTCATATGCGATATCCAAAATAAAACAATGCTTTCAGAACTTTCCGTTTTAGATATGGCAAGTGAATTAACCAATGGAGGTGAGTTAGGATAATTCCTCCTTTTTCCTACATAAATGATCATCTTGTTACGTAAGTTATATTAAAACTTTAAATTATGTTGAGTGAAGACAAAATTTTAAACAATGCAATTGCAATTGCCAAGGGAACTGAAACCAAAGCTTTGAGGATTTTGGCTGATTCTATGGGACACAGCACAACGTCTTACAATGACCACAAAATGGCAGGTATATTTTTAATGGAATGTGTACTTAGAGAAGGACCAAAGAATATAGGCGAATACTTGGAGGTTATGTCACATAGACTAAATAAAAGAACTTTATCTTTTATGGTGTCCCACTCTACAATAATAGACAAAGAACTAAAGAAAAATTACCTAGTTGATTTGAACTTCGATTGGATATCTGCATCTATATTAGTAAGGTCATATTTATCCAGGCCCCAATATGGAAGTGCGGTATTTGAAACACCGTCGATTATGAGGATGAGGATAGCTATACAAATGTGCTCACACGAAGGAATTGCAAAAGTTCTAGATGCATATGGAGAGATGAACGATAAACTCTACATGCCTGCCAGTCCTACAATGTTTAACGCAGGAATGATGTCAGGGCAAATGAGCTCCTGTTTTATCATGTCATCACAAGATACTTCTGAATCTATACTTGATAACGTAAAATATACATCTTTGGTTTCTAAACACAATGGTGGGTATGGTCTCGATGTATCCAGACTCAGACATTCCGCTATTGGAAGTGTGGGGAGATCTAGCGGTATAATTCCTATGATAAAAATGTACGATTCTTCGACTTCCACGTTTGGTCAAACAGGTAAAAGGGCAGGTGCTGGAACAATTTCTTGTAGATTGCATCACATTGATATAGTACAATTTATTAATGTTAGATCTAATGAAGGTTCTCATACAAACAGGGTATTCACTGTGGGAACTGCAATATACACCCCATGGGTATTTTGGGAAAGAGTGAGAAGCAATGGAATCTGGTCTATGTTTTGTCCAAATTTGACGAAAAGTTTGAATGATATATACGGAATAGATTTCATGAAAGAGTACGAGAGAATAGAAAACTCTAATGTGGATAGAAAAACCATAAAAGCTAGAGTTTTATTATCGATGATATCTGAGTCAAAGAGAAAATGTGGGTATCCTTACATATTAAATGGGGATTCTTGCAATTACAAAAGTAACCAGAAACACTTGGGCTATATAAGATCGTGCAATTTATGTACAGAAATCATACAATATGCACCTGAGGATGAAATAACCTCTTGTAACTTACATTCGATTACTTTACCTTCCCATATGAAAGATGGAACATTTGATTACAGTGCATTGTGTTTAACAGCTGCGATGTGTGTGAATAATTTAAACAATATAATAGATAATAATTTCTATGTTCTAGGTGACAAGACCAAGACCAACAATCTGGACAACAGACCTTTGGGAATAGGAATTCAGGGTTTCTTTGACGTTGTGTATTTATTGGACTTGTTGCCAAATTCAAATGAAGTGATTGAATTAAACAAAAAGATATTTGCTTGTATTTACTTCTCGGTTTTGGCTGCGTCTGTGGATTTGGCAATTAAATATGGCAAATGTAAAGGACATGATGGTTCTCCAATGTCTGAAGGCAAATTGCAATTCGACCTGTGGGCAGAAGAATACAAATTGTTGAAAGACAACAAACTCATTGAAGATTCAGTCAGAAAAGAAGAAGATGACATTCCGTTGAGTCCTTCCGAATGGGGACAATTGGAAATAGTGTTATCCAATGGAGAAGTCATAGAAAATACATGGGAATCTTTGAGAATTTTTATTATTAAATACGGACTAAGGAATACTTTACTGACTACTATAGCTCCAACAGCTACATCTGCTCAGTTGATGGGTTCATGTGAACAGGTTGAATGTCACCAAGCAAATATATATTCTAGAATATTACACACTGGAAATGTAACTGTTATTAATAAGTACATGTACAGGGACCTTTCCGATATCGGTGTATGGAGTAATGAAATATCCGATTTGATAAAAGCTGATGGGGGTTCTATATCTAAACTAGAAGCATATGTTAAATCTTCGATTGAAGATTATGAAAATGTTATTGATATGCATAGGTTAAGGTACGTGGTAAAGAAATATAAAACGATGTATGAATTATCCCAAAAGTTCATGATAAACTTGATGGCTGATAGGTCAAGGTACATAGATCAGAGCAGTAGTTTGAATATATACATGGGAGATCCCACAACATCTGATGTAACCACTGCCATTTTGTATGCTAATGCTAAAGGATTGAAAACGATAATGTACTATTTGAGAAGGAAGGCTGCTAATAAACAACCCATGATTACTATAAATAGCAAAATAAAAACTTTTGTGGACGGATACAAGGAATGTCTATCTTGCCAATAGAAAAATTACTATTTGTCATTCAACCAAAGATTTTTAAAACTTTTAAAACATGAACAATATTAAAACATGGAAGGTGGTAGTGTCGTAATACTAGTTGGCTCAGTGATATTGCTCATTTATATAATTTTTGTCTTTATTTGTTACCAACAGAAAAAGTTTATATTCTCTCCATACAAACAACCAAAATTGGAAAACGGATTTCAACCAAATGGTAAGGTCACAAAGCTTACTCCAATAGAAAAGATGAACAGAGCAAATAGGATATTAGGAAATTGACAAATAAAACCACCACAAACTTTGGGTTTATAAAAACAAATATATTGTAAATATAGTTCAAATATTTGGACTTCGGTGAATTGACAGAGAAGATAACAATGGATGGGTATTCTACCGTAACACACAATGCAATGTTTTGGTTAGATAGTAAAACAGAGAAAAAAATAACCAAAAATATAAAATATAAATTTTTCTATGACGCTTCCAAGACAACTATTGATACATACTGGAAGAGGATAATTCTGAGAATGTCTAAGGGTTCGTTTCCTAAGTGGTTTTCCTTCTACGATGGCAATCTCGTTTATAGGCACAGGAAAATACATGAACAAATATCCATTACTAAATTATGTCCCATTATTTGCTCTGTAGAATGTATAGATTTTATAAGAAGCAAAACATCTATGATGAGTAAGATGGATAAGATGGAATTAGACTCAGCCAGAAAAAAACATACAAACATCAAAACATGGAAATGTGTGAAGAGCGCTAAATTCAGAACGTCATTGATCAATGACTTTATTAAAAGAACTGTAAGAGAAAATAATTGTAACTTTCGAGAGATGAAAGGTCTATACTCTTTGTTAAATATATCAGTTGAACTTAAACATATAGGCGAAGAAGACATTGTAATTGTAGATAACAGAATAGACAATATAAAAGGATTATTTTTGTCAGACGATGGATTCAAAATTACAGGTACTCATGAAAAACAAAAACAAAAACCATTTATAAAAAGTGACATATATATGTCACCAAAACACAAACGCAAAAATGTTAAAAATGTTAAAAATATAGTAGACCTATGGAAAGACAATATGATCAAAATGTGTGATGATATTCAAGACGGAACTATAATAATATGTGAAAATGGAAATATTCCATTGATATTGTTGTGAACTACCGAAGACCAATTTCGTAAATGTAATTCTAAAATTCAACCACCACATCAGAAGTATTATACAATGAACTCATAGTCTTATGGAAATTATTTAGGTAATACCGACCATACGTTGGCCCTCTTCTTGAAGAGCTTTTAAAAGTGTCAAATTGTTGCCTTGCGAAACAGAGATTCTAATTATACTCGACGTATAACTAAAAATACAAAGGACACAACAAGCAAAATAATCAATATAATAATTATTATAGTTTTACCATCGTTACCTTTGTCTTTACTCTTACATGAATATCCATCCACTTTATTATTATAAAAGCACAAAGTATTATTTTTACAGGGTCCTTTGCATAAAAGATTACATCCTATATTTCTCCCACAATATTTATATTTTATTCCAACTTTACATTCATCTATATTAGTAAATCCTAAAATTGGAGTTCCTATTTCAGTGACCCATGACTTTTCTGACTTCATATCTGTGTTATCAATAGATAAGCAAGATCCCTGAATATAATAAGTTAGGGGAAGAAATCTTATGCAATTTGTGATCAGATTTATTATTGGATCATTACCTATCTTAAGTATTTCTGTTGCTATACCGTCAACTAACGTATTCAAGTCAGGTTCATATATTTGAAATGATAATAACAATCCATTAGAGTTGCTTATTGTATAACAAACACCAGATAAAATACTATTATCAGAATTAACATTCGGTGAATTTTCTAACAAGAGTTCCCTATTTGTCACGTTGGTCGCAATATTGTTAATAGAACCTAAATGTCCAGATTCTAGTTCAATGAACATACCATTATTGCTTAAACTAATAGTCAACTCTAAAGGATTTGTCATCCTCGGATCAAAGACTAAGCCATCACTGGTATCTGACAATACATACGGAATATTATTTTTATTATAAACTAAATATATCTTGCCTTCTATTTCGCCCGTTAAATAGTAACTACTATGCATTTTATTATCAATAAAATTAAGATAATGTGTTGTGAGTCTCTTGCCACTGTTTTATGTCCAAATATACACAAAAACTAAATATATTTTTTCATGTAAAATGCCCAAAACCCCAAAAAAGTCAAATTCTCAGTGTGTGGTGAGTTAGATATGAATTTTAGTAGTGTTGACCGTGCGCAAGCTAAAACTTCATACACAACTAAACTTAGAAAATTCGGCATTTAGTCAATACACACTGTTTACACAACAAATGGGGTGTTTATCCTAAATGTATATTTTATTTGAATTCTATCTACAAGATCAGTGTCGTACTAAACATCATATATGAGATAAATTAGATATATTAAATTATTTGAATTCTATCTACAAGATCAGTGTCGTACTAAACATCATATATGAGATRAATTAGATATATTAAATTATTTGAATTCTATCTACAAGATCAGTGTCTTGTTATGATATTAAACTCATCTCAAATTAGATACATTTAGGATTCCACTTACCCGTTAATCAACATTACACAGTGAACACAATCAAAATAACATTTTATGACTGACTGTTTAAAAATTTAGTAAATTAAATGAGTTCCAGGAAAGAAGAGATTTCAGTAGTTACAACGTCAAACAAAACTTTAATTGTTTCGGAAGAAATAAAGAAGACAGTTTGTAGTGATATTGGCTTAGAAACTTTAATTTTAAATGATGGAATTGGGTATGTTGATCGTTCTTATAATAAACTCACCGAACTAATAATGCCTGGTAGTGCAACACATTTAGATTGTTCCAGCAATCAAAGCCATCTACTTTAATTTTACTAAAACATCATATAAACTAAATTAGATATGCTATTTATTTGAATTCTATCTACAAGATACGTGTCTTACTAAAACATCATATATAAACTAAATTAGATATGCTATTAT
>NVVL01000003.1 GCA_002402195.1 Rickettsiales bacterium | reverse complement strand
CAAGATGGGTTCCAACACGGAGAGCAAGGCAGAGGGTAGGGGGGTAGGTCTTGCACTTTGCAAAGCAGTGATCGAAGCCCATGGTGGTGAGATCTCCGCTGAAAGCCGGCCTGTTGGAGCATTGTTCCGGGTATGCTTGCCTTACGGAAAGGGCGTTTAAAGAATAGAGATGAGGTTCATAGAATAGGGGGCGTAGAATTAGGGGTAGGGCGTCTTTTTGTATGTCTCAGCCTCTACATAGCTCGCTTTTATGTGTATCTACTACCCCTCGCCTACCATTCTTATGCATCTGTCTAGCCCCCCATAGCCTGCCCGAGTGCGTTGCTGACGATGTCGGTAGCTTTGCGCAGGTGGGAATCAGCCAGGTGAGCATAGCGCATGGTGGTTTGGATGGTTTTATGACCGAGGCGTTTGCCTATTACTTCTAGCGGAATGTTTTGCATTAGGGCGATGCTGGCGTGGGTGTGGCGTAAATCGTGCAACCTAAGCCCTTCAAGACCTGCTATTCGTAGCAATTTTGCCCAAGATTTTCTTGGGTTGTTGAAGTGTGTTCCCTCCTTTTTACTGCTCACTATGATGTAGGGGTTATTTGGAATATGCTTTATATTGTTTAATATTGTCATAGATCTGTCGCATAGGATGATTTCCTTCTTGCCGGTTTTGGAGTCGGGTAATTCTATTACTTTTCGCTCAAAATTTATGTATTCCCATTTGCATTTTAGGATTTCGCTCAGCCTWGCGCCGGTGAGTAGTAATAATCTGATCAGGGGAGGAAAATAAGGRCTTTGGTTGCTTTCATGGAATCTGTCTAGAGCTAGCTGTAAGCGCTTGATTTCCTCTAATGTTAGGAATCTTTCTTTGGCATCTTCTTTATATTTCTTGAGTCCTTTACATGGGTTGCTACCATCTGGGCGATAGCCCCATTCTTCGCATAAATTCATCATTTTGGATAGCAGTTGTACGCATCTATTTGCTGTATATTTCTTCTCGCGTAATTGATAATGGAACTCCTTTATGTCAGCTCGCTTGACCTCTTTGATAGATATTTTTTCAAAGAATGGTAATATATGCTTACGTAGCATTTCTCTGTCGCCTGCAATACTTGTTGCTTTTTTAAATGGAATTGCATGCTTTTCTATATATTCTTCAGCTACATCTTTAAAAGTTGGTTCATCGTTTTTTAGCTGTTTGCCATCTAGTGGGTCGGAGCCTTGACTGATTAGGAGGACATGTTTATAAGCTTTTTTTCTTGCCTCGTCTGGGGTGATTTCTCCAACTATGGCTATTTTGATTCTGCGTCGTTTTTGGTCTTGGGTGGTATAGTCGAGGAAATATGATTTATAACCAGTCTTTTGCACGGCAACTCCGAAGTTTGGTAGCTCGCTATCCCATATATAATAACGCTTGTTTGAGGATGGGAGATCATCTAGCAGCTTTTTGGTAATTTTGAATTTATTACTAGCTTTAATGTTTTTCATATCTGTTTTTATCATTTTTAAATCTTAAAACACTTCATATTCATACCGCAGCTTTCCAGTCTTGCCAGCTGGTTTTGCGCATGCTCGGCTCATATTTTATCATCACTGCTACTATTTTGTAGCTTCTGCTGCATATAATGAATTAATCCAGCTTGTCCGAGCAGGGGGTATCGTACTAATCCTCTACTGCCACTCCCGAGTTTGATATAGCTAGGGCCACCTCCAGTGACCCGCCAATTACTCAGTAAACTGGTTTTAACCTCCATGATCTTAGCGACCGTCTCAGGCGAGAGATATTGCTGCTGCAGGAGGGTTATGTAATCTTTGCTGAGTAGAAACTCGTTTAATTGATCTATAGCTGTGTTTAGCTGCTTGATATCAGCTGGTTTGCTTGGGGTGGTGATCATAGCTCTTCCTCCTGCTTTGATAAGGTTAGCTGATCTTTTGTCAGCACGAGATCGAGTAAGGCCAGTGCATCGGCTTCGTTATGGTCGGAGGGCTTGAAGCCTTTTGCTTCTATGGCTGATATAACTTCTTGTTTAGAGGCATTGCCTTTGCCAGCTATGTGCTTCTTGATGGTTCCAACATGGATGCGCTATATTATGATGCTCGCACCATGCTGTCAGCTGCCCCAGGAAGCCGCCATAAATATGGGCAGCGTCGGTTCCGAGATGCCTTCTTACTTCTTCGAAATATACATAGTCAAGGCCTGCATATCTGTTTTTGAGATCAGTGAGGAATCGTTTGAACTTTAGGAAGAGCATGCCGCCACCTTCAAATCTAGTTCGGTGGAAACTCTCTGTGCCTGAGCTGATCTTGCCAGTTTGTGCTTGCACTGCCCAGCCGGTTTGGGTGCCGAGATCTATGGTTAGTATTGTTGGTTTTTTGTTCATGATTCTATGCCTCGCCATCTATTGCTTGTTTTTTTAGTAGTTCTTGCTCGAATATATCTGATGTTTCTTTATAGAAATCTTCCGGCCGGACTGACCCCAAAGTTTTTATATAGATTTCATGTATGGCTTTTTCTTTTGGAATAGCTCCTCCATATAAATATTTGTGAATCCTTTGTGGGGATGCGTTGATTAATTTTGCTAGTTGACCTTGGGTTAGGTTGCTGAGTTTCATCCAGGTTACAAGTTTCATAGTTTTCTCATTCAATTAAGTTAAAAAAAGTTTTATCCCGCTTTAATTGCAACAGAGATAATTTATATGAATGCCTATAGTTTAGCCGTATTTTTAGCCCCTGTGGAAAGATTTAACCCGCAGTTAAAAAATTTCAGTGAGGTTTCCAGGCAATCACAGGGGTGCAATCATAGATTTTTTAACTCGGAGTTAAATTATATTAAATGGGGTTGTAAAAGTTTTGTTTTTAGTCAATTATCTAGAAATCAACCAATAAACCAAAGGAGGATTTAAAATGGATGATATTAACTATAGGAATGACGATATTGCTAAAATGACAACTAAGGAGGTGCTGCATATTCCAATTGGAACTGTTTCGAATTATAGTGCGAGTTTGCTTTATGATTTGCATAAGGAGGCAGTGGCTGAGTTTGAGGATGCGCGTAAGACTCGTCAGTGGATAGAGTCTGCGATTGGGATGAAGTATGAGGAAAAAGTACGAGCTAAGAGGGTACGCCTTGAGAAGGATAGCGGCATTGTCCATATTGAGGATGATGAGTTTCAGATTACTAATGATGCGCCAAAGAAAGTTGAGTGGGATCAAAGAAAGCTGCGAGGAATAATGGCTGGATTGATTGCAAATGGAGTTGATCTTGATGAGCTTGTGGAGACGGTTTACAAGATTCCTGAGCGCCGGTTTGCTGAGTGTTCATCTATCTTGCAGGGGAGTTTTGCGGCGGCTAGGAGAGTTCGACTTGGGAAAGAGAGCTACAAGCTTAGCAGGCTAGAGACTGGGGGTGATCATGAATAAGCTACCTATCATTAGCGCCGGTGAGCGGCTATCGGAGACTCGCGGAATCAAGGGATGCATCTTGGGCAAGGCTGGTATTGGCAAAACTAGTTTACTCTGGACTCTGCCAGTTGAGAGCACATTGTTTTTAGATTTAGAGGCTGGGGATTTGGCGGTTGCTGGCTGGGGCGGTGATGCTATTCGCCTTCGCACATGGTCTGAATGTCGTGATTTTGCTGTTTATCTTGGTGGTGGGAATCCAGCGCTTCGTGATGATCAGCCTTACAGCAAGGCGCATTATGATGCTGTTTGCAAGCGATTTGGCTCAGCTAGTTCCATTGAGAAATACGAGACTATTTTCATTGATTCAATCACGGTTGCTGGCAGGCTTTGTTTTAACTGGAGTAAGAACCAACCTCAATCATATAGCGACCGGACGGGCAAGGAGGATATTCGCGCTGCTTATGGTTTGCATGGGCGTGAGATGATCAGCTGGATTACGCATTTACAGCACAGCCGTGATCGGAATATTTGGTTTGTTGGGATTCTGCAGGAGAAGCTGGATGAGTTTAACCGGAAGGTATTTTCTATGCAGATTGATGGCAGTAAAACGGAGCTAGAATTACCAGGCATTGTAGATCAAGTGATTACTATGGCGGAGATTGCCGGAGATGATGAGAGGCCTTATAGAGCGTTTGTTAATCACACGATTAATCCCTATGGCTATCCGGCTAAAGATCGTTCTGGGTGTTTGAGAGTGCTCGAGGAGGCTCATTTAGGGCGCTTGATGGAGAAGATTAAGAGAGCGCAGCAAGATGGTAAAAACTTAACTTATGATATGGCGAAGGAATCAGTTAATAACTTAAATAAACAGTCAAATAAACAAAATAAGGAGAATAATTATGCAATTTAATGATTTTAATAATGCGGAAACAAGTAATTTTGATTTAATCAAAAAAGGTACTATAGCCAAGGTGCAAGT
Source organism: Rickettsiales bacterium (assembly GCA_002402195.1). Classification (GTDB taxonomy): domain Bacteria; phylum Pseudomonadota; class Alphaproteobacteria; order Rickettsiales; family Rickettsiaceae; genus Megaera_A. The sequence continues at coordinate 67,167 of NVVL01000003.1, read as the reverse complement.
GAAGATCAAGCCTGGTGGCTATAATGATGATGAGCACGGTTGGACTGGCGCTTATGTTACTAAAAACGAGGCGAGCGATGCGTGCTATCTAAATTGTGAATTTACGGTGTTAAACGGTGAGCATCAAGGCAGAAAGGTTTGGTCTTTGATTGGGCTTTATAGTTCAAAAAATGATAATCGTTGGGGTAATATTGGGCGAGGTTTTATTCGTGCTATCTTAAATTCATCAAGAGGATATAGTAATACTGACGAGTCAGAAAAAGCTAGCCAAGCAAGGAAAATCAATAGCTTAGCAGAATTAGATGGTATTGAATTCATAGCCAAAATTGATGTTGAGATTGATCGAGATGGCAATGATAAGAATGTGATTAAAACTGCCATTGACCCGAGTCATAAAGCTTATCTTGCAAGCGAGCAGAGGCAAGCGGGCAGCGCCGTTGATAATGCTGTTTGGGGGTAGATGTCATGCTGGACTATAATCACAGATCATCAAAGTCTAGCGCTCCAATAAATGACCAGTTGAACATTCTAATAGACGATGCTTTGGTAAAAATACGAGATACTCAGCCAAAGCGTCGTTATCTTGGGGCATCACAGCTTGGGGTGCCTTGTAGTAGGTTGCTGCAATATGAGCAAAGTGGAGATGGCAAAGACCCCGGCAAAGGCTTTAGCGGTCAGACTCTTCGAATCTTTGCAGCGGGTCATGTATTTGAGGAGCTGGCAATTAAGTGGCTGCGGGATGCGGGGTTTGAGCTGCTGACTAACCAGGAAGATGGTTCTCAGTTTGGGTTTAGTTGCGCAGGTGGCAATCTGGCAGGTCATGTTGATGGGATTATTACGAGGGCTCCAAAGGCTCTTGGTTTAGCGGTTCCTGCACTATGGGAGATGAAATCAATGAATAACAAATCCTGGAAGGAAACCGTTCGCAAGGGGTTGGTTGTCTCAAAGCCGGTTTATGCTGCTCAAGTTGCTCTGTATCAGGCTTATATGGAGGAATCAGTAACTGGTATTTCCAAGAACCCAGCGCTGTTTACTGCAATAAACAAAGATACCGCCGAGCTTTATCATGAGCTGATTCCATTTGACGGAGAGCTAGCCCAGCGTATGAGTGATAAGGCTGCAAACATCATCAGAGCAACAAAGGCTGGCGAGATGCTGCCAAGGATAGCAAGTAGCAGTGAGTATTATGAATGCAAGATGTGTGCTTATCAACAGCGCTGCTGGGGCGATCGGCAATAGGCAATAGGCAAAAAACAAAACATTATCATAAAAAAAAGCAGCACTAAGTAATTAGTAGAGGATATTATCATGAGCAATATTATACAAATGGTGCCAAACGCACTACCGCAGAGAGATCAACTACAGACCTTCTTTTATGTGCTGTTTGGATATTCAGAGGGCTTAATCCCATGTCGTTCTTTTCCAGAAAGTGGCACAGATAATAGCCAGCGTCCGCATAATATATGGATTGATGCAGATGAGCTTGTAATGGATAAAGCAGTTACCTTTGCCAAATGGACAGCCAGGGAAAAAGTAGCATTTTATGTAATTCCAGGCATCGTATCAAAGCAAGGGCAAGCAGGCTCTGATGACATACAGCAAATGCAAGTATTGTTGATCGATATTGATAGTGGTGACACTGAGGAAAAGCTAAAAACCCTGACAAGCGCTATAGGGCAACCAACCATGATTGTGGAGTCTGGAGGCATCACGCCAGAGGGGAGCGCTAAGCTGCATATTTACTGGCAATTAGAAAGGCCTGCAGCCGGTGATGATTTGCAAAGACTGATCAAACTACGCTACCGGATAGCCCTAGCTGCTGGCGGTGATACTCACTTTAAATCAGCACATCAGCCGATCAGGGTTGCGGGCTCAATCTATCATAAGAAAGGCGCATGTAAGCTGGTTAAGATACGCTCTTACGAACCGCTGGAATACAATCTTGAGGAGTTAATTAAATCAGCTGAGAAGCTGCCAAAATGCAAAGAAGAGGATAGCTCCAACCCTCTTGATTACAACAACACTACACCAGTATTTAAAGATCTGCTTATCAGCAAAGTTTACGAAGGAGGAGAAAGCGAGCAAAGCAGATTCAGCCATCTACAACGAGTTACAGGATTCTGGCTCAGACGCCTGCATGAGGGCGCTATCACCCAGCAACAAGCATGGGAGGAGATTACCGGCTATAACGCAGCAAACGTGGTGCCAGCATGGGACGAGAAAAAGCTGAGGCAACTGGTTGATGGACTCTGGAGAAAGCATGTGAAGAAGCACGGGGAAGCTGCAGAATCTGGAGAATATCCAGATAAACCAGAACAGAAAACTCAAGAATCAACACCAGTCAAACCAGCAAAAGTAGCTAGCTACTCACTCGGCACATTTTTAAATGACACCAGTTCTCTGCCGGAAGATATCATTGCCCCACGCATCTTAACGCCAAGCGGAATGTTTGTATTTGGTGGAGCTCCCAAAGTTGGTAAAAGTGATTTCCTGCTGTCTTTATTCACTCACATGGCAGCTGGCAAGGAATTCATCGGCTTTAAGCCTCCAAGACCGCTAAAGATCTTCTATTTCCAAGCTGAGATTGGTTATCATTACTTGCGAGAGCGTTTGCAAAATATGCAGTTATCTGATGAGATAATAAAACTTGCACAGGATAATTTACACATCACTCCGAATACTAAACTATTGCTGAACGAGCCCGGAATAGAAGCTGTGGCAGCTCAGGTTAAATCAGTATTCCAAGATGAAACAGACATCATAGCTATTGACCCTATTCGCAATGTATTTGATGGAGGCAGAGACGGCGCTACAGAGAATGAAAATGATGCAATGCTGTTTTTCCTGCAAAAGAGAATCGAGCCCTTGAGAGATATGATAAACCCAAATGCTGGTATTATATTAGCTCACCACACTAAAAAGCTCTCTCATAAACAATTTGATGAGGAACCATTTGCGGCCTTCAGCGGTGCCAGTAGCTTGCGTGGGTATTATTCCAGCGGTGCAATCCTGCGCAAATCTGAGCTAGATGATAATGAACGAGAATTGATCTTTGAACTGCGTAATGGCGCTCATATCCCCACTAAGATCTTGAACAAAAAAGATGGAGCATGGGTGGAAGAGGACTCGTTAAACAAACGTATAGCTTATAAAACTAATGGGACGACATATGACATGGAAAGAGAAAGGAGAATTATGTTAATTACTAAATTACTACAATCACAAGCTTCCAAGGGTAAGTTCTATTTGATGAATCAATTTGCTCAGAAATACCAGAATCATAAAGATTTAGGAGGAAGAAGATCTATTTATGATGATTGTTCAATAGCTGCAACAAAAGGAGATATCAAATTTTTTAACAACCCTAAAGACTATAATCCCAAGATAAGCAACCCTGAAAAAGGCTTTGGTTTTATGTGTACCGAACATATGAAAATACATATTAGTAAAACTGTTGATTCTGACACAGGAGAGATTGTTGAGAATAATGAAATAATATTACCAACTCACTATAAAAATGAGGGCGATGGTAGAAAAGCAGAAATGAAATATCCTGAGATTTGGGATGTAGATTCAGAAGAAAATAATACGATAAATGAGGTGGAAAATGCGGGCTCAAATTAAGAGAAAATCTGTAATCATTATTGCAGCATTATTGCAGAATTCATTATTGCAGATGGGCGAAAATGCAATAATAAAACGGCTGCTATGCCATATAGTAACAGGGATACAGGGGTTTTTGTTTTTGCATCTGCAATAATGAAAAAAATGCAATAATAAACTGCCTCTCTAGCCCTTATGTTTACAGGTGTTGAGGTATGTTTTATTTTTGTTGCATTTTCCCTATATATAAATATATATGGCTAGTCCAAAACAAGCCATTAAATATATTTATAAGTTCCTGCGCGCGATGAGATTTGGAAAGAAAAAGAATAGAATAAATAAACCAAGGTTATGAAAATGAATACAGCAAAATTGAATACGCTAAAACTGCAAACAGCAAAACCACAAACAACCAAACTGCCAACACCAAACAAAAACGACAAACGCCCAATAGCAAAGTTCCATCGCAGCTGGTTACAAGATACGCTAAGCGGAACCCCGCTAGAGAAGCATAGAGGGATTAACCAAACCCAATACGCAGCAGCAGACCGGCTATCTAGCAATTACCAGCGCATCTTCAGCAACGGAGGCTGGAGCCCTGAAGAGGTTCAAGTAAAGCAAGATTATTTCCGCAGCAACGGTGTTGAGAGAAAGGCCGAGTCCATCATCAATCACAATCGGATATTCAAGCAGCTGAGCAAGAACTCTCAAGCGATTATAGAGCATTTTTGCCTAAACGAGCAGCCAATACGAGCCTATGAGCTAAAGCAAATCCCCAACTGGCCAAAAGGTGCTGGCACTGCTCGCCTTCGTGAGGGGCTGGATGAATTGGTAGAAATTTACAAAAATAGCTGAATAATGCGGAGAAATCATGGTTTTATGGGGTATTTGAAAAAAACTGTTAAACGCCAGGTTAAAAATTCTAGTAACAATTTGGTTTGATTGTTGGAGTGCACAGAGTTCACTCTTAACCCCGGGTTAAAAGTTGCTTTACCCCTATTGCAAGTTGGTAAACCTAGGTGTATACTGGTATGTAAGGATAGGAAAATAAAGCATAACAGAGTTTTGGGAGCAAGAAATGGCGACAACGAGAGAAGAAAAAAGCAACAGCAGATTGATGCAATTATTTGCCCCAGCATTGGTGGGAGCAGATCAGGCTAACATAGCTGCAATTGATGTATCGGGTTTTGAAAGCGTCTTGGTAATCGCAAATATTGGAGCTGCCGGAGATGATCTTAACCAGAATAACTACATCGAGATTGAGCTTGAGGAGTCAGATAATAACGTTGACTTCACCCATTGCTCTGATGAGTCCATGCAGGATGCAGTAGCCGGTACAAACACGGGAACCATAGCACATTTAGAGGCAATCGATGGAGCTGGGATATCCATAATGGCAGCATATAAAGGCCAGATGAGATACATACGCCCAGTGATCAGAATGACAGGCAACCATGGCACTGGCACGATCATTGGAGTGAGCGCAATACTACGCGGAACAAAATACAGACCAGTAGCAGCATAAGGAGGAGACAGAACATGCAAATCTCAGTAAGCAGCAATATCAAACAGATCGCAAAACAGCTAGATCACATGCAAAGAAGGCAACTACCATTTGCTACGAGCACGGCGCTAAATAAGATAGCAATTGCAGCTCAAAGCTCGATCACCAAGGCAATACCGTTTATTTTCAACAACCGCAAGAAATGGTGGGGTAAGAATCAGCCGACAGGAATCAAGGTCAAGTTTGCCAATAAATACGAGTTAGTCTCGGCCGTCTACACGAGAGCATATTTTGCCAACATCCAAGAAGAAGGAGGCATCAAAACCCCAAGATCAGGCCATAAACTAGCCATCCCCGCAAGCGGAGCCCCGAGGAAGTTCCGCAAGTCAAATGCTCTCAAAAAGGAACAAGGCAATAGTCGGATATTCAAAAGCAAATCAGGCAAGTCAATACTCAGAAGGATTGGCAAGAACAGCATACAAAAGCTATACACCCTAACCGACAAAGCCCACATAAAACCCCGGTTTGGATTCCAAAAGACGGCACATAAGGTGTTCATCAGGCATTTTGACAAAATCTTCCAAAGGCAGCTAGATCGTGCCCTAAAAACAGCCTCATAACCGCGCGCAGACAAGGTACTTTACCGACTTTAGGGAACCGGGTAACTCATCACCCCACCGCATCCCTAGACAGAAATCTTAAAACTTGATTGCGTTTCGCTTCGCGGCACTTCGTGAGCGGTTGTAGGGTTCATAAGCGGTTGGAGCACTTTATGAGCGTTTTTCAAGAGATTTACAAAGTAATTATAGATTTATGAAAATACAATTAATTAACATCAGTAAGCTAATTCCTTATGCACAAAACCCAAGGCACAATCAGCTTGCCATAGCAAAAGTTGCGGCTTCTATAAAAGAGTTCGGGTGGCAACAGCCAATCGTAGTAGATGGAAATATGACAATCATAGCTGGGCATACACGCTATATGGCTGCTACGCAGCTAGATTTGAAGAAAGTGCCAGTATATGTTGCATCTAGTTTAACAGCTGCTCAGGTGCAGGCATATAGAATAGCTGATAATCGTTTGCATGAAGATTCCAGCTGGGATGACGAGCTGCTTAAGATAGAGCTTGATGAGCTTAAAGATGACAGCACTGATCTAGAGCTAATAGGGTTTAATGCAATGGAACTTGAAAAGTTAATTGGAGATGGTAAGACTGATATTAGTAATAGCAAATCTTCAGCTAGCAGAGAGATAAAATTATCTGAGTTTCAAGAGTTTGCTCATCAATGCCCTAAATGTAGTTTTGAATGGGATTGAGCACTAATATATCATGGAACCTATCTGATCTTGAGAAGATCGAATCAAATGGTTACAAAGTATTCTCGTGCTTTTCATGCGCAGGTGGTTCGTCTATGGGTTACGAGCTTGCTGGTTATGATGTATTGGGCAATGTTGAGATTGACCCAAAGATGATGAGGCTCTACCTGCTTAATCTAAAACCTAAATACCCCTTTATGATGGGAATTGAACAATTTAATCATTTAGCAGATAAAGATTTACCGAAAGAGTTGTTTGATCTTGATATATTAGATGGTTCACCTCCATGTTCTTCTTTTAGCGTGGCTGGGGTACGAGAGAGTAAATGGGGTAAGAAAACAGCTTTTCGTGAGGGACAAAAGGAACAAGTACTTGATGATTTGTTTTTCCATTTCATTAATACTGCAAGCAAACTTAAGCCTAAAGTAGTTATTGCTGAAAATGTTAAAGGCTTGATCATAGGTAAAGCTCGCGGGTACGTGAAGCAGATAATAGAATTGTTTAATAAAACAGGCTATAAAGTTCAGCTATTCCTGCTAGACAGCTCTACTATGGGAGTTCCACAAAAACGAGAGAGGACATTCTTTGTTGCAAGAAGAGATGATTTAAACTTGCCAGAATTAAAATTAAGTTTTAGTGAAACAGCAATATCAACAAGTAAGGCGCTTCAAGATGTAGATTGGAGAAATAATAAGATTACATGGCTTACAGAAAATACAAAACTACTATGGCAAAAAACAAAATTAGGAGCACCGCTTTCAGAGGCTCATCCAAAAGGCAGTAGATTTAACGAGAAGAAGCTTAATCCAAATAAACCAGCTACGACACTTACCACGCACTGTCCTCCCTTGCATTGGGCGCTACCAAGACGTATTACCGTGTCTGAGGCCATAAGATTGCAAACCTTTCCAGATGATTATAATTTTGCAAATAGAGATGGGTTTTATCCGATCGGCATGTCAGTTCCACCTTTTATGATGCAAAGACTTGCAAATGAAGTGCAAAAACAATGGTTAGATAATTTGGAAAAGTAATTTATGCAAACCTATTCAATATCGACAATATCCAAGTTGCTAAACTTGAGTGAGCGCAGAGTACAGCAATTATCCAAAGATGGTATCATTCCCAAAGCGGAGAGAGGCAAGTATGATTTAGTATCCAGCGTCCAAGGTTATGTAGGGTATCTCTACGCGCGAGCTTTTGGGAAAAATACAGCTTCTATAGATGCGCATGCTGAAAAAGCAAGGTTACTCAAGGCGCAAGCCACAAAGGCAGAGCTAGAATTGGACATATTAAAAGACAAATATATAGAAACTGAGGAGGTAGAGTTTTTGTATGGTGGGTTGGTTCTGGTATTCAGGTCAAAGATGCTGAGTATGCCGAGTAAGCTGGTGCGAAGGCTTGCAGCAGTTGGTAGTGATTTTGCGCGGATTGAGAAGATATTAGAAGATGAGATATATGAGGCGCTAACAGAGCTTAGCAAATATGGAGATCATGACAAATGCATTAGTAAAAAGAATAAGTAAACAGGCAGCACCGCCGCCAAGATTAAAGGTGAGTCAATGGGCTGATCAATATAGGCAATTATCACGTGAATCATCGGCTGAGGCTGGGAAATGGAGCACAGACAGAGCGCCCTATCAGCGAGATATAATGGATGCAGTTTGCGACCCATCAGTGGAGATTGTGGTAGTGATGTCATCAGCTCAAGTGGGCAAGACGGAGATCATCAATAATATTGTTGGTTATTATATCCATCAAGACCCTTCGCCCATGCTGGTAGTGCAGCCTACTGAGAAGCTAGCTGAGAGTTGGTCGACTGATAGATTAGCTCCAATGCTACGTGATAGTGAAGTATTTCACAATTTAGTGAAAGACCCGCGATCTAGGGATTCTGGGAATAAGATACTCTACAAAAGATTCACAGGTGGTCATATCACTATGGCTGGGAGTAACTCGCCATCATCGCTTGCAAGCAGGCCGGTCAGGTTAGTGCTTTGTGATGAGGTTGATAGATATCCCGCTAGTGCTGGCAGCGAGGGTGACCCTGTGAATCTTGCCAAGAAGCGTGCTACTACATTTTGGAATCGTAAGATAGTGCTGACATCCACACCAACCATTAAGGATTTGAGCAGGATTGAAGCTGCATATTTGCAGAGCGATCAAAGGCGATATTATGTGCCTTGTACCTCGTGCGGTGAGTATCAGACTTTGAAATGGGGACAAATTAAATGGAAGAAGAGCACATGCGAAGATAGTGCAACTAAGAAATCAAAAGATCAGCCTGAGACTGCTTATTATGTTTGCGAAGTTAATGGCTGCATCCTGCGCGATACTGACAAAGCTGCAATGCTATCTGCTGGAGAATGGAGAGCTGAGAATGAGTTTTCAAACATAGCTGGTTTTCATTTGAACGAGCTATACTCGCCGTGGGTATCATGGGAACGGATTGTTGCTGAGTTTTTGAAGGCCAAATTAATGCCAGAAACTCTTAAAACCTGGATTAATACCACCCTTGGTGAGACTTGGGAGGAGCAAGGAGAGTCAGTTGATGAGAATTCATTACTTTCCCGCAAAGAAAACTGGGGAGATCTTGCACCATCTGGCGTTGTTATTGTAACTGCTGGAGTTGATGTGCAGGATGACAGGCTTGAAATAGAGATAGTAGGTTTTGGCAAAGGGCAGGAGAGCTGGTCGTTAGATTACCGAGTCATCCATGGAGACCCTGCAAGGGAGGATGTTTGGAATGATCTTGATAATATATTAGAGCAAACAATCAAGCATGAATCTGGAATTAATTTGAGAATAGCCTGCACCTGCGTTGATTCTGGTGGTCACCGTACACAAAGTGTATATGCGTATTGCAAGAAGAGGCAGCTAAGGAGAGTATTTGCGATAAAGGGCTCAGGAGTGCCAGCAAAGCCAATAATTAGCAGACCGACAATGTCTAACAGAATGCGGGTAAAGCTGTTCTCGGTTGGAACAGATACTGCAAAGGAGATGATCTATAGCAGATTGAAGATTACTGAGCCTGGCGCTGGTTATTGCCACTTCCCAGCACGTTATGATGAGCAATATTTTAAGCAGCTAACTGCTGAGAAAGTTGTTACAAGATACCATAAAGGCTTTCCCGTGCGTAAATGGGAAAAACCAGCCGGGAGGCGTAATGAGGCACTGGATTGCAGGGTATATGCTCTTGCAGCTTTGCACATAATAAATCCGGATTTGGAATTACTGGCAAAAAAAATGAAAATAGAAGGGTCTAATGATAAGCAACATCAGCAACAAAATGACTATAACCAGCGAAAAGCTAGGTCATGGGAGGTTACGCGAGGAATTAGCCACCAAGGAAGCAGAGGAGGAACTGGAGGAAGAAGCAGTTTTATCAAAAATTGGTAATGCTGATTATAATAGTTTGGAATATTTAGACCGAACAGACCTTCTTACTGAGGATGAATGGTGGATGAATCATGACAGCGGCGAGCCTGCGAGTGATATCACGAAAGAAGTTAATAGAGATATTGATTTATATATGAAATATGGGGAGAAATACCTCTCAAACACTTAGAAACTACGAAATAACCTAGAATACATAGTTAATCTCGATAATGAAAAAATATAACATAGAACCAGCAAGTTTTACTGCGGGCGAAACCGTCACGTGGAAAAAATGGATAGCTGGGTTTGAGTCTGCTTCTGGTTGGGAGCTGGTTTATTTAATGCGGAGCCAGAGCGATGATTCAGCAATAGAGTTTGCAGCAGAGATAGAGGATGATCACCATTTAGTAACTCTTGCCTCTAATGAGACTATAAATTATAAAACTGGTCAATATTGGTGGCAATGCTTTGCTAGAAGAGCTGGAGAGCAGCATTTGATTGCGGAAGGGTCGATGTTCGTTAAACCCAATTTTAGCCAGATGGATAGAGTTGATGGAAGATCACATGTTAAGAAAACTCTAGATGCGCTCGAGGCGATGATTCAGGGCAAGGCTAGCCGTGATCAATTATCATATTCTATTGCTGGCAGAAGTTTATCTCGGTTGAGCCCCAGTGAATTATTACAGTGGCGAGATCAATATAAGGCTGAGTATGTGCTGACCAGACGTAAGAGCGGTGATTTAAATGATCAAGTGATTAAGATTAAGTTTGGGCGGGTATGACGCTATTTAGCATATGAAATTATTTAACTTTTTTAGAAAGAGCAGCAAGGCGCAAACTCGCAATATGTCTCAGCGCAAATACGCAGCAGCTTCGATTAACCGGCTAAATGCAGATTGGGTGACTAGCGTTTTATCTGCGGACTCAGAGCTTTATAATGATCTGCGCACGCTTCGTAGTCGTTCGCGGGAACTTTGCATGAATAATGATTATGCCAGGCGTTTCTTAAAGCGTACTGGGGTTAATGTTATTGGTGCAACTGGAATCAGGTTACAGGTTAAGGCAAAAGATAATTCAGGCAAGTTGCTACGAGAAATCAACAGCCATATTGAAGAGCAGTTTCATCTATGGGCGAAGAAAGGCAATTGCAGCGTTTGCGGAAAGCTTTCATGGGTGGATTCTCAAAAATTATTTCTGGAATCCGTAGCTCGTGATGGTGAGGTTATTGTCAGGCTGGTTAAAGGTTTTGATAATGATTTTGGGTTTGCGTTGCAGTTTTTAGAAGCTGATCATCTTGATGAGGATTTGAATATGCCGCTTGATAATGGTGGTTATATTCGTATGGGCATTGAGTTTAACAAATGGAATCGCCCAGTTGCTTATCACCTCTTAAGCCATCATCCATCTGAGGTCTTTCATGACAAAACCAGTTATGAGAAAAAATATCAACGAATTCCAGCAAGTGAGATTATTCATGGATTCTTGATTGATAGACCCTCACAAAGTAGAGGGGTACCATGGATGCATACAGCTATGCCGCGTCTTCGTATGCTTGCTGGTTATGAAGAAGCAGAGCTGGTTGCTGCTAGAGTTGGCGCCTCTAAGATGGGGTTTTTTGTATCACCAGATGGCACTGGATATGCTGGCTCTGAGCATGAGAATGACAGCCCAATCATGGAGGCAGACCCTGGTACTTTTGAACAGCTTCCTTCTGGCATGGATGTGAGGATGTTTGACCCTAATCATCCAGCTGGTAATTTTGCTTCATTTGAAAAAGCGATACTTCGAGGCGTGGCAAGTGGACTGGATATTTCCTATAACACGCTAGCTAATGATTTAGAGGATGTAAATTTCTCATCCATCAGGCATGGTTCTTTAGAAGATAGGGATAGTTGGAAAGTTTTACAGAATTGGGTTATTGAGCATTTTTGCAGGCCTGTATTTGAGGCTTGGTTGTTGATGTCGATCACTAGTGGAAAGATCGAAATATCTGCAACGGATTTTGATAAGTTCAACAAGCCGGTATGGCGAGCAAGAGGTTGGGCATGGGTTGACCCGTTGAAGGAGAATCATGCGAATCAGATCGCCATTAATCAAAAAACTAAAACCAGAGCTCAAGTAGCAGCAGATCAAGGAATGGATGTTGAGGAATTATTTCAGCAGCTAGCGTTTGAAGATGAGCTTGCCAAGGAATATGGCTTGGATTTAAATACTGCTCGTTATAGAGAAGATCGGGACAGGGATAAACAGCTTGACCGGAGTAGTCTTGACGGTGACAGCAAGCTGGATAACAACTCAGAAAATGACAATATATATGAATATAAATATAAACATAGAAGCAGAGAGAAAGACCATGACACAGATGACGAATAATACAGAAGTAAAAGCAGAAATGCCATATCGAAACGACAAACTAAAGCAAACACAAAACATTGATTTACTATATATAGATGATGATAATTTAGCTTTAATAAAAAATGAATTATCAGAATCAAGAGAAGAGAATCCAGAAGAGAATCTTGGTGAGCGAAGCTTCTACCTTTCATTCTCAAGCGAAGACCCATATGAACGCTCCTTTGGGATAGAGATTCTTGATCATGGAGAAGATTGTGTGGATTTAAGCTGGCTTCGGTCTGGCAGAGCCCCTCTATTGCTTGATCATGACCATAAAAAGCAAATTGGTATTATTGAATCAGCAGAAATCACTTCTGATTTAAGAGGGAGAGCTAAGGTTAGGTTTGGAAGAAGCGTACTTGCTCAGAGTGTGTATCAAGATGTGATTGATGGAATTAGGGGGAATATCTCGGTTGGTTATAAATATAAGAGATCTGATTTGGTACTCAGCGAGAAAGGAGAAGAAGGCAAGCCTGATACGTACCGAGTTTCTAAATGGGAGCCTCTTGAGGTGTCTTTAGTATCTATACCGGCTGATCAAACAGTGGGAATTGGTAGATCTGACAATGCTAGAAAATCCAAGAAACCCAAGAAATCTAGCAAAAAACCAGAACAGGAAATAAGTAATAACGAAACAAATATAATATATAAAGTGAGATCAGATATGGAACCAAACAAAACAGAAGCAAAGATAACAGAAGCATCAGCGATGCAAGCATCAGAGATGCGAACATCAGCGATGCAAACATTACCAATGCAAGCATTGTCAAATATTGATGCTGGGTTTAATCCGGAGCAAATACGCCAAGACGAAACTACTAGAATATCAGAAATACTAGCTCTTGGTGATAAGCATAATATGCAAGAAAGAGCGATGGAGTTTATTAAAACTGGTAGAACTATAGATAATTTTAGAAGACAGATACTAGATACTCTGTCTACATCATCTGCAATCAATACAGCAAGACAGGAGAATCCAATCATTGGCATGAATCACAAAGAAATCGGTAGTTTTTCTATTATTAAAGCTATAAGAGCAGTGATTTCTGGTAATTGGAGAGGAGCAGAGCTTGAGAAAGAGGCCTCAGAAACAGTTTCCAAGCAAGTTGGCAGAGAGCCTGCTAGTTTTTTTGTTCCGCTTGATATAATGGCAGAGCAGCGTTCAATGCAAATTCGCAACTTAGAAAAAATCACAAATGTTGCCGGTGGTTATCTTGTTGGCACTGATTATATGTCTGGTAGCTTTATTGAGCTACTGCGCAGCAAAATGCTGGTTAAACAAATGGGGGCGAAGGTTATGAGCGGCCTGCATGGTGATGTTGCCATACCCAAGCAGACTGGCGGAGCAACTACCTATTGGGTGTCAGAAGGCGGCGCTCCAGATCACAGCCAGCAGAGCTTTGGACAAGTGACTCTAAGCCCTAGAAGCATTGCGGCATTTACTGATTTTACGCGTAAATTAGTATTGCAATCCAGCCCTGATATTGAAACCCTAATCAGAAACGATCTTGCCACAGTGATCGCATTAGAGATTGACCGAGTAGCGATCTCAGGCAGTGGGAATGGGGCAGAACCGCTAGGAATTCTAAATACAGACGGCATAGGAGAAGTAGCAATTAATGCAGACCCTGCCCATGCGGATGCAATTAGCTGGGGTAAGATAGTTGATTTAGAAAGCAACATTGCTGCACAAAACGCTGATATTGGGACATTAGGTTATCTTTGTAATGCAAACATGCGAGGCCTGCTTAAACAAAAGGAAAAAGCTAATGATACGGCGCAGTTTATCTGGGAGAATTCAGGTGAGCAAGGATTTGGTATGCTAAACGGTTACCGAGTCGGAACCAGCAACCAAGTTCCAGCAAATAGTTTATTGTTTGGCAATTTCGGTGATCTAATAATCGGCCAATGGGGCGTGATGGATGTCCTTGTTGACCCATACACTCTTGGAACCTCGGGCGGCATCAGAATTCGCGTTATGCAAGATGTTGATCTAGCTGTCAGACATGCTGAGAGCTTTGCAGTTGCTAGGGCTTGATTTTATGTTCCGAGAAGATTTAACTGAATTTTTAGACCCAGAGCAAGGCTTTGCGGTTAATGGAACTGTAATTCAAGCAGATGGGATGCAATATGTGCTGACTGGTATATTATCATCTGATTATGTGGATATTGATAGCGGCATGGCGGGCGTTGCTGGGAGCAGCCCTTGTTTTGAATGCAGAGAAGATGATATTAGCAGAATTCGGTACGATGATTCTCTGCAAGTTAGTGGAAAGCATTTTAGAATCAAAGCCATCAAACCAGATGGAACAGGCTGGGCAGTGCTTGTGCTTGAAGAGCAGTAAAGTATAGACATATGTTGACACCCTAACATGGTACATGCAAGAACTAACATTCGCCGAGCTTTTATCGATCTTTTAATAGGCGCTACAGATGCAGGAGCCCGGATTTATGATAGTAGGATTTATACGCTAGAAAAGCGCTCATTGCCTGAGATTATTGTGTTTAGTGATCATGAGGAGATCATCACAGATACAATCAGCTGGCCACGGTCACAGGAGAGAAGTTTACGAGTAAGCGTAGAATGTTACGTCAAAAGTGGAAATGAGGTAAGTAGCGCTGTTGATAATATCTCTGCCCAGGTAGAGAGTTTGATTCTAGCAAGTAGTAATTTGGGCGGAATATGCAAAGATTGCAGATTAGAAGCTACAGATATCAGTTTAAATAATGATGGTGAGCAGCCTGTTGCTCTTGCTAGTTTAGTTTTTGCTGTGCTTTATCGCACCTTGGAAAATTCACCGGAAATTATTGTGTAATGAATATAATGAAAAATAGGAGATAATAAATGGCAACACATGCAGGCTCAGAAGGAATAGTCAAAGTAGGAGACAACCAAATAGCTGAGGTTAAATCATGGAGTTTAGAGGAGGTAAGCGACACTGTTGATGCCAGCGTAATAGGTACCGCATGGCGCAAACACCAAGCGACAATAAAGAGCTGGTCTGGTTCTATTGAGGCATTTTGGGATGAGGCCGATGCTGCGGGGCAAGGTGGTTTGCTGATTGGTAGTGAGATTGAGTTAAATCTCTATCCAGAAGGTGTTGCAGATGGCAGGAGATATTTCACCGGCACGGCTATTGTAACTGGAATCTCAAGACAAGGAGCATTTGACGGGATTGTTGAAAGCTCTTTCACGTTTCAAGGAAATGATGAGCTATTTGAGCGATCTCATAATGATGGGGGCGCTGTTATAATTGACGGCGTAGCTGCTGGAGATGAGGATTGATATTTAAGATGAATAATAGAATAATTGATAGAGTTAAAGCACATTTTGATGCCAAAGAGACCAAGATTATCGAAGTAGCTGAATGGGGTGAGGGGGAAGAATCATTATACATTCACGCAACTCCACTAACTCTTGCGCAGAAGAATCGGCTGTATAAAATGGCAAAAGATGATGATCTTGGCTTAATGGTAGAAGCACTGATTATGAAGGCTAAGGATTCAGAGGGAGAGAGTTTATTCTCAAGAAGCGACAAGCCTGATTTAATGCGAGGCTGCGACCCTGATATATTGATCAGAGTTGCAAACGCCATCATGGGTGATGCTGATGATGATATTACTCCCATTAAAAAAAACTAGAAAGTGACTCTGTGTTGTTTAGCATGTTTGCACTAGCGGAACATTTAGGCAAAAGCGTTAGTGAGGTTGAATCGTTGACAGTATCAGAATGGAATCACTGGATGGCATATTTTAGTTTGAAGCAAGAAAAAGGCAGTAAGCATAATGGCAGCTACAAAAGAAGTTAGAGTAACCTTTCGCGGTGTTGATAAAACCAAGCAAGCATTTGGCAGAATCAAGAAAAACTTCAAAGATATGGAAAAGCTCTCCTCTAAAGTCACCAGAGGGTTTGGTGGCATTGGTATGGCAATTGGTGCTGCTTTTGGCACGCGAGCTTTGAAGAAAATCATTGATACTGGTGACCAGATTGGCAAATTATCGCTTCGTTTGGGAGCAACTACTGAAGGATTATCGGAACTAAAATATGCAGCTGAGATGACAGGGGTTGAGTTTAACTCACTATCGACTGGGTTGCAGCGAATGACTCGCCGGGTTTCTGAGGCGGCTCTTGGCACTGGTAGTGCAAAAGATGCTTTGATTGAGCTGGGATTATCTGCAGAGCATATGAATAGCCTAAAACCTGAGCAGCAATTTGAGCTAATTGCAAATGCAATGTCAGAAGTTACAAATGAGTCTGACAAGGTGCGTCTTGCTATGAAGCTATTTGATACTGAAGGGGTCGCATTGCTGCAAACAATGGAGCATGGCGCAGAAGGAATACGCAAACTTCGAGAAGAGGCGAGAAAGCTAGGATTGTCACTCTCTGGTGAGGATACCAAAGCAATGGAGGCCTTTAACGATTCTCTCGGTAAGTTACAAGCTGTATTGACGGGGCTACTTACAAGCGTGCTATTGCCGCTGCTTCCAGCGATTACTGCATTTTTTGAAGCAATTAAAGATGGCAATCCGGTATTAACATTTTTGATCACAGCTCTTGCCAGTCTTGCAGGTCTCAGACTTGCTGCATGGTTTGCAGCTGCTGCACTCTCCGTCAAAACATTCACGCTAGCTCTTATGGCAAATCCGATAGGGCTCGTAGCTGTTTCTATATCAATGGCGGTGGCTGCTTTGGTATCTTTAACCAGATGGTTTAGAAAAAGCACAGATGCTGGGGCGGAGCATAATAAAATATTACAGCAAGCAAAGCTTGTTTCGGATGAAATAGTTATTGCTAATCAGAAGCAATTTGAGGCTTTAAAGAAAAATAATGAGGCACATCTTGCATCGAAGAACATATTGAAGAAAACTAGCGCTCCACTTAGCAAGCATAATCAGCAATTAGAAAAAATGAATAAGTTGCTCAAAGAGGGAGCCAATAATCAGAATTTACATAATAATGCTATGGAACAAAGCGTGCATCAACTGGAACAAACAAAAACTATTAACGCTGATGTATTCAGCACGATTGAAACTCACTCAAAAAGAGCAGCTGACCGAATGATAGATAATCTTGCTAATTGCGCCTTTGGAGCAAAAACCCATGCAGGGAGTATGAAATCCACCTTTAAAGATTTATTCAAAAGCTTGCAATCAGATATTCTAAAAACGACTTTGCAAAGAGGATTATTTGGCGCTAGTGCTGGTGGAATGAGCGGAATGGGCGGAATGGGCGGCGGCGGATTACTCGGTGGTTTGTTTAGCGCTCTATCTGGTGGCGCTGGGTCTGGAGCTGGCGGCGGATTAGGCGGATTACTGGGCGCGTTAGGCAATTTCGGAGGCTTCTTTGCAAAAGGTGGCACGGCAAGAGCTGGCAAGGCTCATATAGTAGGAGATGGAGGCGAACCTGAATTATTCATTCCGAGCACTACAGGAAGCATCACTCCATTCAGCAAGCTCTCAGGGGGCAGTAATGTAACAGTCAATATGCATATACAAACTCCCGATATTGCCTCATTTAATCACAGCCGGGGGCAAATTACCGCTGATATGGCAAGGCAGATCTCTAGGGCTGGAAGGAATTTGTAATCACCAACTATGCCCTCATTCATTGAAGCACAATTTCCAGCTGGGATTTCATATGGTTCTAAAGGTGGTGCGATGTTCTCTACTGACATAGTATCAACATTCAGTGGTCACGAGCAGCGCAATATTAATTGGCATCAAGCGAGGGCACGCTATGATGTGGCAAGCGGGGTAAAAACTCCAGAGCAATGGCAAGAGTTGATTGCATTTTTTCGTACAAGACGCGGGCGAGCTGTAGGTTTTCGTTATAAAGATTGGTCGGATTATCAAGGGGTGAATCAGCATCTTGGAACTGGCGATGGGAGGAAAACTATATTCCAGATGGTTAAACATTATGTGAGCGGTGATGCTGTTTACAGCCGCATAATCAACAAGCCTGTATGCAATGATTTTTGTAAGATCTATATTGACTCTATCCTTTATGAGGATGGGATTAACATTGATTTTACAACTGGGCAGGTGGAGTTTAGGGGCGCTCCAAGAATAGGTGAAGAGATCACAGCAGATTTTGAGTTTGACGTAGCTGTGAGATTTGACACTGATCATCTGGATTTGTCGATGGATGGTTTTAATACTGGTTCTTGGCAGAATATCCCATTGATTGAGATTAGGGTATGAGGCAGCTTACACAGGAGCTCACAGCGCATTTATCTGCTGAGGTCACCACTCTTGCTAGCTGCTGGAGAATTGAGCGCACAGATGGTCTTGTGCTCGGGTTTACAGACCATGACAGGCCGCTAATGATTGATGGGGTTAAGTATGACTCGATAGCAGGTTTTACTCCCACCAATGTTGAGAGTGGCAGTGATATGGCTGTTGATAATCTGGATTTAGCAGGTCAGACTTTCCCGAGTAAGATTACTGAAATTGATCTTCTGGCCGGGAAATATGATTTTGCAAAATTGGAAGTATTTCTGGTAAATTATAATAAACCGAATACGGGCAAGCTCATTCAAAAACGCGGTCTTCTTGGCGAAGTTACTATCAAGAAACAGCTATTTTATGCAGAAGTGCGAGGGTTAACCCAGTTCCTGTCACAAACTATGTGCGAGAGTTACTCGCCTCATTGCAGGGCTACACTTGGCGACGCGCGATGCAAATTTAATCTTGACCAGGGTGAATATACAGTGCGCGCTGCCATAACTGAGATTATCAATAATCAAACATTCAGAGCGAGCATACTAAATCATGAGAATGAATGGTTTAAGGATGGCTATCTAATCTGGGAGAGTGGCAATAATATTGCTACAAAGATGGAAGTAAAAGAATTTGCAAACCACATGGTAACCCTTGCCCTGCCAATGCCTTTTGCTATGCATGAGAGTGATGAATTTAGTATCATTGCTGGATGTAATAAAAGCAGCAATTGTTGCAAACAGAAATTCAATAACATAATTAACTTTCGAGGTGAACCTGATTTGCCTGGTATAGATAAGCTAATGAGAACAGCTGGAACTGCACTTAAATAATATGAAAACCAAACTATCTCAGAAAATAGTTACTGCAGCCAGAAGCTGGCTAGGCACGCGCTATCATCATCAAGGCCGGTTAAAGAAAACATCTAAACACAAAGGAGGTGTTGATTGCGTAGGTCTGGTTATGGGGGTAGTAGCTGAGCTTAATATTACCGGCGCGGGAGGCAAAAATTTAATAGAGCTTGATAGAACAGATTACTCAGCCCATCCAGATGGCAGGAGTTTAGTAGAGTTTTTAGATATGCATTTGCAGAAAACCAATCTCAAGAAGATAAAGGATGGCGATATTTTGCTATTTAAATTATTCAAACACCCACAGCATGTAGGCATTGCTACCTTGGGCAAGATTAGGGGTTTAGGAGTAATACATTGCTACTCCGCCTCTGGCTCTGTAGTAGAGCATATATTATCTCCAGCTTGGCTCCGTATGATTGTTGGGGTTTATCGCTTTAAATTAGACAAATAGCACTATAGGAATATCAGGATATGGGTTCATTTGCTAGTATGGCGCTACCAATAGCTGGTGGTTTTGGCGGATTCATGGTTGGCGGGGTTGGCACTGCTATTATGGGAGCAAATCTAGGCTCTGCTATTGGCGGGATGTTTGCGTCTGGAAAAAGCCGAACTGTACGGCTGCCCTCTCAAAATGGTGCAAGATTAGGCGATCTTCGAGTACAGATTTCTTCTTATGGTGAGGTAATTCCAAAGCTCTACGGTACCATGAGGCTAGCTGGAAATGTTATCTGGTCTACTGATTTAAAGGAGACAGAGCATGTGCATACTCAGAGCTTTGAACAAAGCAGTGGCGGCAAAGGTGGCGGCGGACGCAGAACTGTCACCACGACTCAAAATTCCTACAGCTACACATATTCAGTTACACTCGCAATTGCTATTTGCGGGGGTGAGGTTGATGAGATTAGCAGAATATGGGCTGATAGCAAGTTAATATCCGCTGAAACATTGCAAACAAATCAAGGCAAGTTCAACATATATCTCGGCACAGAAGATCAGCTTCCTGATGATATCATTGCAAGGCATAAGAACGGCGCTGAGTTCCCAGCATATCGAGGCCTATGTTATGTAGTGATTGAAGATTTTCCACTAGAGAAATACGGTAATCGTATACCAAACTTTAGTTTTGAAGTACGGCGAACAGTACGCTTTGTCCCAGCTGTTGAAGATAAAGTGCGTGAGTTAATCCTAATACCGGGCTCTGGTGAGTTTGTTTATGCTGATCAGGTCTGCGCTAAAAAACGTCAATTTCCCTATGGCGGTACTTATGGCCATAGCGTAATTAATATGCATAATTATGATGGCAAGCCAGATATGTTGCTAGCGCTTGATCAGATGCAGAACACTTTGCCCAATTTAGAGTGGGTAGCATTAGTGGTCACTTGGTTTGCTACTTCTACCAATGCTGGTAATTGCCGCATCGTTCCAAAAGTAGAATTTAAAGATGAGGAGGCAATTATTGAGCCTCAAGAATGGGGCGTTGCGGGATTTACTAGGGAAACAGCTGAGGAAGTGCTGCGCTTTGATGAGCGTACCCCAACTTATGGCGGAACTCCCAGCGACCACACAATAACAGCTATTTGCAAAGAGTTAAAATCTCGTGGATTGAATGTTATGCTCTATCCCATGATTTTTGTAGATGAGCTAGAACCCCATCCCAAACCATGGCGAGGTAGAATAAGAGCAAATAGTGCAATTGAGATTGATCATTGGTTTAATGGAGGCTCTGGATATAATAGATTCATCAAACATTAC
Organism: Rickettsiales bacterium; assembly: GCA_002402195.1. Classification (GTDB taxonomy): domain Bacteria; phylum Pseudomonadota; class Alphaproteobacteria; order Rickettsiales; family Rickettsiaceae; genus Megaera_A. The sequence goes on along the minus strand of NVVL01000003.1, from coordinate 46,146 downwards.
GCTGATCTTACCTGCGGCATAGTAAACGCATTTGTGATTGGTTCTGAGATGATAGGACTAACCGGATTTACAGACAGGCCTGGCTCTTATCCTGCTACTGCTCAGTTTATCAAATCAGCTGAGATGATTAAAGACAGAGTCAGTAATAATACAATTGTAACCTATGCTGCTGATTGGTCGGAATATCATCATACAGAGGGTGGCTGGTTTAATATGGATAGTCTATGGGCAAGTAAAGCCATTGATGTTGTTGCTATAGATGCGTATTTCCCGCTAACGAAAGATTTGCCGCAAAGCGAGATCACAGAAGAATTAATACAGGCTGGGTGGGAAAGCGGCGAAGGTTGGGATTATTATTGCGATGAAGACAGAACCCGACATCCTTTCCATGGTGCAAAATATGCATGGAAAAATCTAGAGCATTGGTGGAGCACTAAGCATACCAACCCAGATGGCAATATCACAGAGTGGCAACCAAGAATGAAACCCGTCTGGTTTACTGAGTTTGGTTTTCCTAGTGTTGATGCTTGTTCCAATCAGCCCAATGTATTTTATGACTCAAGCTCCATTGAATCCTGTTTTCCGAGGGGGTCTTTAGGAAGGGTAGATTTCCTCGCCCAGCGTCAGGCATTAAATGCCAGTCTTGATTATCTTGAGTCCAGAACTAAACGAAATGGTCTTGATCAGCTAGTTCCTAAGCGTTTTGTATGGACATGGGATGCACGGCCATTTCCTGCGTGGCCAGATAATAAGAGAGCATGGCAAGATGGCGATCTATGGAAAACAGGTCATTGGGTGAATGGCAAGTTTGGGCAATCATCACTTGCAGCAATTGTTGCTGATCTTTTATGTGAAGTGGGATTATCAGCAGCTGATTATGACACTAGCAGACTAATAGATCAGGTTGATGGATACATAATCTCGCAGCACATTACCGCAAGAGAGGCAATAGAGCATTTGCAAGCTGCGTATTTCTTTGATGTTGCCCTGAGTGATGGAATACTCAAATTTGTTCCAAGAATTGGGCGCACAAACGTTGCTGAAATTACAGAATCTGAATTAGTATCAAATAATAACCAAGATATAAATGAAACGATTGAAATAACTATAGCGCAGGAACTAGAGCTCCCTGAAAAAATCAATATCACCCATATAGATAAAGGCAGAGAATATGATACTGCAACGACCAGCTCGAAAAGACAAACAGTCAGCAGCAAAGAGCAGGTTAATATAATTCTACCAATCTCAATGAATCAGCAACAAGCTAAGCAAATAGCGGATATTACGCTATATAATGCCTGGCAAGAGCGAAAGAACTATCAATTAACATTGCCTCCCAAATATGGATATCTAGAACCAACTGACATTATCACTGTTCAGACAGGTAACATCACCCATCAGATGCGAATAGTTAAAACTGATATGCAAAGAACTGCTCAGATGAGAATTGTTGCTACTAACTACAATGCTAACATGTATGATTTCCACAGCAGCATCCAGGGCGAGTATGAATATCAAGAATATGATTTTCCGCTACCCGTTGCTAAAACTAAAATAGAGCTAATAGACACCCCGCCTCTACCAAGCGATCAAACAACAGCCACAGTCAGAATAGCTGTTATTCCTGAGCATGAGAATTGGAACGGGGTAGCAATCTATAAAACCACGAATGATGGTTATGATTACAAACTACTCACAACAACCAATATTGCCTCTATCACCGGAGTGAGTTTAAACAAATTACCCCCAGCAGCCAGCACAATATTTGACTATCGCAGTGAAATCATAGTGCAGCTGCCTTATGGAGAATTAAACAGCGTCATAGAGTTAGTATTACTAAACGGGGCCAATGCCGCTCTGATTGGCAATGAATTAATACAATTTCAGCATGCTGAGCTAATTGCTGATCATCAATATAAATTAACAAAACTCCTACGCGGAAGACAGGGCACAGAACATGCAATAGATACTCATAGCGAGGGTGAGAGGTTCATTCTACTAAACGAGGGAATTCTCGAGGGAAAAGTCAGTCATGATATGATCGGCAGAAGCGTCTTATATAAACCAGTCTCGATAGGCAGCACTCTCGCTGAAACTGAGTCAGTAGAATTTACTCATTATGCCATTCACCTAAAGCCATTTGCGCCTGTGCATGTAACAGCAGAGCATGTAGAGAACAACATCATAAAACTCAGCTGGATAAGGCGAGCCAGAACTAATCATCAATGGCGTGATAATGTCGATATTCCACTCGGCGAAGAGTATGAGAAATACGAAATAGATATTAAAACCAGTGATGGCAAGCTAATCACGACCATAGAGAGCACAGAACCCGCAGCCCTTTACGACAGAGATCAAAGCCAAGACAACCTAACTGCTACTATATATCAAATTTCTTCCATAGTTGGCAGAGGTTACGGCACCAGAATTGAGGTCTAGATACGTTGTTGTGCAAGCTTATATACAGAGTTTTTATCGCGACGACCAACTGCAACAACTTGAACTACTAAACGAGCATCAATTATTTTATATACTAATCTATATCCAACCGTACGTAGTTTAATTTTATAACAATTAGGAAAGGTTGATAATTTATCTTTTAGAACTTTTATAATGGCCCCCAAAAACTGGACTACTAAAATGAAAAAATGAGATATAATTTCAGAACAAAAAGATGAGGAATTATGAGGTGGCTCACTTTAGGCTCTGACAATCTGTTTAGTAATTTTTTTTTGAACTGCACTTGAATATCAGGAGATAATTTTCTCCATTCTTTCTTAGCAGACTCAAGAAAAGTTAATTTATAGGTCATTAATATCAACAGCTATTTCTTTTTCACTCGCGCGCTGGGTAACAATTTGAGCAAGCTCTACATCGTCAATTAATTCAAGCATTGCTTCATACAAATCAGCTGGCACGCAATAGAATACAGGCTGATTACGATTTAATATTGCAAGCGGCTTGCCCATAGCACTACGAACAGTGGACATTGGGTTTGTTTTTAGCTCAGAAATACTCGCTACAATATTTGACAATATAACATGAGTCATAACAAAAACCTAATAGACTGATTAATAGACCTAATAATAGCATGTTTAAACAACCAATACAAGGAAATAAGCAATGAACTATACTCCAAGGCTAAATCTACCTTTAATCCATTCAGGGCAAGCTCAGAAAGAAATCACCCATAATGAAGCACTCTCTATGTTAGATGTCCTGATAAACCCAGCCCAAAAAATAGGCCAAGGCTGGCGCTTTGTCACCCCTAGCAAATGGCTGGAAGTAACATTAGACAGAGATGGCAGTAAACATCGTTTCAATGGGGAATATTGGGCGCCATCATCCATGGGAGTCTGTCATAAACTGTGTGTAAGTTGCAAAAAGATACAATAAGAAATATTGTAAAACAAGCAACTTAACCAGAGGTATAGATTATGACAAAGAAGATAGCAAAGAAATCAGAGGATATAAACAGTAAATTAATAGAAGAATTACTATCAAAATCAGATCCGGGTGAGCTATTTGGAAAAGAAGGAATGTTTTCTCAATTAAAGAAGCAGATAGTAGAAAAAATACTTGAGAGCGAAATTGAACATGAGCTTGGTTATTCCAAGCACAGCAAAATGTCAAAATCAAATAGCAACCGTCGCAATGGTAGTTATGAAAAGACAGTATTAGACGATGAGGGTTACAAAATACCAATAGAGATTCCAAGAGACCGAGAGGGAGAATATGAACCAAAATTGATACCCAAAGGAGTCAGGCGGGCACCGTCAAGTTAAGAAGGTCTAAAATAAAATTTATTGAATTGAGGATTGATATAATTTATTCTAATTTCATCGATTAAAAAAAGAATTCAATATTGTATGTATATAAATAAAGCTCCAAAGAGACATCGTTTTCCAGTATCAATAATAAGTCATGTAGTTTGGCTATATCACCGTTTCAATCATAGTGATCGTGATATTAAGGAACAGATGGCATATAGAGAGATTATCTTGAGTCACGAGACAATACGTTCATGGTGTTATAAATTCTCTTCTCACTTCAAGGACGTAATCAAGAAACAAGAGCGTAATACAAAGGACAAGTGGCATTTAGACGAGATGACTATAAGAATTAATGGTGAATATTTCGTATTGTGGAGAGCGGTTGACTCTGACGGCTATGAATTGGATATTTCTACAGAAACGTAAGAACAAGAAAGCTGCCATACGTTTTTTAACGCGTTTATTGGGAAGTTACTCAGCTCCACGAGTGATAGTTACAGATAAGCTAAGATCCTATATTAAACCAATACGTAGTATGTGTTCTAAGTCTGATCACCGTTCGCACAAAGGATTAAATAATAGAGTTGAAAATGCGCATCAACCCACTCGGAAAAAGGAAAAAATAACGATTAAATTCAAATCTCCTCAAGGAGTACAAAACACATTATCACTAATGGGTAAAATTAGAAATATATTTTCTGTTGACGTTGGACGCTATACACAAAATGCTACAAACCAAAGATCAGCATTTAATAAAGCTAAGTCAATTTGGGACGATGCTGCTCAAGGGCTTCTTGCTGCCTGAAATTCAAGATTATAGGCTTTTTATATACTTGCTTCGTTAACTTGACGATGCCCTAAAAGGCCAGAAGCTAGACTACACCTTGCATTCACCGTTTGATCAATTCGTAAAAACAGCCAAAACTGGAGAATGGTACGCCCTAGAGGATTCGAACCTCTGACCTACGGATTAGAAATCCGTTGCTCTATCCAGCTGAGCTAAGGGCGCATATATAGAAAAATTTTTAATTCATCTAAGCCGGATAACTTATAGCAGTGAATTGATGTTTTTTCAAGTAAAAAAATCAGGATTTTAAAGTATTTTAATGTTAATCCTACCAGTTTGAGGTTTTTCTCTATTTAAGTCGCAGCTTTCCTCCTCAGATTCTTAATAACCCTGCCTGAACGCTTCGTTAAAGATGCAGGTGATGTTCTGGCCGGATCTTAGGGCAAGCTTGTGAAATACCTGCTCTACAATGATCAAATTTCTATTATTGGGATCCAAGCGGAAATTTACCATCGATTCGCGCAAATCCTTGTCTACGGCAAATATGGCGGGAATCTCGTTGTTCTTATCCCTGAATTGTAGGTACGTAAACTCTCCATCGTCAAAAATTTTAATAGGAGCGATGGACTCATTTCCACTTATGGAATAGTTGAAATTGAACTTTTCTGGATGGTTTAGGCTTGGCTCCGCTTGCGAAGCGCTTGCGAATGTGCGTATGTGGTCTTCCTCTTCCTCGTCCGGATATAGAAATTTAACGTTAAATACCATGGCCGGATCCCTTATGTCTAGCGTCTCTTCTGCGTAGAGCTCGAAATAATATGTCCTTTTGTTGGTGATGAGAGTCATGTTGGTGGTGGCGTCTTGCTCCATGGGTTTGATGAATATCCGATTCCCAGCAGGAACAATCTGCCATGAGGTGGTGTCGCCCATTGAGATGCTGACAACTTCCTCGCCGGAAGCAAGCTCTATGCTGGCTTGATAGCCATAATATCCTGTGAATTTAAATACATCGTTGGGGTTATATACCATCACTCGAATTCGGCTGTCAATTGATGTAGGCCTTGATTCGCGAATAGCAAATACGGAACTTGCGCTCACTAATAAAATAGCTAGTATAATGATTTGTTTCATAATGCCATTTTCCATAGTTTATTTCGCATTCTTATTCTCAAGTAATTTTAACTTATAATCAGTCACAGTGAAGTTAAATCTTGTTCCAGAAGGGCTGGCCGTGTTGATTTTGTCGATTTCGTAGCTAATTGTTGCTTGCCAGACGATATTTTCAATATGAGCGCGAGATGGACTCTGCGCTATGGTGGCAAATTTAACGATGGATTTGCCGGCAAAAGGGTGATGGGTAGATATAATCATCGCTTGCCTTTGGATGGTTTTTTGATAACGCATCACTGGCGACAGGGGGTTGTCAATATTCATGGAATTATAAAACCTACGAAATACTATGCGAGTGGAGTTGTTTTTCACAAAGATGAATTGCTTTTTGAGACCGCTATAAGAATAATGCTCCCTGTTTTTTACATAGTTTCGGAGCATGATATCAGCAATAGAGATCAAAGGAGAATTTGGCACACGATTAGCATGGATAATTTTAGCGTTACTGTTTTGTGAATAGTCGGTCGCAATTGAATAATTTACCTGAGACACAATGGGTAATAAAGCGTATAGGTCAAGCACAACGCCGAAGAATATCACGAAGATAATGGCGCTTAAAATTAGCACGAGAGATCTCTGAGCAAATGGATAAATATATTTATATTTATACCAATTACGGCTATCTTGAAAATAATCTCCAGACTCAATAGACTCTCGGAGCGATTTATATAAAGGTTTCATCAATCCTTAAAGAAATTAATAATACCTTCATTGTATAAGTTTTAGCCGAGTTTTACAGATGTTTTTATCCAAGGTAGTATAATCGTACAACAAATACTCATTTTGTTGTAATGTTGTGATAATAATTCGACTAGAAGTCGCCTGGTGCTATAGTTGACTCATATATTAATAAAGAAAAAACATCTAGATAATTGCTAGATTGAGTATATTCTGGTTGAATATTTGAAATCAAGATAGCAGTTATTAATTTAAATATTATATGCCTTGCGTATAGTCATTAGTTAATTTAGAATGTCAGTAATCATACGCAAATTAATAGTAGATAGAGTAGCAAAATCAATAAAAATTAGACATGGCATGTACTGTGTATTCTTAATGCATCTGCATTTGGTCTTTGTGGCTAAATCTAAAACTGATTGTAAATTAAAGGTATAAGGACTCATGATTTTTGAATATTTAACAAATAATACCCACACTCTCTGGCTTTTGCTTGGAGCAATTTTCATTGTTCTTGAAGTAACCGCAATCACTGGGATTGGTTTTTTATTTGCAGGTCTTGCTGCTATATCGCTTGGCGGAATAATTCAATTTGACTTGATCACGAGCAATGATCCGGTATTGGAGATTGCTATTTTTCTACTTTTGAGCTTCGTTTGGGCTAGCATTTTGTGGATTCCTTTTAAGCGCTTTAAACATAGCAGAACTAACAAACCCTTTAGTAATATAGTTGGAGACATAGCAATTATCGAGTCTTCTACTCTGGCACCAGGCAAAATCGGTCAGGTTAAATGGTCTGGAACTATTATGCGTGCAGCTCTTGACTCCAAAGGAACAGCAGTGCTGACTAAAGGAGATCAAGTGGTCATTAAAGCTCTTAATGGCAACATTCTAATCGTGGAATCAATTAATTAATTAATTATATTTAAAAAAAGGAGAATTATTATGGAATTTTTAGCAGTTATTGGTTTTATTTTAGCTATTTTAGCTTGGGGAGGCGTTAAGATTGTTCCGCAGCAACAGGCGTGGATTGTTGAAACATTAGGCAAGTTTGATCAGATCTTAGGTCCTGGTCTTAATTTTCTCATTCCTTTTGTACAGAAAGTATCATATAAACATACTTTAAAAGAAGTAGCTGTTGATGTTCCGCGCCAGTCAGCTATTACTAAAGATAATGTGACTCTAGATATTGATGGCATTTTATATATGCGGATTATCGATGCTAAAGCTGCTTCCTATGGGGTTAGCGATCCTCACTACGCCTTAACTCAGCTGGCGCAAACTAATATGCGCTCTCAAATCGGAAGACTTACACTTGATAAAACCTTTGAAGAAAGAGAAAACCTAAACGCAAATATCGTCAACTCAATTAATGAAGCTTCCAGTACTTGGGGTATCCAATGTATGCGTTACGAAATCAAAGACATTACCCCTCCTCACAGTGTTCTGCAAGCAATGGAATTGCAAGTGGCTGCTGAGCGCCAAAAACGCGCAGAAATTCTGGAATCAGAAGGGAAGCGTGAGTCGCAGATTAATATTGCAGAGGCAGATAAGCGGGAAGTTGTACTAAAATCTGAGGCAGCTCTGACTGACCAGATCAATAGAGCAAAGGGTGAAGCTGAAGCTATTGTTGCTGTTGCAAATGCTACTGCAAAAGGTATTTCCACTATTGCAGTTTCTATCCAAGAACAAGGTGGAAGTGATGCTGTATCACTCAGAATCGCTGAGCAATATATTGATGCATTTAAAGAACTTGCAAAAGAAAGTAATACTATCTTGCTACCAGCTAATGTTAATGATGTAGGTAGTATTAGCTCCATTGTAGCCCAAGGTACTAGTATTTTCGACGCTATACGCCAACAGAAAAAATAATCATATTTCGTAGCTTGGCTATATAGGAAATATGTTAATTAAATAGATATAGATTATGGAAAAATCGTATAGTGACGTGATTAAGTTTTGGTTTGAAGAAATAGAGCCAATACAAAGATGGAAAAAGGATCCTAATTTTGATGCAATGATTACTCAAAAATTTGGTCATGTTCATACCCAGGCCTCAAAAGGTGTATTAACTCCCTGGCGCGTTAATGCACTTGGGGCCTTGGCTGAAATCATAATCCTTGACCAATTCAGCCGTAACATACACAGAGATACCCCGGCTGCATTTGCCAATGATCAACTTGCATTAAGATTAGCAGAAGATGCTATCGAACAAAAATATGATCAAGAGCTTGAGGTATCTCATAGAAGTTTTCTGTATATGCCATTCATGCATAGCGAAGAGCAAAAAATTCATAATCGTGCAATGGAGCTCTTTGTCCAAGATGGCCTAGAGGGTGCTTATGATTTTGAGAAAAAACATAAAGTAATTATAGACAGGTTTGGGCGCTACCCACATCGTAATGAGATCTTGGGGAGAGTCTCCACACCAGAAGAAATTGAGTTTTTAAAGCAAGATGGATCTTCGTTCTAATGGAGCAACCACATTAAAAAGGTTCTGAATACTGGGTAAGCAATTAATTCAAAAGCGCGCAGATATAGTCAGAGAGATCGAGAATCACAATAGAGCTGATAATAAGCATACAGACTGCCTGATTAGCACAGTAGAACTGGCCTCTAGGGCTAGTGAGATCTTCAAAGGTTCGACTACAAGCGAAAAACGCAAGCTGGTAAACTTGGTGTTGTCGAACCTGGAACTAAAAGGCCAGAAGCTAACATATACCTTGCATTCACCGTTTGACCAATTCGTAAAAACAGCCAAAACTGGAGAATGGTGCACCCGAGAGGAATCGAACCCCTAACCTCTTGATTCGTAGTCAAGTACTCTATCCAATTGAGCTACGGGTGCATGGTCGCTTTTTGATAGCTTTAAAAAGCTAGTGGCAGTTTATGCTACATTATGCGAAATGTCAATAAAATAGTTTGGCTCAGTTAAACAAATTCTTTTAATTTAGCCAGCACCTCAGCTGCGTGCTTTAATACCGAAACTTTAGGCCAAATATGAACGATCTTGCCTTCTGGATCTATCAAAAAACTCTCTCTGTTGATGCCCATATATTTCTTTCCAAACATCGATTTCTCAACCCAAACACCGTATTTTTTGCAAATTTCCATGTCAGTATCCGGAACAAGAGGAAATTGTAAATCATATTTGTTTGTAAATTTTTCATGAGACTTAAGATCATCTTTAGAAATGCCGATGATTTCAGCGCCTAAATCATTAAACTCCTTCAGTAAAGAGTTGAACCCACGAGCCTGGACTGTGCAGCCGGGCGTGTCGTCTTTGGGGTAGAAATATAATACGACATATTTTCCTGCAAAATCAGATAAAGTGGTCGCGCTGCCATCCTTAGCTACGACAGAAGTGTCTGCGACAGCATTGTCTGTGATAGAAAAATTTGGAGCAATATCTCCTATTTTTAGATTAGTCATTCAGCCTCTCTTGAATATTTTTAGACATACGATAATATACACTATTATATAATTCGTCTTTCTTTGGGTGGGAGCGCTTTCTGATCGATAAACTGCCAAATCCGCGTATTTCTACGCGATTTTCTAGCGCAAGCTCCGCCTTCAGGCAATCTAAAACAGAATCCACCGCATAGTCAACATCCTCCGGAGAGAGGTAGTCTAACTTTTGCAGCACCCTGCCCACTAAATCTTTCTTTGTCGCCATGGCCTATATATCTTCCATAGTTCATTATATTAAATAATCAAATCACAGATTTGAAACTCTTCGAACCAAGCGCCGAGAAGAAACCTGAAACACAGCCCTGGAGATCTTCAAGCAATATCTCAATCAACTTGTCGCGGGGACGAATTTTGACATCCACAACCTCCGCACCAAAAGGAATCCCCTTCTCTTCTTGCAGCCATTTTACCGCAGAATCCTCATCGCCAATTGCATCGACAAGCTTTAAATCAAGAGCCTGACGCCCGGAATAAACGCGGCCATCTGCTATTTTCTTGACATATTCCACGTCAAGATTCCTTCTTGCAGCCACGAGCTCGACGAAATAATCATATACTTCATATATGCTGTCCATGGTTGCTTGCCTTGCTTCTGGGCTTGTTTCCTCAGTCGGGTTTGGAGAGGCTTTTAGCTCGCCTGATTTGAAATTTTCGAATTTTACCCCCACCATTTCAGCAAGTTTCGTGACCTCAGCAGACTGCATAATCACGCCAATGGAACCTGTTAATGTGCCGTTATGTGCTATGATATAGTCACCTCCAAGGGAAGCAAGATAGCCGCCAGAAGCTGCAACCGAGCCCATAATAACCACGACCGGCTTTGTTTTTGAGATTTTCCGCAAAACATTATAGATTTTTTCCGAACCAACAACGCTCCCACCAGGTGAGTTTATGTTTACTATAAGAGCCTTTATACTATCATCCTTCTCAATGGATTCAAACTTTCTTATGCGTAAATTATCCTCTTCAATCACATTCTCGATCTGCACGCTGGCTATATAATCCTTTGACTGGAAGCCTCCTGCGGCAAAGTTTTTAGAAGCAGGCAACTTGCCAAAGCTGGAAAAAAGCAATGCAGCAAGCAGGATGAGCGCGATAATTTTCCAATTTGACAATTGTTTTTTGCTTCTTTTTCTCTCGATTAAATAATCTGGGCTAATATTCATTATTTTTTGTCCCTCATGATGCGTCCTTGCTCTCTTTTCCAATCATTCTCTTTTATTGTCTGCCTTTTATCGTGCTGTTTCTTACCCTTTGCAAGGCCTAGCTCTATTTTTATCATATTCTTACTATTAAAATATACAGAAAGAGCCATCAAAGTATATCCTTTTAGTTTTATTTTGCCTAGGATTTTCTGAATTTCCTTGCCGCGTAGTAATAATTTTCTAGGCCTGCGGGTTTCATGATTAAAGCGGTTGGCCTTTTCATATTCTGCTATGTGGCAATTATATAAATATAGCTCCCCGTCGCTGAATGCTGCGTGAGAGTCCGCAATAGCGACCCCGCCGCCGCGAATAGACTTCACTTCGCTGCCAGTCAGGACGATGCCTGCCTCCATTCTCTCTTCAATAAAATATTCGAATTGTGCTCGTTTGTTATTGGCGACAATCTTCTTATATTCTTCCATCTCTACCTGCGTGCTCCTGAATCTTTCATCTCTCTATCTTGGCAACCCTAGCTCTCTTAAAGCCAGATCGATAGCCTCTCTTGTCTCTGCTCTTGCTTTAGTAAGTGGCAGAGTGTAGCTTTCCTCATCCCGGCATAGATTTAGTTTTGAAGCTGCATATTTTATACATATAGGGTTGCTCTCAGCAGCAAGTGCATTAAGAAGTGGCGTTACTTCCCTTTGCACAACAAGTGCCTCATAACTAGCATGTAGGTCATATATCTCAACGCATTTATCAGGCAGAATATTTGCAAGCACAGAAACGCATCCATCTCCACCATTTGCGGTATAAGCAAGCATCTTGCTGTCGTCACCAGTAAGCATGGTGAAATTTTCATGCATTAGCTTAGGTAAGATACGTAAAGGCCGCTCTATATCATCTCCGGCATCTTTGAGAGCTAGGATGTTCTTCTGTTTCGCTAGATTTAACAAAGTCTCATCGGATATCTCAGAGCCTGTTCTGGATGGGTGTATGTATATCATCACAGGAGACTTGCTAGTAGAGGCAACAGCTTCAAAATGCATCTGAATTCCATCTTGTTCTGGTTTGACATAATGCGGAACAGTAGACATTATGCCGTCAACACCGATCTGGTTTAGACGCAAAACTTTCTCCAGAGCAGCTCTTGTACTAATTGAACTGATACCCGCAATAATCGGAATGCGACCAGCAGAACATTTCACAGCAATCTCAATTAGATTGTAATATTCATCATCCGGCAAGAGGCCTCCTTCGCCCGTTGAACCACCCACGACCAAAGCATGTATCGCAGCATCAATCTGCATCTCGATCATATTTTCCAAAACTCCTTTATCAACAACGCCTTCTTTAAACGGCGTGATTAAAGCAGTTAACACTCCTTTGAATATATTTTTGCTAGTCATATTTGTTTGCCCACTATTTTTGCAAATTCTTCTTGTAGATCTTTTACCATATTATCATTAGGGAATTCAAGCTTCTTATAGTCGTAATTTATAGAAGACACCCCTTTTATCTCAGTAGCAGTGCCAGTTACAAAGCATGTGTCGTATTTTTCGGCATCCTCTAGGGTTAGTCTTTCCTCACGAACCCTGATCCCCATAGCTCTTGCCATCTCTATCACCGTCTGACGTGTTATCCCGTTCAAGAAGCGGTCAGCTATGGGGGTGACAAGCTCCCTCCCCTTGCCGAAGAATATATTAGTCGTCGTGCATTCGGCGATATCATCATATTGATCAAGGAGAAGAGCATCGTCATAGCCCTGCTGCTTTGCCATTTGTTGCGACACAATCTGCATCGCATAATGAGCCGAGGACTTGCTTTGCGGGGGCATGGCATCGATAGTTGGTTTGCGCCACTTGCTCAGTACCAGACGCGCGCCATTCTTAAATGGGTGGTTTGAATTTTGCGCCATTATGAGCAAATTGCTTACCATGTTTTCGCCGTAAACTCCAAGCGCCCCTGCCCCTCTCCACACAAGCGGGCGGATATAGGCATTTTCTAGATTATTCTTTTTCAGCAATTCTTCCGTAGCCTCGTTGATCTCAGCTACTGAATAATTCACCTCCAGCCCCATATCCTCTGCAGAATTTATGAGCCTCTTCGTATGTTCCATCAGTTTGAAGATTTTTCCACCATAAGACCGCTCGCCTTCAAACACAGACCCGGCATAATGCAGACTATGTGTTAAAACATGTATATATGCATCCTCCCAAGGGATGAATTCTCCGTTAATCCATATAAAATCGGCTGCTTTTTTTGATGATTTAAAATCCATTTTTAAAACCTTGTTATAAATTATCTAGTCAATTCTTTTAATTAGGGCTATATTGGTTGATAGTGATTATTTAACATACCAAGCAACTTATGAATAAAAAACCTCACATTCTAATAGTCGACGATGATAGCAGAATATTAAAACTTTTGAAGAAATTTCTTTCTCAAAATGATTTTTTAGTCTCAACAACTATCTCAGCCTCTGGCGGGCTGGAGTTACTGAGCAACTTCACATATGATCTGATAATCCTCGATGTCATGATGCCAGAGATTACTGGGCTTGATTTTGCTAGTAAAATCAAAAATGCAGGAAACACCATACCAATCGTGATGCTAACTGCCCTATCCGAGCCAGAACATAGGATTAAAGGCCTGGAGGCTGGGGCGAGTGATTATGTTACGAAACCTTTTGAACCACGCGAATTGGTGCTGCGGATTAATAATTTGATCAATGCGCGCACGCAGTACGAGAAGGAGAAACAATCTGTTAGGTTTGGGAATAATAATTATGATTTAACCACAAAAGAGCTAACTCAGAACAATCAAACCATCAAGCTCAGCAGCTCGGAGCAACAATTGCTGGATATATTGCTGGAATCTAGCAATGAAACGATCTCTCGCACTGAGCTTTCGGAGAAAATTGGTGTGCTCAATAGCCGCTCTGTGGATGTTCAGATTGTTCGTCTGAGGAATAAGATCGAAACTGATCCGAAGAATCCTAAATTCCTAAAAACTATACGTAATCAGGGTTATGTTCTTTATACCTAGTAATATAAAAATACTTAATAATATAAAAAAGCTTTTGCCTAAGAGTTTGTTGATACGCTTTATGCTTATAATCATGGTGCCCACCCTGATTGCCCAGCTTTTGGCGGTTTATTTATTTTATCAAAGACATTGGTATAACGTAACCCGGCACACAAGCAGCCTTGTTACTACTGAAATATCATCTTTGCTATCTGAAAACTATGAGACTACACCGAATAAACAGCATTCTTATCAGAATTTGAGCTATATATTCATACCAACTGCCAAACTTCCTGCGCAGCAGAAAAAATACGCGAAAGAGCTTGAGATTTTTAAGCTGTCTCTACAACAAAGAATCTCTCAGGAAATTGTGCTTATATCCAAGGATAATGGGCGTAATTATCTGTATTTGCAAATAGGGGATAATGTACTTAAAATCGAATTGCCCTATAAATCGCTTATCCATCCAAGCACGCGCATCTTTGTGCTTTGGATTTTCTTCCTGACGATTTTGCTGCTTTCTGTGTCTTTGATTTTCTCAAGGAACCAAATTAATTCGATAATCAACCTGACTAATGCCGTGGAGAGCTACGGAATTGGAGAAAAAACAAAAATATATAAACCCTCCGGCGCAAGCGAGGTGAGAAGGGCTGGGCTTGCTTTCTTGAAAATGAAAGACAGAATAGACCGCCAAACCGCAAAACGCACGCAGATGCTTGCAATGATCTCACATGATCTCAAAACCCCCCTAACACGCATGAAGCTTCAAGCCGAAATGATGGAAAACCCAGAAGAAAAAGAAGAGTTAATGCATGATATAGATAGTATGAAACATATGATTTCTTCTTATCTGGATTTTGCACATGGCGAGGGCGGAGAGAATTTCCAGAAAATAGATTTAAATCAATGGGTTCCGGAATATTTAAATCAAAAATGGTCAAGCGAGAATATATCGGTAAATCTTGGGGATATAGGGATTTTTGCTCAGATAAAACCACATTCATTTGAGCGAGCTCTTTCAAATATAATCAGTAATGCATTAAAATATTCCACAAAGATAAAAATTTCTGTATCATTATCAAGCGAAAAAGAAAACGCAATGATAATTATTGAAGATAATGGCAAAGGAATTAAAGAACATGAGAGAAAGCTAGTATTTAAGCCGTTTTATCGTGCAGATAAGTCTCGATCTTTGGGGGATTTATCCAGTGTTGGGCTCGGTCTTGCTATTACTAAGGAAATTATTAATGGACATTACGGCACAATTATATTAGATACAAGTATAGAACTTGGCGGCTTGCTCGTTAAAATCAAACTACCCATTAAAACGTAAATATATAAATAATGAACCATAATTTAAACCATTTAGCCATAATTATTGATGGCCATGCTCGCTGGGCAAAGCAACATGGAAAAACAAAAGTAGAGGGGCACCGGCAAGGGGCGCAGACTATAAAATCTCTATTGCCACATATCTCAGCCTCCGGCATAAAGCATCTGACCTTATACGCTTTTTCGTCAGAAAATTGGAGCCGCCCCGCGGAAGAAGTTTCTGTTTTGATTAAGCTGCTGAGCCACTATGTCACGACTGAAACGGGAACTCTTAACGATAATAATATTCGCCTGAAAATCATAGGGGATTTGGATAAATTATCGCCTAGTTTACAAAAACAAATAAAAACTATTGTTGAAAAAACAGAAAAAAACTCTAAAATGATTCTTACTATAGCATTTAGCTATGGTGGTAGAGGCGAAATTGCTCGGGCTTGCCAAAAAGCGATCGACTCTGGGGCAACAAATATTACGGAAGATAGTTTCAAGGAGTTTCTATATGACCCTAAAATGCCCGATGTAGATTTGTTAATTCGCACTAGCGGAGCCCATAGAATCAGTAATTTCTTGCTTTGGCAAACGGCCTATGCCGAGCTGTATTTTATAGATAAATTTTGGCCTGACTTTAACGAAAAAGATTTAGCCGTTGCGATAGAGAATTACTCACAAAGGGAGAGAACTTTTGGTACAAGGTAAAAAATGATGAATATGACAAAAATGATTAATATGCTAAAAACGACAAAAATAGCAAAAAATAAAGAACATATCATGCAAAGAATATTGTCTGGAATAGCTATCGGATTGATATTTATCATCGCTATTTTCCTATACAGACCGCTATTTACCATATTAATCTATCTGATTGCTGCTTTAATGCTTCTTGAATGGTTCAATATGACGAATAAATCCGCATCACATCTATATGCAGGCTTGCCGATTGTGGCTTTGCCGATTGCTTCTTTGCTTATAATCTCTGATATTGACGATGATGGCTGGTTATTATTTTCATTTTTCTGTCTTGTTTGGTCTGTGGATACAATGGCTATGGTTGGTGGAAAACTCATTGGCGGAATGAAGCTTGCACCATCTCTTAGCCCAAACAAAACAGTTAGCGGCCTGTGTATTGGTGTTCTCTCTGCGATGATTGTGGTGAATATTCTATCTGCCCTGCCAAGCTACCAATTGCCATATATGCTGCCTAAATCTATGATATATCTGAATATAATCTATATGCTACTTGGCGTGATTGCTCAGCTAAGTGATTTGTTTATCTCCTATTTCAAAAGGCATTTTAGCATTAAAGATAGCGGAACTATCATCCCCGGTCATGGCGGTGTTTTAGATAGATTTGACAGTATTATTCTGACCGCTCCGCTTGTTGCTCTATATTTGATTAGCAATTTGTAATAATTTAGTATAAAATGAATGTTGAAAGGTTTAAGGTAAAAGCAGGAACTTATAAGTTAGTTTTAATGAGATACAGAGCGCCAAGATCATTTAATTTCACTAGAAAAACATTATCTAACGCACTTATTCTTCTGATGCTTCTATATTTTGTGTTCCACTCAATTTATGGCAGCAGAGGAATTTTAGCGTATTTCACGCTACAAGCAGAGCTTGAGAGTTCTCATAAAAAGCTAGAATTACTGCGAGCCGAACGGCTAGAGGTTGAGAATAGAACAAAATTGCTTCGCCCCGGGTCACTAGACAGGGATATGCTGGATGAGAAAACCAGGAACGTACTGGGTCTTTCTTCCCCGAAGGAAAAGCTGTTTAAAACAATAAAAACTGAAGATAAATAATACGAATATTACGGAGGCTATTATTAGAGTTACGGTATTTAAAAACGATTTGCCAGATGATTTTGATCTTTCCGGAGATCTTGCCATTGATACAGAAACCATGGGGCTGATGCTGCATCGTGATCGCCTATGCGTTCTACAAATAAGCACAGGTGATGGTGATGCTTGCTTGGTTCAGTTTGACGGCAAAGATTATAGCGCTCCGAATTTAAAGAAAATCCTTCTTGATGAGAATAGATGCAAGATATTTCATTTTGCTCGGTTTGATCTTGCTGCGATAAAGAAATATTTAGAGCTTGATCTGACAAATATATTCTGCACAAAGATCGCCTCTAAGCTAGTGCGTACCTATACAGGCCATCACGGGCTTAAGGATCTATGCAAAGAATATTTGGGTGTGACCCTTTCAAAGCAGCAACAATCCTCTTACTGGGGCACTAAGGATTTGAGCTCGCATCAAAAAGCTTATGCTGCCAGTGATGTGGTGTATCTTCATTCGCTACGGGCGATATTGGTTGAGAGATTGATAGATACGGGCAGGACTGAGATTGCTCATAAATTATTCGAATTCTTGCCCACTAGAGCGAATCTAGATTTGATTGGCTGGAATGAAATCGATATATTTTCTCATATGAGCACGTAGAAGATATGAAACATACACATATGAAACATACGCATATGAAACATACAGATATAGCACATAACGTAATCACAAGCCAAGGAGATGCTCTTGCGGTTTTGGCAAAAAACATCCCAGCTGACTTTGCCCCGCTGATAGATTGCATCCTGGCGCTAAAAGGCCGCGTAATTCTAGTTGGGATGGGGAAGAGTGGTTATATAGCAAAAAAAATCGCAGCAAGCCTTGCATCCACGGGAACGCCTGCATTTTTCACCCATCCGGCCGAGGCTAGCCATGGCGATTTGGGCATGATCACAAAGGCAGATTTAGTGATTATGTTGTCAAATTCTGGGGAGACCAAAGAGCTATTTGATACTATCGATTATTGTAAGAGATATAACATCAAAATTGCTTCCATCACGATGAAGGAAGGCTCAACCCTTGCCAAGAACAGCGATTTTTTACTAAAACTACCAACTCAGAAGGAATCTTCCGCAATTGCAGCGCCCACTACATCTGCCCTAATGACGCTTTCTCTTGGAGACTCCATAGTCACGGCTCTTCATGAGGCCAAAGATTTCACGAAGGAGGATTTCAAGAATTTCCACCCGGGCGGCAAGATTGGCGCTAATTTGTTGAAAGTGCAAGATATCATGAATTCCGGCGAGCAGCTTCCTGTGGTATCCGGAGGCGATGCTTTTGCGGATGTAATCATCAAAATGAACAGTAAATGCCTGGGATGCGCCGTGATAGTGGATGAGAGCAAAACTATGCTTGGAATCATCACGGATGGCGATTTGCGCCGGCATATAGGGGGTGATTTGTCTAAAATAAGCGCGAAAGATGTTATGACCCCATCTTTTCAAAGCATAAGCCCCAATGCCCTGGCTACTGAGGCTTTGTTCATTATGAATGACAAATCCATCACCGCCCTGCCGGTGCTTGAGGATGGGTTGCTGGTTGGCGTGGTGCATATTCATGACATATTAAAGGCTGGGGTGAGTTAAATGCCAAATACAGACAAGATCTTAGCCAGAATAAAGCTGTTGAAATATCTGTTCTTAAGCGCAGGTATCTGCGTTTTGATCGGTATTTTAGCGACTATATATGGCAAAGATATGTTTGACAGCTCGCATGCTAATACAAACTCTACGAATTCGCTAGCTCTTCGGCCAAAGCTAAGCAAGAACCATACACTCAGCATAAATCATTCGATTTTTGAAGGGGTGAGTAAGGATTTAACGCCATATAAGATAATTGCTGAGAATGTCACGAGGAACTCGGATAATAAATATCAGCTAAACAGAGTTGAGGGGGATTGTTCTCTCAAAGCCGGCGGTTTGAAGATGAGGGCCGCTGCTGGTACGATAGATATGAGCACGAAACTTGTGACTCTAAAACAAGATGTATACGTGACCTTAAACGAGAATACCATTTTTAATAGTGACGAAATCCAGATTAGTTTGAATAATAAAGATATATCCAGCAATAGCGCGGTGTCGGTCACGCTGAAGGATTCAAATATAAAGGCTGACAAGTTCAAAGCTCTGGGCTCCAGTGATGATATTAAATTTGAAGGTAATATCAAGTTTGAAAGCGATGTAAAATCTTTCAGTTTTAAAGCTACGAATAAATAAATCATGAACAAATAAATGAGTTTGATTTTAAAAAGATTAGTCATATTCCTCATCTATATATCCCCGCTATCTTACCATGCTCTCTCTGATGAGCGTTTGCGTATTGATTCGGACAATCTGACCATAAAAAAAGACGATTCTTCAGCCAGTTTCACAGGTTCCGTTGAAGCGAGTTTTAACGACTACAAGCTCACAACTTCAAAACTTACTATATTATATGGCACGATTAACGGGAAAAAGGATATTGTTAAAATAGTTATTCCCTCCAAATTAAAGCTCATAAAACCATGTTCTGAAGAAATTGCCATAGCTGATCGCGGAATATTCGACAATAAAACAAAAAAGCTTACTCTGACGGGCAATGTCATGTTACAACAAAAAGATAATATATTAGCAACAGACAAATTGGTATATTCGGGTAATTTTAAGGCGATCAATCACAAAAAATAACGATGAAAAACAAATTAATCATTCAAAATATCTCTAAATCTTATGATAAACAAGCCGTCCTGCGCGGGGTTAGCTATCATTTGGAGCAAGGCGAGGCTGTTGGGCTTTTTGGCCCTAATGGCGCCGGGAAAACTACTTTATTTTCCATCACGATTGGCCTTGTGAAGCCTGATCTGGGGCAAATATTGCTGAATCAACAAGACATAACGAATCTTCCAATATATTTAAGAGGAAGGCTCGGCATTGCTTACTTACCTCAAGAACCTTCTGTATTCAAGGGTTTGACTGTGCAAGACAACATCAAAGCAATTTTAGAGATTGCCTATACTGATGAAGATGAAATCGTCTCAAAAACAGAGGAGCTTTTGGATGAATTTTCAATAAGTCACCTGAAAAACAAATTTGCCGGAACCCTCTCTGGCGGGGAGCGGCGACGTTTGGAGATCGCAAGGGCGCTTGCAACCAAGCCGAATTTCATAATGCTAGATGAACCACTAGCCGGCATTGACCCTCTGGCTGTTCGTGATGTGCGTCAACTTGTTTCACATTTAAAAGACAGGAATATCGGCGTGCTTATCACAGATCATAATGTGCGAGATACTTTGGACATTGTCGATCGTGCATATATCGTCTATGATGGAAAGATACTAATGGAAGGCAAGCCGGAGGATATTATTAGTAGCAACAAGGTTCGTGAGGTATATCTTGGGCAAACTTTTAGTAAAAAGGGGCTTTAAATGGGTGCTAAATCAAATAAAGATATCGTAATAGCCGTTCTGTGTTTGCTGCTGAGCATGATGATTCTGACCTTAGCATCAGTTCCAATTTATAATTTATTTTGCAAAGCAACTGGATATGGCGGCACGACGCAGCGGGTGAATCCATATGCGCTGGTGGCCAAAGGAAAGCGTAAAATCCTAGTAGAATTCGATGCAAATATTGACTCAAAACTCCCATGGCGCTTTATCCCCAAACATCGCAGCGCGGAGGTGGTCACCGGGGAGAATACTTTGATATTTTACGAGTCTGAGAATCTGAGCGACCATGACATCATCGGAACATCTATATATAATGTCACACCGTTTAAGGCTGGGAAATATTTTGTGAAGATTCATTGTTTCTGTTTTGAAGAGCAGCTACTCAGAGCTGGTCAAAAGGTACTGATGCCGGTTTCGTTTTTTGTAGATCCAGCAATAGAAGACGACCCAGAAATGGACGATGTTAACAGAATTACCCTGTCTTATAGTTTCTTTAAGGTGCGAGACCTTCCTGATGCAAAAAATAATGGACTTTAGTTTCATTCGGCGATTATAATAATATTATAATTATATTATGCGCATATTAAGGTAATGAGAATGCAACCCAAACAACATCCTTTTCATCTAGTTGATCTCAGCCCGTGGCCTATCCTAACAGCATTTTCAATGATGGCTTTGGTTTTGGGGCTCACAGCAATTATGCATGAATATACTGGTGGCGCCTTGCTTTTGACGGGGGCTATATTGTCTGTCATATATTGCGCAGCAAACTGGTGGAGCGATGTTATTACCGAAGGGCGCGTGGGCAAACATCATACAAACGAAGTGCAAATGGGGCTGAGAATCGGGATGTCGATATTCATCCTGTCTGAAATTATGTTCTTTTTTGCATTTTTCTTCTCTATTTTTTATGTAAGTATATTCCCTACCGGAATCATGGATGGTTTATGGGTAATCTCCGAAGGCTCCTGGCCGCCAGAGGGGATTAAAACCTTTGATCCATGGGATATTCCGTTCATTAATACGCTGATATTACTTTTATCTGGAACTAGCGTCACTTGGGCTCATCATGCGATTAAGAATAACGATCAGAAAAATTCCGTTATTGCTCTTGGAATCACGATATTGCTTGGTATGAGTTTCAGTATGCTGCAAGCCTATGAATATTATCATGCAAGGTTCGGCTTGAGTGATGGGGTCTATGCAGCTAATTTTTATTTGGCAACTGGCTTTCACGGGGTGCATATAATAGTTGGAACAATCTTCCTTATAGTCTGTTTTTTCAGGGCAAGGAAGGGGCATTTCCTCTCTGGTAACGGTCATTTGGGCTTCGAATTTGCAGCTTGGTACTGGCACTTTGTGGATGTGGTATGGCTGTTCCTATTCGTATTTGTCTATGTGCTTGGTAGATAGGTGGGAAGATTCTAAGCCTGCCAGTAAAGCTTCTAAGTAATAGCTCTATCAAGTAAACCCGTACAACTAACATCCATCAATAAAGCGCAGCTCTACTTACGCTCAGAGCTACAGGCATCATATTTCTCAAGCTTGTAAATGACGCAGCCACTTGACATACGGTTGAAATTGTGTTATTATTCTTCCTATATTAATTGATGGCAAAAAATTCGCTCATCTAATCACAAAACAATTAATAACATTCAATATATCTCTGACAAGTTTGTTTTGTGCGTAAAAAAATCATTTAATTATTAAGTTTTTTTTACATATGGCACGATTATTGCTTAACTAATACTAAGTAAGCTATTAGGACGATAAAAACATAGGAGTAGAAATGAAATTATTATCAGGAAATGCTTTATACGGAATACAAAAGACATCCTTGGAAAAGGATATATCTAAAGTTATTTCGAATGTAAAAATTTCTGCAGCAGAAATTGCTGACAGCGCGTCTGAGCAAGCTTTAAAAATCAAAAGCGGCGTTAAATCTAGCACCTATAATAACAACTATAAAGGGAGACAGAATTCTTCCGGCTCCAAGCTTTCTGGTTTTGTGGGCAGCTATGGCAACAAGCCATTCAGCGTTTTAAACCGAAACTTTGCGGAGCTTAACCAAACTATAAAGACTGATTATGAAACTGGCATCAGACAAATCATGGCCTCGCTTGGCGTGGAGGATTCCGCTTCTAAACTTGCTATAAACTCCGCCATTTTAACCTTAGAGACCGCCTTAAACAAAGGGGCTATAGCGGCTTTTGCCATTGCAGCTCCGGCGCCCAGCACAGACCAGGAATTTGCATTAAAAACCTCAATCACAAACTCTGCCTTGCTTGCTGTTTCAGACAGCGACGAAAATGAAGGTGGCAATACTGGCCACGGAAGCTGGAGCGGTGAAGAAGATGCACCCGAAGAAAATAAGGACGACAAACCTACCGATGATTCAAACGACGATGAGCTGAATATATTGGTATAGGAATTGACATAGGAAACCTGCATTGAACGGCGCGCTACATCTATTAGTTGTAGCGCGCTTTTTTTAGTAGTGTAGTTAGTATTACAGTTATAATTCAATTTATAGGGAGATTTTTTCCTTTTGTAAGAAGCTACGTCCGCAGGCCTAAAACACCACCATATCACCCCGTATTTCTAGAAATTTTTGACTCTTTCTTATCCACCTCTTTTTTAGCCGTTCTTTCAACATGGCTGACTTTTTTGCTCGCTTTTGCAAGTGGCGGCTCTTGTGGCTGTGGTTGCGACTTTGGTTGTGATTCTGCATTCGCTGCTGCGCCCTGCCCGCTGGAACTCTCTGCTTCTGCAGATTTTGCACTGTCTGAATGGGGTGGCGGAGGGCTTGCTGAAGGGCTTGCTTGCTTGCTGCGAGCTGCCTGTTTTATACGTTCATTATTATATTGATCGCGCCACAAGGAGCCTTGAGCTGAGCTGCGAACTGGGGAGTCTATTTCTTGCGGGTGAATATAGTGCATCTCGGCTTGCTGATGGGCTTTCAGAGCGAGCTGCTGTTCACGTGATAAACCAATATTAGAGGACAAATCATCAAGCCTATTAGCGGCATATTCCACCCCATCGCCAATCCCCTCATCTATGCTGCGCCCTACTGCGCCTCTGACAATCACATTAGCTGCAACCGAGGCTGTGGCTGCCATTGCAGCACCAGGGGCCCCTCCATAATAAGCACCAAACCCAGTTGCAATAGCTCCGGTTATGCCGAAATTCTGGGCTGCTTTGTTTCCTGATTTCCAGCCAATCCCGGCGCCAACTAATCCAGCTATTGCAGCTCCGCCGACTATAATTCCGGTTGCAGCGCCGATTGCAGCAAGCCCCCAGCCAGCGCCGACAGCAAGGGCTGCTCCAAGGATAATGGCTCCGGCGATTTTCCCAGTTTTTGAGCTGAATATCTGACGCATATAAGGAGCTGCTTTTTTGGCTCCCCAGGCTACAACAGAGAGCAATCCGCCTGCCACTCTTCGAAACATCCCTGTTTCTTTGGCCGAATGCACTAGATCATCTTGGGTTTTTTTGTCTTTGATGGAGATATTCTCCCCTTCTTCAGTTTCAAGAGTTCCGCTTGCACCATCGATGTTACTATTGCTGATATCTGTCAGAGGATTTATCTTGGCTTTATGAAGATTAACCCGCTCTAACAAAGCATTTCTAAAGCAAGCTGCCCTTATATCTGCGCCCTCCATCACGGCATCTGTTAGATTTGCTCTGCTAGCTTGGATTGCTTCTAGATTCGCGTTTGCAAAATCTGCTCTTTGTGCTTCGATATAGGTAAGATCCGCCCCAGTCATGTCGACATTATGTGCTTTTGCATCATTCAATTTGGCCTCTTGCATTTGAGCGAATCTTAACTGTGCATTTTGGAAGTTTGCGCCTTGAAAAGAAGCTTCACTTGCCTGAATTCCTGACATTTGTGCGTTAATAAAGCTTACTTTGTCGGCTTTTGCTTTTTTCATTATAGCTTGCGTCAGATCTGCCCCGTCAAGGGTGCAAAACTCATCAAGATCTGCCTCTGATAGATTGATCTCTCTTGCTGAAATATTCCGGAGGACTGACTTTTGAATCGTGACTTTGAAAGCATTAACTTGCTCCAACCTGGCATTTTCTAGGTCAACTTCAATTAAAGTTGCTTCTTTTAAGATTGCTCTGCTCAAATTTGCGTGCTGCATCTTAGTCTGCCGGATCGTTGCGCTGGCAAGGGAAACTCCCTCAAGATTAGCATAGTTGAATGTGGAGTCTTCAATCGTAATTCCGTCCCAGTTTGCATTGCTGATATCTGCAAAATTAAAGATTGATTCCTTAATACGAACACCAGCGTTAGCACCAGTTCCGCTAGCAACTTCAGCATCTCCGAAATTTGGTGTATGGGCTCTGGAATTTGCCATATAGGCTCTGGTAAAATCTGAACCGGTGATTTCTGCTGCGATATCGGCGTCAAAGAAATTAGCATCTATAGCAGTGGTGTCTATAAACTGTGCATTATCAAGAATAGCACCCTCGAAGCTACTATTGCTTATATTGGCCTTCGTGAATACAGTACCCTCCGAATTCTCCCCGGTAAAATTTGCCCCGGCAAAATTCACCGATTGCAAATTCGCGCCAGTGAAATTGAGCCCGCTAAAATCTGCCAGTATCCATTCATTATCCAGCCCAACGCGGCTGGAACAATCAGCATGGACAATCACTGCATCATCGATCATTTCATTAGGATAAGCAGCATTATGACGCTGCCTTACAAAATCATTCAATATTAACTTAGGATTACTCTTTAATTCAGCAAGATACGCCTCCATTTCCGCCCGGTCGGTTCTGATATATCGCTTCTCCTGCCCGCGCTCTGTGGCCCCGCTACCCCGCATATAACAAGGATCGAAGTAGGAGCCCTGGCTTCCAAACACTCTCTGGAAGCTCTCATGCATGATATATTCCTTTGGGTATAGCCCCTTTTGCATATTAGCGAGTTCAGCTGTAAGATTATCGTAATAATCATATCCGGTGGAGGCATTGCTCAGCGACCTGACTCTTTGCACAAAAGTAAGTTCGGAATATGCTCTATCTATTTCCCCTTGCTTGGCGGCTCGTAAGTTTTGACGCTCTAACAACCGATGATTATTACTTTTAATATCCGCATATCTCCGCCCAAGATCGGCTGTGATGCTGAATTTTATGCCCGAGCTAAACTCATCCATTTCGCTGGGGGCAAGGTGGCCATAGCTCTCTCCGAACTCACAATTTACAAGATTTGCGCCTCTGAAATCAATATTCTTTAGTTTTGTGCTGTCAAAAAATGCTCCATTCAGGTCAGTGTCGCAAAATACGGAGTCAGTTAAGTCGCACCTGGTGAATCTAGTATTTCTTATCACGCTGCCCGAAAAATCTACGTTTTTTAGGTTGAGATCCTCAAGCTCTAAGCCGGTTAAATCCGGAACTACTACGATATTTTGACCCTTAAAAAAGGTTTCCCTGACATATTTTGCAAGTGATATTGACGCATCTGAATTTTTATCTCTGAGGCTTTGAGCAAATTCAGAAAAAGCCTGAATCTCACTTAGCGAAAGGGCTCGCCTTTCTATTGCTACATCGAAAATACTCGGAGTATCTATTGCATTTTCAGAATTGTCTTTGGACATAATCACCACCTTATAACCAGCTTTATACAATAATATTATAACATATCATTATATAAAATAACATGAGGCGTAAGAGTTAATCGTAATCGTAGCAAGCATTAATTGTAAAATAATATCTTTTATACAATCCAAAGCCGCCTCAGCTGCGCAGAGCTTCATATATAGATTTTGCCAGATCGTCGCTAATTCCATCTATCTTTTTCAGCTCAGAAATAGTCGCGCCCGATATCGCCTTGAAGGAGCCGAAATAATTCAGCAGAGCCTTTTTCCTCGACTCACCTATGCCATCAATTTGATCAAGGGAGGATGCTCTGATGGATTTTGCACGCTTATTTCTGTGGCTCTTGATCGCAAAATTATGCACCTCATCACGCAAAATCTGGAGATATTTCATCACATCCAAGTTTTTATCTAAGGTAAATGTGTCATGACCCGGCCTGTGGAATTGTTCCCTGCCACTATTTCGCAGAGCCCCCTTCGACATGCAGATAAAGGGCAAGCTGGTTCCTAGTTTTGCCATCACCTCCATAACCACACCCATATGCCCCCTTCCACCATCGATGATCATTAGATCTGGCTTTCGGTGCGGTTCTGATTTAAGGCGCTTAATACGCCGGGTCAGCACCTCGCGCAGCATCGCATAATCATCGCCACCATGGCTGGTTTGGTCAGATTCTTTGATGTTAAATAAGCGATATTCCTTTTTCTCGAACCCATCCTTGCCAGCAACGACCATCGCACCGACGGGGAACGCACCTTGGATATGGCTGTTATCATAAACCTCAATGCGCCGGGGAAGCTCGGGGAGCGAGAATAGCTCTTGTACAGCCTCTAGCGCATTTGTGTTTTTGGCAGAGATTTTCAGGTGCTTCTCCAAGGCAAGCTCCGCATTACGCAAGGCATTTTCCATGATCTTATGACGCCCGCCATGCTTCGGGACAGAGATAGTCACGCTATTTCCATGGAGTTTTTTCAAAGCTTGCTCATGCATCTTAATATCATCAATTTCATGGCTAAGCAGGATTTGCTTTGGAGGCGTTTTATTTTGATATAGCTGCATTAAAAACGAACTTAGCACATTTCCAGCGCTCTCCCCCCTTTCGGTGTGGGCAGGAAAATAGGCCTGATTCCCGCAAGGCTGATGCGCGCGATATATAAAAAGCTGCACGCAAAATTCACCATTATGAGAAGCAAGAGCGATCACATCAGCATCCGGCAGACTATGCGCTCCGCCTGATTTTAGCTGCACATAGCTGATTGCTTTGATGCGGTCGCGTATCTCGGCGGCCTGCTCAAACTTCATATCGGCGCTGAGCTGCTCCATTTTGGCCGACAGCATTTCCTGTAGCTTCTTATTCTTGCCCTCCAGAAAAGCTTGGGCCTGCCGAACTAGATCATCATATTCATTTTTGGAAATTTTATTAACGCACGGAGCGTAGCATCGCTTGATTTGATATTGCAGGCATGGGCGCGCTCTGTTTGTGAAATAACTATCACTGCATGAGCGGAGTTTGAATATTTTTTGCAGCTCAGATAGCGTGACATCCACTTGCATAGCAGAGGCAAAAGGGCCAAAGAATTTACCGCCCGTAAGGTTCCTGCCACGAAATTTTAATAGCTGCGGATAGTCGTGATCCATCCTGAGCTTAATATAAGGGAAGGATTTATCGTCTTTGAGCAATATGTTGAATTTAGGCTTAAACTTCTTGATCAACTGCCCTTCAAGTAGCAAAGCCGCCGATTCCGACTCGGTGATGCTATATTCTATATGCCGGATAAGCGCAACCATCGCAGTGTTTTTGACAGAAAGCTTGAGCGTATATTGAGATAGTCTGTTTTTGATATTCTTCGCTTTGCCGATATATATGATGTTTTTATCCTCATCAAGCATCTGGTATATGCCGGGCGACTCCGGAGCATTGGCAAGATAGGATTTGACTATTTCAACGCCTTTCATGTTATTTCGCTGTCTTTTTCATTCTGTTTTGCTTTTTCGTTATTTTTTTACTATATTTCAACAATTTTTTACTTCACTGTTTTTATTCTGAGCCATTCCGCGAGCTTCGTTTTTCTGGCACGGGGTCGTATCCTCCATCAGAAAATGGCTGGCATTTTAATATGCGAATTGCAGAGAGATACAAACCATACAGCACACCTCGCATTATGATTGCATCCTTGGCATATTCAGAGCAAGAAGGATAAAATCTGCAGCTCTTTCCAAGCCATGGCGAGATGAAAAACTGATAGAATTTTATCATTAATAAAAATGGATATTTCATAATGATTATACTTAATAATAGCGAGTTTTTAATTATCGAGACCTGCCTTTACTATCAAGACATACCCTTATTATAAAGATATACCCTTATCCTTGAGGTCGCTTTTTGTTATGAGGCACCTCTCATTATTGAAACCCCTCTTAAGCTACCCGAGAGACCTCTCTTAACTATCGAGATTAATTATTGAGGCCTGTCTATATTGGTAAGCTGCCATACGGGTGAAGAGTTCAGGGTGCTTTTGCTAAACGTCCATTCTTCGTTCATATCAGAAGTCTTGCTAGTGATATTTTTACCCGAGAATAACATCTTCACAAAGGCATTATTACCAAACATAAAAATTTCCGAAATTTGAGCTGTTAACTCATTTTTAGCACTATATTCACCGTAGCTCGAAGCTATAGCCTTAAAAGCCTCTGTGTATCTTGCATCAACTAGCTCTTTAAGGTTAGAATCATCCTCCTCATTACTGGCTTCGATGATCATTTGGAAGGCAGATTTTACATTTTTTACAAAGCTTTTAATATTAAATGCAGGAAGCTTTTCCAATAGCTCAGACAGGCCAGCTTGTATATCTTTCTCATTTTCAGCGACGATCAGAGTACCCAGCTCTATTTTTTTCTTTTTTGCAAATATAGGTCTTAATATAGTTGCTCGCTCTTTTCCAGTACTCGCAGTGCCAGTGTCAGTAACATCTTTCATAGAGTTATTTTCACCAAAGAATGAGTTGCGTTTTGTTGGGTCATCATCTGAGGTGCTGCCTAATATAGCAATCAGTTTGTTGATAATGAAAAAAGCAATCGCTGCAAATATTACGAGTTCAATGAGTTGAGCAGACATTTGGATCCCTGTTAAATTTTATTTAAGTCATTTACCATTCTATTGCAAAATACACCAATTGAAAAGCAATTTATTTAGCATGAGATTAAAAAGCACAGGGCAATCCTATCGAGGCATATAAATTTTAACACTGTCAAGTAACTGAACCCCCTGTCACCCCCTAAAAAACACTCTCAAATTAACACCTAATCACCCCCGATTTCCTGAGCATTCTTGCCGCTTGCAGAGTTTGGCACGCTTTATGCTTATATTACAGGTGTAATGTGATATTTCCCTGAGGATATAATGAGTGCAGCGGTTTTAGAGAGAGAAGTTATTTTACCAACCAGGCATAAATCTGGTGGAAATTCTGCTTCTTATACTAGAAAAAATGAATCTGGTGAATTTAAAAATTTGCTGGAGACCCGCACAAATGCCTCAACATCAAGATCATCCTCTCATGAACGGAAAGCGCCGCGGGAAACAACGCGGGAGGCAGAGCCGCTTCAAACAACATCTTCAGAAAAAACCGCAGAAACTGATTTTGAAAATACTAGTGCTACCCCATCCCCAGAGCAGCTTCCTATGCTAAGCACTAGCCAGCACGCAAGGGGCAAAGAAGACGCGCTAGAAGAAGAGCCTGACCTTCTAGAAGATGATGACCTAGAAAATACCGAACTACAAAATGCTGGGCTGGGAAACAATGATCTAGAAAATAACACTCTGAAAGACACCGAAGAGCAGCTAGCCCAAGAAGCACAAAACCACCCTGAATTCACGTTAGC
The DNA here is from genome assembly GCA_002402195.1 of Rickettsiales bacterium. Lineage (GTDB taxonomy): Bacteria > Pseudomonadota > Alphaproteobacteria > Rickettsiales > Rickettsiaceae > Megaera_A. The sequence continues at coordinate 16,014 of NVVL01000003.1, read as the reverse complement.
TTCCGCAGCAGCCGAACCTGCCACGCCCTCTCTGCATAACAACGCAGCAGATGCTCTGAATGCAGCAAATATGCAGCAAGCTCAGCTTTCAGATGGTGAAATAGCAAGAGCACAACATTCTAAAGCAACTACTCATATTGCTGAAATAGCTGAAAATATAGATATCACCTCACTAAAACTAGGCAGCGTGGATCAGGCAACGGAAGCACAACGGAACCAAAAAGCTTCTGAGGCAATAAATTTAACAGAGCTCACTGGCTTAAAAATCAATAAAGTTCCTTCTCAAAACCAACCTGCCCCTGCAAATCCAAGCGGTGATGCAGAACCTATTTTATCACCCAAACTACTACTCGCTGAAGAAAGCAGCCGGGGACAGACTGTTCTTTCTCAAATAAGCTCAAACACTCGCCCTTCCCGCTCTGAGCAGGCACCTATTGCCAGTAGCGCAGCTGAAACCGCCCTACCCTCTGCAGTGAAGCCTGAGCTTGCTAATTTAAACAGCAATGGAGGTGAGGCAGGAACAAGTGCCCGGAAAAAACCCGCTACCCAGCTGCCAACCATGACAGAAAAGTCGGAAAATGTGTTTCAGATTAGTTTTCAGGACAACATCCCAAGAAATACCAACGCGCTAAGTAACGCACTAGGTGCAAATATTACTCATACCCACCCCCCAAAACCTCAGGCTCAGATAGCTCTTGCTGTTAATGCTGCGGCAAGTTCTGGCACAAATGGTGCTAAAGAAATTACTATCAATCTATTTCCAGATGCTCTTGGAGCCGTAAAAGTTGAAATTCTCTCCGCAATCGGCCAAGATGGAGTTTCCAAGATTCAAAGCATAAAGATTATAGCAGACAGGAGAGAAACTCTGGAAATCTTGGAGAAATCTAGGATAGATCTAGAGAAAAGCTTAAAAGAAGTCACGGATACAAAGGAAGAAGCCTCGCTTGAGTTTGAGATGAATCAGCAGGGAGAGCAGCAGCGCGGCGGTTATTTTGAGTCACTAGAAGAGCGAGCTAATTGGATGAGCAAATTTGCAGATATAACGAGTGAAGATGCGCAAGATTCTGACCCTCGAAATATCCCAAATGAGCTTCTAACAAGCATCCCTGCAAGCACAGGTTATGTGACGAAATATAGCGTTAATATAATGGTTTAGGAAACGGTTTAGGAAATGACACATAGCGGTACAAACTCGGCAATAACCAGTGATAATTATCAGAACTTATATAGCTCAATGCAAGCCGAGCGCAAATCCCCGCGTGATTACGACCAAGGCGGTGATAATATAGAAAAAGCGCTAGAATCCATGGAGTCTGCTAGGAAATTCGCTATAGCCTTGCTTATGGCCAGCGCGAAAAATATGGGCATTCCAGGTGATGGAGACAGTGACAGCAACCAAGCATCGGAAATGATGCAAATATCTCGCGGAATAGCCGAAATGCAAGCAACTGAGGCTGAAATACTAGCCACAAAGGCTCTGATCGAGGTACAAAAAAATCCAGCCGTGAATCTGATGGATCTTAAAGATAAAATAGTTGATTATGACGACAGCACAAGAAATTTCCAAGGCAAGCCTATATCGTTTAGCTATGATATATCGCACAGCGAGAAGTCTGAAAGCGCGCTCATTGCTAATATATTTACTATACGAGATGCTCAAGGGAACACCGTGAAAACAGTGTCACAACCTGGGAAGGCGGGGTCTCATGAGTTCATTTGGGATGGCACTGATAATAAAGATCAGAAAGTTCCAAATAGTGAATATTCTATTAGCGTAGAATCCTCCGGACATAAAATAGTTAACGGAACCAGGATTCCATTTGCCGTAGAGGCAACGACAAACCTGTCTGGAATCGTAGAATCCATCAAGATTGAAAAAGGCGTAGCCAACAGCATCGTGATCAACGGTAAACCCATAATGCGGGACCAGATCTCCGGCGTGCGCGAGCCAGAAGAGGTTGAGGCAGATTTAAGCCTGACTCCTGATTTAATAGGTAAATATGCCCGCCTTGATCTTGACCGAGCCCAGGTTAAAGATGGTTCTATGGATGTATATTTTCATAATCACACGGAGCATTCGGGCGTTTTAAGCGTTCAAATCTATGACGAGAACGACAAGCTACTCAAAACCATCACAAGCACCGAGCAGGCAGGAAGCGGCATGGGTAAATTAACATTAGATGATGTTGGTTTGGAAAATGGTGATTATAATTTAAAGATCCATTTACGCAGCGAGCAATTAGACCAGGATATCAGGCTGAATGACAGCATAATCGATGTCGCAGTTGCAGGCATAAACCCGCGGGAGGGAAACTTCATGTCCGCCCGGGAGAACAGCTTTTCCCCGCATAATATCCAGTTTATAGTTGGCAATTACCTGAACCCAATACAGCAAAGACAAGCAGAATACACCAACTCAGAAATAGTTTACCGCGATGATGGGTTTATCTTCAAAGGAGGTAATCCTATGGAATTTTCAAGCGTGGCAAAAAAACCACAAGAAGATGGTTCCATATTATCTCACGTTGACATGAGGATATATAGCGCAGATGGCAACTCCGATCTAGTTGCCATAGTCCGCGGGGAGTATGACCTTTATAGCATGCTAGATTCTGACAGCGCAGCAATCGTAGATAATTGGGATGAGCAAGACCCCATAGCCAAAAATCGTTTCATAGAGGATGGCCTGCTGGATGGCGGCGAATTGCATCTGGAAGAGGAGTACGAGAATAGCTACAAAGACAATGTTGTTTCCGTCGATTTCACATGGAATGGAGAATTCATGGGCGCGGATGACCTCCATGCATCAGAGGGTCAAAAATTCCAGCGAACAACAACGCCCATTTACATAAAAGAAGATGGCACAATCTATGGCGGCGAAACCATGATCCCAACCAAAAACGCCTTCGCCCTGAGCGTAGACCAAGCCGAAGGCGAACTAACCCTGAACCTCGCAAACGGCCAAAAAATCCCCGAAGAATTAGTGATGGATTCTAGGAAGCTAAGCTAAACGGGTAGAGCTTAAGAAGCTATGCGGATAGGCCTAAGAAGATACGCTGCCAGAACAACTAGCTGAACCGCTAAAATTTAATGAATTTCTGTTAGTCAATATTACATTGCACAAAAGATTGTTTTTTCTATAGACAATTGTGACAAGTGCATATATAACCTGCCTTCAGGTATAAGTGTATTGTGGTCTTTGAATCTATAATTAGGGAAAAAGTGTAGGGAAAAGGTGTTTGTGGATTTATGGCTCTTTAAGCTGTTTCCCAGCAATGAGTTCTTATGCTGATATTTATGGTAATGTAAGTAAATCAAAAATAGGTTAGATTGATGAGTAAAGTTGAAGTGATAATGGCTGAAGTTATAACGGACAAAGCGAAAACGCCTGAAGTGACAATGGCTGAAGTGATAACGGATAATGATGCGACTACCTCTATTACACCCTTCCTTATAGATGATACGATGAAAACAATGAGTAAGAATTTTCTTGCACAAGCTCAGAAAGTATCTGAGGGTTTCCTCTTCATCAAAAACCAACTTCTAGAATGCCCACCCGAACAACTCGAAATATCACTCCATCAATTTAACGTAGCTTCCTCGAACGTTGCTGGATCTCTTGGGATAAGGGCAATGGTACAAGATGGAAACTTGCAAACCTTAATTTTGCTTGCTAAAAAACTACCTGACATTATCAAATCTATGTTTGGTATAGAAGCATCATTTCTTATAGAGACCCTAAACTTCAAAAAACCACCCCCCACAGACATTGAACCTGCTCAAGATGTTGCAGATAGAGAACTTGCAAGACCAAGCAATACAGAACCAACCACAGCAGAGAGGCTTCCCAAAAATGTAGAAGATCTTTTGACATATTTATCCTACACTGTTCGATTTCATGATAGCGAAATATTATTTTCTGCGCGACAAAAAGAATGTGTAAAGCTAAGTTTTCTTCATATCGCAGCTATTATTGGCAACAAGATTATTTTGAAGCATCTTCTGACAGTTGGTAGAGAGGAAGGTGCTACAAATGGAATGTCCTCTACCACAAGAGTGGACTATAAGCACAACAATGTTATACATTACCTAGAGCTATGGGGTCATAAGGATGTAGAGAAGGCGTTGCTGGGAGATTTTTCTAGCGAACTAAACCCTTTGAGGGGCCATGCTAATAGTTCGGGAAATAAGCCCAAAGCTATTACTCCATCAAATGCATACGCAGCATTTAAAAAAAATATAATGAGTCGCGTCCAGGGATACGAACCCCTTAAGGTTCTGACAACTGAGATTCTGATGGCGCCACAAGAGGAAACACCTCCGATGGAGCTAGAACAGAAAGTGTCTCCAGATATGCCGCAGGTACAACTGGAAGCGAGCACAACAGCACCTGTAATTATAACTGAATCTAGTATAATAAGTTATTATTTTAGAATGCTTTTATCAGATAATGTGGAGGAGTCATGCAAACTTTTGCCTGCAGTGGCAAATGGTCTTGTTGCTCTTTTAAATAATTTAACTAATGATATTAACAACTCTACAAATAGAATTATCGCACATAACTATTTATGTTATCTAGGAAAAATTATATCTATTTATGGCCAAACAGAAGGGAAATTACTAGATAAGGTAACTAACCTATGTGCCGCCTGGGGTAACCATGAACCTTTAGCACAATTTTGGATATTATCTGCTGAGAAAGAAAGTTTCACTCCTAGAGATAGAGTAAAATATATGCTAAAAGCCCAGAGTGCAATAGAAGGTTGCACACCAGAAACTAAGGTTAATTTTTATAAACTACGCTCTTCTTTGGGAACCAACGAACATGCTTCAAATAACGCTTTAAAGAAGGCTCTAAAAATTATAGAAGACAACGGGCTACAACCAAACCTAACAGAATTGGCTCAAATCATACCCTTTCAGATTCAATATTGCATTCAACACCCCAATACCCCTGGTTCTAGTATAGACAAAGCATTGGAATTAGCTCGATTAATGGATGACAAGTTCCAAACAGAGTTAGGTTGCAGTTTAAATTTATACTGTCTCTATGTAAATTTGATGCTAGGTGACGATAATGCAAAACACACAGTTAAACAAGCAATCTCTGAAATGGATGTTAGTACTGAGCATCAAACAGCGCAAAAATTATACGCTCCAATTGTGCATGAAATATCTAAAAAAATATTAATATCAGATCTACCTGAAAACAGCAGAGACCTAGACACCAAGTTAATAATGATTGCATTAAACATCTTGCTTGGTGCAGCAAAGTATAATGAAGAAGGCCTGGAGCTTGCTCAAACTTACAGCCAAAAACTAGCAGAGCACCCGCAATATGCAGATGAGCAGAGCGCAGCAGCAAGCGAATATCCGGCAACTGACATAGGTATATCTTCTTACCTCTATTTATTTAAGCTGTTAACTAACACCAGTGATGAGCCCATATCCCAGAGCGCACTAGATACCCCGCCAAATCTTAGCCGTGCTCACAGAGAATTATGCGAAGAAGTATCGAAGCTGATACAGTTTGTGCGCTCACTTTCAGGAGCAACACGACTCCCAACCTATCTGGATCACCTGAGCACCACAGGTAGCGCTGCTTTTAACGACTTGCTTGGGAACTCAAACCCTGATTATGAAAGTAGCCTACCCGAGCCACAGAACAATCTGGAAACTGCTATAGATAATAGTGTTCAACGGTTCCAAGGCTTGCTTCTTAACATACTAGAAAACCCAGATTGGTATGTGATTCCTAATGAGTTATTGAGGGTAAATGACTCCCTCTCCTCCGAATATGAAGCTCCGCCATCCGCGCCACCAGAGGAATTAGAACTCATCCAGCTACCTAATCCTGACGTCCCATGTGCAGGTGATGCAGCAGCAGGGGCAGGCTCTGATTCTGACACCGGTTCTGACTCTGTATCCGTATGAACCTCATAATAATAACCACTCGCAACCTTTATTCTTAGCCAGCAGCCACAAGCACCCCGGAATATTCAAGATGATTTGCGTTATATTTAACTCATACATCTTGAATTATTCGTATCTCATATTATATAATCCTCATGAAGGACTATAGCTAATAATGATAAATGAAGATTGAAATATGGAAAAAGAAGATAACGGATCTATCCTGGACGATGTATTTGAGAAAATAAATAAAGGAGAGGCTCCTGGGGAATTTGTGGATTTTGTAGATAATTTAGAAAATCCTACATTTGTATCCGAATCTGAAAATGCTCCAGCAGAGGGTGCGGGCGCAGAAAACACAGACAAAACGGAAAGCGCCTATCAAAATGAAAATGCTTCGGAAAATGTGAGCTCTAATCAAAATGAGGGCGCACGTCAAGCCGAGAGCAGCTATCAAAGTGAAGAAACCACTCAAAACCAGCCTGATGCGCGGACAAGGGAGGAACTACTTGCTGAAATTGACTCTCTTAAAGACAAAGTTCTGCGCGGGCTGGCAGAGTCTGAGAATATCCGCACTCGCGCTGCTAAATCTTCGCAAGAGGCAAGGGAATATGCGATTTTCAGCTTTGCTAAAGATTTGGTTCCAGTTATTGATAATCTATCAAGAGCGCTGGAGCATTTGCCAGAAAATCTTTCTGATGATACTAAAAATATAGTAGAAGGTGTGAAGATGACCAAGCAGGAGTTGGAGTCTGCTTTTAAAAAACACTCACTAGACTCAATTTCGCCGCACTCTGGAGATAAATTTGACTATAACTTGCATCATGCTATCTCACAAATAGTGACAGAAGATCAAGAAGAAGGTACAATCGTAAACACTATGCAGATGGGTTATAAAATTAAAAACAGATTAATACGGCCAGCCGCGGTGGTTGTTGCCAAAGGCAGCTAGAATGATGGAATTCAATAGTGAAGACTCAAAGAGTGCAAAATCATATATATAACAATAAAGCAAAAAGCACGAGCCTGGCTCCGGCCGCTGATGCAGCGCAGGCTGCTAACCTCGCGTGCCCTTCTAGTTTAGCTCATTGCTTTTTGCTGATTGTTTTTGCGCTATGTTTTTGCCCTCCTCAAAGCTTTGCAAATACTGGGGTGATTTCGGAAATATTCATAGAAGCCTCGGGGAACAACAAGCACGAAGCTAGGATAAAGGCTCATGAGCTTGGAATGCAGAGAGCTTTGTTCCTGGTTGCAGACAAAATCAACATCCCCACAGATGATTTATCTCCCGTTCCTTATGAAGATCTGAGGCAAGTATTCAAGCCAATCACTATTGCTGATGAGCTGAGTTTAAGCGAGAAATATATCGCAACAGTAACCTATTCCTACGACCAGGGGAAGCTGTATAATTTATTGCTGGAATATGGCAATGAGGAGATTAATGATTTATTCTATGAAGCTTTGATAATACCGGTATTAAAGCAAGGAATCACCCTGAATGTATGGAATGACGACAAAAAATGGCACGATATTTGGGGTGAGCACAGAGATTCTTTAAATGAGTATAAAATTTTCTATCCGGAGAAGACATTATATTTAGAGAATAAGATCAATTCAGCGAATCTACGCGAGCTAAATTACGACGATTTCACTAAGATTTTTCATGGAAAATTATTCAAGAAAGTAATCATCATATCAGGTGAGTTTTTCACTAACCGCCGCACAGCCAAAAGCTTACTGCGCGTCAGGCATTATGCTCATGGGCAAGAAGAAGAGTCTATGATTACGGAAAAGGATTATGATCTGAAAGATTGGAGCGATATCGCAAACACAATTGATTTGATTGTTACCAAATTAATTGACTCAGAGGGCAAAACTCGCACCACAGAGCCGGAAGAAATGGCGGAAAATGAGGATGTTTTTCATAATCCCATGGCTGATCTGAAGCAAATCATGATGGATATTGACGTGTTTGACCAAGAGGAGCTAGATCTGGTTACCGCTAAACTTGCCGCGGTTAAAGAAATTGAAAGCTTTAAAATTTCGCACAGCTATGAGAGCCGGTATAAAATCCTTATATATACTAGTTCTAGCGAATACGCGCTGGCAGAGGGGTTATACTTAAACGGACTCAGCTATAAAATCCATGGAAATTTATATAATTTGATAGATATTAAAAAAGGTGGATAAATGAATAAAGTAATATTTTGGTGCGCCTCCTTATTACTGATTGGCGGCTTGATGTATGTGCTCTCAAGCACGATTGCCCCCTTCTTGGTTGCGCTGATGTTTGCATATTTGCTGCAGCCCTCAATAGAGACAAACTGCAAACGTTTTAACCTGGGCAGGCCTATCGTTACATTTGGAGTTTTCATATTATTCCTGAGTAGTTTTGTTACGGTAATTGTGCTGGTTGTGCCGATTATTTTCAAGCAATTTGCCATGTTTTTGGGGAAAATTCCGCAATATAAGGATAATTTCGAGGCGAGCGTAACCTCTTGGTCTGCCCGTTTGAATGATATTGACCCGGAGCTTGCAGACAAGGTATCAGACTCCCTGCAAAGCTTTATCAACACTGCCTTTTCCATGTTTGCATCGCTGGCGAATCATTTATGGCACTATACGCTAGCTACGATAAATTTCTTTACATTCGTTGCATTAATGCCAATTATCCTTTATTATTTCCTCAGAGATTGGCCAAAAATTATAAAAGCGATAGAGTCTATGTTACCCAAGCACGGAAAGAGTAAAATTCGGGAGATTTTCACCTCGATAAATCAGTTGCTTTCTGCCTATATCCGGGGGCAGCTGAATATTTGTTTAATGCTTGCACTTTACTATATAATCGGTTTAGAGATAATCGGAGTAGATTTCGCTCTGCTTCTAGGGGTTCTTTCTGGATTCCTGATCATCATCCCATTTATCGGGGCATTAGTATCGTTCCTTTTGGTGATGGTGAGTTGCTATTTCAGCTTTGGTTATGGCGTGGAGCTGCTTTATGTCACGCTATTATTTTTCATAGGCCATTCAGTTGAAGGGTATGTTTTAGCTCCCAAAATCATAGGAGACCGAATAGGTTTGCATCCGGTATGGATAATTTTCGCTGTATTTGCATGTGGTAGTTTATTCGGTATTTTGGGGGTGATGTTTGCGATTCCGATTGCTGGGATAGTGAAAGTATTTCTTTCTCACCTGATTGGCTATTATAAATCCACTCAAATATATAAGAATTAGGCGGGCAATATCAATATGAACCAAACAACCTTCCCTTTTAGTAGCGGCAATGATTATGACCCAAATGAATATATTGAGTCATCTTCCAACAAAGCTGCCTATAATGCCTTGATGCATTGGCCAGAATTTGCAGGCGTTGAGCCTTATGCGAGGGTGCTGATCATTGAGGGTGCAAAATCGTCAGGCAAAACCTTTCTAGCGAGGCGCTGGGCGGCAAAATCTGGCGCTTTATTTATTAAGAAAATGCATGAGCTGACGGAAAACATAATCGCCAACCATAGCGCTTTTATTATCGATGATTTCGACGAGAGTTGGGAAGAGGAAAAGCTTTTACATCATTTCAACATCATCCACGAGCACAGCAAGTACCTGCTAATAACGACCAGAAAACTCCACGAGGCAAGTCTCCGCGAGACAAGTCTCCGCGAGAGAAGTCTCCACGAGGCAAGCCTCCCGGAGATAAAGCTGCCGGATCTGTCTTCCCGGCTTAACGCATCGAACAAAATATCCATAGAATTACCGGATGATGAGCTGCTGAAGATTCTGATATTCAAGCTTTTTTCAAACCGCTCTGTGGTGATCGGTGCGGATGTGGTGGAGTATTTGATTAAAAACCTGGCGCGTGAGTTTCAAGTGATCATCAATTCCGCGGAGGCTATTAATAAATTTGCATTGGAAAACAAACGAAAAATCACCATCCCCCTTGTGAAACAGGTTTTGCTTGCTGAAAAGATTCAAATAGCTTAGAATACCGATTAAATAGCTTAAGAATACTCGTCAAATTGAATTGATTGTAATATTCATAAACTGATTGGATGATAACTTGCCCCTATTTGGAAATAAGCTCATTTATTTTTTAACATTAACCCTAATGGAACTACTTATATAATGCTTAAAGCACAATTAAACACGAAATCAATATCACGAATTGCTGCGATTCAAACTATGTATCAATATGAAGATGGCGAGAATGACATTGATATAGAAACCCTTCTTTTGAAGCTTATTGATTTCTACAAAAACGAAGACATCAAAAGCGATTATGAACTCGATAGCAAAAGCAAACTCAAGCCTCGTCCGAGCTATAATCATTTAAAGGAATTAGTGAAGTTTTCTCACGAGAATCTAGAGGAGATTGATGCTATAATAGAGACTCATCTTACCAAAGAATGGACCTTGCAGAAAATGCCAAAACTACTGACAGCAACCCTGCGCGTGGCTATTTGTGAGATCAAATATTTCCCAGAAACCCCGCGAAAAGTTATCATTAACGAATATACAGACATCGCAAGCGATATGCTGGATGAAGGTGAAATTGGCTTTGTGAATTCCGTGCTGGATCATTATTCTACAAAAAAAATATAAATTATGACATCATCAGGATATCGCGGTAAGTTTACCAGAGTTAAAACCGCAAAAAGACGAAAACCCTCTTCAACAAGGTGGCTTAAGCGACAATTAAATGACCCCTACGTTGCAAAAGCTCAGCTGGATGGCTATCGCTCAAGGGCGGCATATAAGTTGATTGAGATTAATGAGAAGTTCAATATCTTGAAAGCTGGTGCGAATGTGGTTGACCTTGGTGCAGCCCCTGGCGGATGGAGCCAAGTAGCTGCGAAAATCATTCGTTCCGATGCAGCTAGCGCTAAGAATAAGTTAATAGCGATCGATTTACTGCCGATAGGAAATATCGCTGGCGTTATCTCTTTTGAAAAAGATTTCTTCGAAGATGGGGCAAAAGAGATGATCACAGATGCGCTGGATGGCCGCCTTGCGGACATCGTTTTGAGCGATATGGCCTCGAATACTACGGGCCACAGCCCAACGGATCACTTGCGTATCATGGATTTATGCGAGAACGCGCTCGTCTTTGCTCTGACGATATTAAAACCAGGTGGCCATTTTATTGCAAAGATATTTCGCGGTGGAGCGGAGGGGGATTTCCTTTCTATGGTGAAGCAAAATTTCAAAAAAGTGAAGCATTTTAAGCCAGATTCCAGCCGTAAAGAGTCCAGCGAGTTTTATCTTATTGCACTTGAGCGAAAAGAGTAATAAGATTTTCGCAAACTTATATTTAATCAAATTTGCGATGGAACATTAGAGATGCGGATAGAAGATTTCAAAGAAAAATATAATTACCCAGCAGCAACCCCTGTGATGAGGCAATATCTGGATATTAAATTCTCCAATATCGAGTGCCTATTATTATTTCGCATGGGGGATTTTTACGAATTATTCTATGAAGATGCAATAACCGCAAGTAGAACCCTTGGCATCGCTCTGACCAAACGAGGCAAGTCTGGCGAGCGGGCAATTGAGATGTGCGGCGTGCCACATCATGCGCTGGAAAATTACCTGAACAAGCTGCTGGAAGAAGGGTTTAAAGTCGCAATTTGTGACCAAATGGAAACGCCCGAAGAGGCCAAAAAGCGCGGTGGTTACAAGGCTATTGTCAACAGGTCAATCACCCGGATTATCACGCAAGGAACGATTTTAGAAGAGTCCCTGCTGGATGCAAAAGAGCCAAATTATTTGGTCAGCATCGCGATTGATAAGAAAGGAAATGCGGGGATATCTTCAGTTGATTTATCGACTTCTGAAATCTCGGTGATCTCCGTGCCAGAGAGGGAAATTATCAATGAGCTTGCCCGCATTCGTCCGAAGGAGATTCTGCTTAGCGAGCAATATAGATCTGGCGAGCTAGCCTCGGTGATTGGAACTCAGCTTGATATGCGCATATCGTTTCAGGTGGATAGCTTCTTTTCAGCTAAAAAATGTGAAAAAAATATCCTGGATTTTTATCAAATCAGCGATCTTGCCGCCATCGGGCAGCTTACTATGGAGCAAATCTCGGCCGTTGGGAGTATTATCGAGTATATTTCCTTAACCCAAAAAGCGAATTTGCCCAAGCTCCCAAAGCCTAAAATCTTGAATTATAACAAATTTATGAGCATAGATGCCTCAACTCGCCGTAATTTGGAGATTAACGCGGTTCTGAGCGGCGGCGTGCGCGGTAGCTTGCTTAGCTGCATCGATAATAGCGTGACCAAAACCGGCAGCCGGCTACTGAACAGTTATTTATCCGCACCCCTGATTGAGATAGATGCGATTAATAAGCGTTTGAGCGTTACTAAATTTTTCTATGATGACATTCCCCTCACTGAAATAATCCGTAAATCCCTGAAGCAAACGGGGGATTTGGAGCGCTGTCTCACCAGGCTTAATATGGGCAGAGGAACTCCGAAAGACCTGCTTAGCATCAAATATACGATAGAAATCGCCGAACAGATTCAGGCTGAATTTGTTGCAAAAAAGGGCGTAACTTTGCCGGAGAACATAGAAAAAATAACGCAGCCCCTCCTTGGAATGAGCAGTTTGCACGATCTTATTGCAGAATCTATCCGCGAAGACGCGCCGAATATTATAAGCAATGGTGGAATTATCAACAGAAATTACCACCCAAAAGTAGCCGAGCTTCATGATCTGATAGAAAATGGTCAAGATGCGGTGGAGAAATTGCGCGATAAATATCGCCAAGAAACCGGGATTGATACGCTAAAAATTAATAATAATAACGTGATTGGCCTGTTTATTGACATCACCGCACGGCATGCAGATAAAATCCTGGGCGAGAACTTCATCCATAGACAAACAACCGCAAATTCAATCAGATATACCACAAAAGAGCTGCAGGAGCTGGAGAGCAATATGGTCAATGCCAAGCTGCTGGTAGTGAGCCTGGAGCAGGAAATCTATGCTAAAATCTGCATGGAACTTGTCGATAATCAACAATTATTATTGGCGCTGGCAGGTTCAATCAGCCTGCTGGATGTATATTGTAATTTTGCTATCATCGCGCACGAGAATAACTATTGCGCTCCTGAACTCTCGGATGATATGAGATTTGAAATCAAGGCCGGGAGACACCCTGTAATTGAGAATATACTCAAAAAATCAGCTGAGTCTTTTATGCATAATGACTCTCATCTATCCATGGATGAGCGTGTTTGGCTCATCACGGGGCCCAATATGTCTGGGAAGAGCACATATTTAAGGCAGAATGCGCTTATTACAATCCTTGCTCAAATTGGCTCTTATGTGCCAGCAAGCTCTGCCAAAATCGGTGTGGTTGACAAAATATTCAGCCGAATTGGCGCTGGTGATGATTTGAATAAAGGCCAGTCCACTTTCATGCTAGAAATGCTGGAAACATCGGCGATTCTTGCCCAAGCCACCCATAAATCCCTGATTATCTTGGACGAGGTCGGGCGTGGAACATCAACCTATGATGGGGTCGCTATTGCCTGGTCGGTGCTTGAACATATACATGACAAGCTCAGGGCTCGCTGCATGTTTGCAACGCATTATCACGAGCTAGTCGCCATGGAGGATATATTGCCCGCTTTGGCAAATTACACCGTTGCGATAGATGATTCTGACGGGCGTATTTTATTTTTGCATAAGATAAAAAAAGGCTCAGCAGACAAATCTTATGGCGTGCATGTTGCAGAGCTTGCGGGTTTGCCTAAGTCGGTGATAAGAAAAGCGACTGATTTGCTAAAAAAATTCGAGAAAGACTCGGTCAAATCAAGCAAAGAGCTAATGCGCGGAGAGTCTTATAATATGAACTTATTCGACATGGCCTCTGAAAACGCACCCCCCTCTAAATATCAAGAGCTTGCAGAAGAATTATCAACCCTCAACCCCGACAAACTCTCCCCCCGAGAAGCCTTGGATATATTATATAAACTGAAAGAAACAGCTAATTCTGCATAAAAATGCTGGGATGCAGGACGTCGGAGCACAAGGCGCGTGGCACAGGGTACGCAGCACGAAGCTGCTTATGAATTGGACTTTTGCTATTTTGCCCTATCATTCGACCTCTTAATATGCTAAACTGCTCGATAATTTTAATCTAAAAATAATGCGTCTATGCTTAAAAAAATCAATAACTTTCTAGTTAAGTCGATTTCTTTCCTTGCATTACTAACAATTATTTCGTGCAACGACGCAACTGCAAACCCCTCTTGCGCTAACATAAAAGAATTAGAAAAATTATCCAACCAGGGGGATGCTACTTCTCAAGCTGATCTCGCTTTATGTTATTATGATGGAGAGGGAATAGCTCAAGATTTTTCCAAAGCTGCTAAATGGCATAGAAAAGCCGCCGATCAAGGAGATGCTATTGCTCAATATAATCTTGGTGTTCAATATGCTAATGGAGAGGGAGTAACTAAAGATTTTACTCAAGCAGTCAAATGGTTTAAAAAAGCTGCTGATCAAGGAGATACTACTGCTCAATATAATCTTGGTGTTCAATATGCTAATGGAGAGGGAGTAACTAAAGATTTTACTCAAGCAGTCAAATGGTACAGAAAAGCTGCTGATCAAGGATATGCTGATGCTCAATATAATCTTGGTATTCTATATGCTAATGGAGAGGGAGTAACTAAAGATTTTACTCAAGCAGTCAAATGGTTTAAAAAAGCTGCTGATCAAGGATATGCTGATGCTCAATATAATCTTGGTATTCTATATGTTAATGGAGAGGGAGTAACTAAAGATTTTACTCAAGTAGTCAAATGGTACAGAAAAGCTGCTGATCAAGGAGATGCTTTTGCTCAATATAATCTTGGTGTTCAATATGCTAAAGGAGAAGGAATAACTAAAGATTTTACTAAAGCAGTCAAATGGTACAGAAAAGCTGCTGATCAAGGTCATGCTGATGCTCAAAACAACCTTGGTGTTCTGTATACTAATGGAGAGGGAGTAACTAAAGATTTTACTCAAGCAGTCAAGTGGTTTAGAAAAACTGCTGATCAAGGTCATGCTTTTGCTCAATATAATCTTGGTGTTCGATATGCTAAAGGAGAGGGGGTAGCTAAAGATTTTACTCAAGCCGCTAAATGGTATAGAAAAGCTGCCGAACAAGGGTGTGCTCTTGCTCAAAATAATCTTGGTATTCAATATGTTAATGGAGAGGGAGTAACCAAAGATTTTACTAAAGCTGCTAAATGGTTGAAAAAAGCTGTCGATCAAGGCTATGCTCTTGCTCAAAATAATCTTGGTGTTCGATATGTTAATGGAGAGGGAGTAACTAAAGATTTTACTCAAGCAGTCAAATGGTTTAGAAAAGCTGCTAAGCAAGGCTATGCTCTTGCTCAAAATAATCTTGGTGTTCAATATGCTAAAGGAGAGGGAGTAGCTAAAGATTTTACTCAAGCACTCAAGTGGTTTAGAAAAGCTGCCGATCAAGGGAATGCTGATGCTCAAAATAATCTTGGTGTTCTATATACTGCAGGAAAAGGAGTAACTAAAGATTTTACCAAAGCTACCAAATGGTATAGAAAAGCTGCCGATCAAGGGAATGCTACCGCTCAAAAGAATCTTAAACTAAAGTGAAGTGACCTAGCGCCAGAGCTGTTTGAACAAAAAATACTTGCTGCTTTAAGAAGCTACGTCCACAGGACAACCGCATTAAAAATGCTGAGTTAATATAGTCAGAAAAGTATCTTCATCTCATCCTGCAGCTTTGCGCAATCCCTTTATGCTAGTGCTTCCAGCAGAGTTTTTGCACTGGTTTGAGCATATTAAGAGCTATATGCGCACGCGGCGGCGATATTGGCTAGTACGTGGCCTTTTCTTATGCGGGACTGATCTTCGTTAAAAGTTACATCAAGCACCCAGTGCAGACTGTTTTCTATCCCCAAATGAGACCGGACTGCCTAATGACTCTTTATTAACACTTTACGCAATGTTTTGCTACCTTTTTAATACGGTTGCCCTGCTTATGAATTGGGCTTTTGCTATTTTGCCCTATCATTCGACCTCTTAATATGCTAAACTACTCGATAATTTTAATCTAAA